>NZ_CP118953.1:325715-651430 GCF_029024625.1 Staphylococcus chromogenes | reverse complement strand
CATAAACTCATGCGTGAATGTGATACTTTTATTTTTCAAAAGATTTAAGTCTTGTTTTTCTTTGAATGCCACAATCGTTGCGATATGCCCACGGGGCTGTACTAATTCAATCATCGGTTCAAAATAAGCGTCTGTGTCGTAAGTACAGAAAATATAATCAGGTGCAAGACGTTCTGTTTTTGCCCATTCGTCCACGAGTGAATTTTTGTGATTCAATACATCATCCGCACCTTGTTGTAAGGACCAAACTTTCGTTTCTTCGCGTCCTGCTGTTGTGACCACCGTTAATCCGTAGGCTTTGGCAATTTGTGTGGCAATACTTCCAACGCCACCTGCGCCATTAATAATAAGCAGTGTTTTCCCTTTATTATCTTCAGGGTTTTTCGAAATACCAAACACATCAAAAAACGTCTCATACGTGGTTAACGCTGTTAATGGAAGCGCCGCAGCATCTTCGTAAGACAAGTCATCAGGAATACGCGCAATATAGTCAGTAGGTATCAGTTGATGTGTTTGATTAGCGCCTTGGCGTTGATTAGATCCCGCATAAAATACACGGTCGCCGACATGAAAGTCAGATACATTTTCTCCACAAGCCACAATTTCCCCCGCAGCATCAAATCCTAGAATACGATACGCATCATTTAATGGGGCTTTGCGTGTTTTTGTATCTACAGGGTTGACTCCCGTAGCATGTACTTTTATTAGTACTTCATCTTTCGTAGGATGAGGATGTGTGACTTCGATTTCTTTAAATAGATTGCCTTCTTTCAGTTCGAAAGGCTGTGTACTCACAATAGCTTTCATATTTTCAACTTCCTCCTTGGATTCAAATTGACAAATGTAGTGCCACTCAGCATCACATACGTGTCTCCTTAATTCTCCCTCAATATAGCACTATCTTTAGTTCCGTTCAATGAAGATAAAAGAGACTCGAACACGTGTATGTCCGAGCCTCTTTTTCGATAAAGTAGGCAATTGTTTCAAAAACTAATACATTCTCCCAATTATTTAATCCAATTTTGAGAGGCCTACATGAATTTTGTTGATTTTTAGATGTTATTTTAATCGCTTATTCAATGATTTGAGTTTCTGCGAGCTTTTTATACCAATATGCACTTTTTTTAGGATAGCGTTCTTGTGTCTCAAAATCCACATAGAAAAGACCATAACGTTTTTCATAACCATTTGACCAAGAGAAGACATCCATCAATGACCAAATAAAATAACCTTTGACATTTGCGCCATCTTCAATCGCATCCGCAATCACTTCTAAATGTTGTTTCACATAATCAATACGTGCATCATCTTCAACTGTGTTATTTTTAAATTCATCTTTATAACCCAAGCCGTTTTCAGTGACATAGATTTTTTTATAATTCGGATAATCACGTTTTACACGCATAATTTGATCATAGAGTCCTTGAGGATAAATCATCCAGTCCCAATCTGTTCGTGGAACATCTATATCAAATTCACGTTGACCTACCCCTTTTAATTGATATTTAGATGCGCCTTTTTCCCCTTTACCATTATGCGTAATTTCACTTTCTCCATCAAAACCACGCATCCAATCACTCATGTAATAATTAATTCCTAAAAAGTCATTTAAATCTTTAGCCGCTTCTAAAACTTCAAAATCTTCCTCACGTAAATCAAGTTGTCCACCATTCACGTCTAAAATGTGTTTAACGCCATTCATTGTGGCCTCAGAATATTTTCCAAGATATGTCGCATCAAGAATAAATTTATTGTGAATAATATCTTCGAGTTCTGCAGCGCGCACATCTTCAGGATTATTTTTATCAAACGGATATTTTGTTGGTAATGCGTGAACTACACCTATCTCCCCAGTATATCCTTGTTCTTTATATAATTTTACGGCTTTGGCATGGGCAACCATCATATTATGATGAGATTGAAAGACTTTTTCAAAATCATATTGAATCCCTGGTGGGAATTTCCCAACTAAATATTGTCCATCGCCAATCGGACCAATTTCATTAAATGTTGTCCAATACTTCACTTCTTCAAATTCTTTAAAACAAAATGCTGCATAATCCACAAAATGTTGAATGTTTTGTCGATTTAAGAAATCACCATCCGAATGTAACGTTTCAGGTGTATCAAAGTGATGTAATGTGACAAAGGGTTCTACCCCACGCTTTAAACACTCTTTGAACAGGTTGTGATAGTACTCAACACCTTTGGCATTAACTTCACCATATCCTGTTGGAAAAATACGAGACCAAGCGATGGAAATACGAATACCATTCACCCCAAATTGTTCACTCAACTCTAAATCTACAGGATAACGATGATAAAAATCACTTGCTGGCTCAGCTGTGTACCAATAATTTTCTTCTAAATATGTGTCCCAAGCGACGCGACCTTTACCATCAGTTTGAGTAGCACCTTCTGCTTGATACGCTGCAGTGGCCCCGCCGAAAATAAAATCCTTCGGTAATTTTTTCATTGTATAAGACTCCTTTTATTTGAATTGATCTTTCACAAATTGTAGTGCCCCTTCGCCATCTCGCGTCAATTTGATATATTCGGCACCTTGCGTTTTAGCCAATTTAATACCTAGTCGATCTGTATCTTGTTTAATGTCTTCATAGTTAGATGCCACTTGTGGGGCTAAAATAACTAAATCGTATTCTTTCATAATATCCATATGTGCGCCGTAACTTCCTGCGGCTGCCGTCACAGGTTTATGGTGTTCTGCGGCTGCTTGATTAAGCGCATTTGCGAGTAAACCACTTGTGCCTCCACCCGCACATAAGACAAGTACATTGGTTTGTTCAGTAATATCGTCGACACTTTTAGCCTCTTGTGTTTGCGTTTGGTCTGCTTTTGTTTCTTGTGCTGTTGTTGTTCCAACAGATGAGGCGATGACCGCATCCGCTTTTTTCGTATCAAAATTATCAGAGACTTTTGAACGTAATTCGTCTGAACCATCAATCCCTTTTAACTCATCTTCTAAAATTTGCTTATCATAAACTTTAAAGAATGGATAGTAGATGAGGACATCGACGACAATCAGTACGAGTGCAAGGACAAATGCCCACACTTCGAAACCTGTTCCCATGATAACGCCCAGTGGACCTGGTGTTGTCCATGGAAGTACAACACTGAAACTGTTCATCCCTAGAACATCAACAAAAAATTTGAAAATCCAAACGTTAACAATCGGTGCTGTGATGAACGGAATAAAAAAGACTGGATTTAAAACAATCGGTGCCCCGAACAAAATCGGCTCATTCACACCGAAAAATGTTGGTACGACAGACGCACGACCGATAGCTTTGTTTCTTTTTGATTTTGATAACCACATGAAGATAAACGGCACAACCAATGTTGCCCCAGTTCCCCCCATAGTTACGATAAACATTTGCGTACCCGGTGTTAAAATTTTGTCTGCATGTTCACCTGCTTGAAGCATTTTAAAGTTTGTTTCAATATTGGCATAGGTGATTGCGGCAATCGCCGGTTCAACAATTGATGGGCCATGAATCCCGACAAACCAGAACAAGGCAAAAGCACCAAAAATTAAGGTGATTCCCACATAACCATCTGCTGCTGTAAATAAAGGTTCAAACATCTTTACAATAGCTTCTGCCACATTTGTATTAATAAGGGCACGCACCGTTAAATCCAAACCATATAACACTAAAATAACAAGTGTAAATGGAATCAAATCTTTGAATACTTGAGAAATATTCGGTGGCACTTCTTTTGGCATTTTAATCGTGACATTGTTTTTCACACATATGTTATAGATAATAACAGTCACAAAGGCAGATAAAAATGCTGTTAATAACCCTTTTGTTCCCATAAAGGCGTTCGCAAAACCACCTTCTTCAAGAGGGTTGGCTGCTAAAAATAAAAATCCGCAAATTGAAGCAAGCATCGTCGAAATAAAGTTAATTTGATTCGTACTTTCAAGTCGACGGTTATAGGCATCAGTTAATGCTTTAGCGGTAGTCCCTGCGACAAGTAAACCTACAACGCCCATCGTATACCCATAAGGTTTCATTATGGCTGCTTCGATGTGTTTTGGCCATGTAAATCCAAAGATATTCGGGACGTAGGCAATAAGTAGAAATATACTTGAAAATAAAATGACAGGCATTGCTGAAATAAATCCATCACGAATGGCTCTTAAATATATATTTCGAGAGAGCTTTTCAAAGAATGGTTTACCCTTTTCAATAAAACCGATTAATTTATTCATCATAATGATTAACTCCCTCTTTTGTATAATTCAATGATGTGCTTTAACATATCTTTTAATAATAATGTTGTCATAAGGTGATCTTGGCCATGCATCATCGTCACACTGTATGCGATATCATCACCTGCCGCTTCTTTTTGTAATAAAGAGGTTTGTGCATTATGTGCATTAACAATACATTGGTTGCCTTCTTCGATTAATTGTTCCGCTTTCGCATAATCTCCTGTTTGCGCAACATTTAAAGCTTCTAAATATTTAGAACGTGCATCTCCAGCATAAGCAACGATTTCAAACCCTAACATTGTAACTTCTTCTCTGTTCATGGAAATCCCCTCCACTAAAATTGAATAATTTTAAACATGCTTTTTGTATGATACGGCTGTGTCCTTTAAAACGTTGTTTAATTCGCTAATATTGCGGTATCCTTCTGAACGTAACCATTCTCTTGCTGCTGTTTCGCCTTCTTTAATGTAGGCTTCTACTGAACCTGCCCAAGTGGCACGTCCACACAGTACACCGTTAAATTGAGCGCCAGCTTTAGATGCAAAACGTAATGTGTCTTGGAATAATTGTGCTGACACCCCTGCACTTAAATAAATGTAAGGAAGTTCTGTGGCTTCGTCTTGTTGTTTAAAGTAAGCAGCCGCTTCTTCTTGCGTATAGACCGCTTCCCCTTCACCAAATCCTTCCACATAATTCATATCTACTGGAACTTCGACTTTTAAAACATCTACACCAAAACGTTCATTTGAAAAAACACGCATTGCTTCAATCACTTTACGTGGTTTTACTTTGGCATATTCTGGTCCTTTATTGTCTTCAATCGTGTCATCATACGCTAAAATTTCTAAGAAAAACGGAATATCTTCCGCTTTACATTCAGAACCTATACGTTCAATATAGGCTTCTTTTTGATTATTAATCGCTTCCTCATCATCAATATCGTAATAAAGTAAGAATTTCACAGCGTGTGCGCCAGCTTCTTTAATACGTTTTGCTGACCAGTCGACTAAGCAGTCTGGTAAACGACCTTTAGCATTTACGTCATAGCCGGTTTTCTCATAAGCTAATAAGAGCCCTGCTTCAGGATGACGGACTTGTGTCGCAGGTAAGCCGTATTCAGGGTCTAATAAAATAGATGATGCATAAGGCGTTAGTTCTTCAGAAACTAATTTTTTTAAAGTTTCGATGTCTTCTACTTGAGGTTCTCCTGTTTGATATTTGGCCATCATACGTTTTAATGCGCCACGTTGATCAAAGGCAAGCGCAGAAATAATACCGTTTTCGTTACTGACTTGTTCTAAAAATGTTTGTTTTGAGCTCATGTCTTACACCTCTTCATTTTGTTAATACATTTGGTTGTTGATTTTTAACGTATAAATCTACCACATTTTTTATCTAAATTTTCAAAATATAAAAGATAGAATTAATCGTGATATTCACCTTTGTCCCATTTTTCTAAAAACTCATCAAAGAAATGCTCATCTTTTTGTTCTTGATTAATCGATTCAACTTTAGATATTTTCTCAATCAACTTTTTGTTTTCTTCAGTCGGCTTATACTCTGCATTGATAAATGCTTCAACAATATCACAAAGTAAAAGCTCACCTACAATTTTGCCTCCGAAACCTATTACATTCGCATTGAGTTGTTCTTTGGCGTATAACGCTGTCGACATATCTCTCACTAATGCTGAACGAATGCCTGGCACTTTATTTACGGCGTTATTAATCCCCACACCTGTACCGCATATACATACACCTAAATCTGCCTCTCCACGTGTCACTGCTTCTCCAACTTTTTTACCAAAAATCGGATAATGCGTACGTGTAAAGTCATAAGTTCCACAATCAATGACTTCATGACCTAATGATTTTAGAAATTGAGAAACTTCCATTTTTGTATCTGTTACAATATGATCGCAACCAATTGCTATTTTCATATTTATTGCCTCCTATTAACACATTTTGTTTAACATATCGACGCGAATTTGATGACGGCCGCCATCGTAATAACCTTCTACAAAGCCTTTAACAATATTAATGGCCAATTTTTCACCCACAAGTGCAGCGCCCATTGTAATCATTTTGGAATTGTTATGACTGCGCGTCATATACGCTGAACGTTCATCAGACACTTCTGCAGCTATCATGCCTTTGATTTTTGTTGCTACCATAAAGCTCCCTGCACCATATTCATCAATGACAATCCCTAAGTTACTATCATCTTTCTGAACTTCTTTTGCCACAGCTACAGTAACATCAATAAAATCTGATGTATTTTTTTCAGTGACATCTAATACGTCGTAATTGTTCTCTTCAAGATAAGTTTTAATGTGGTCCTTTAACGCTAAACCATACTGATCTGCACCTATTACTACTTTCACATTAATCATCCTTCCTAAGTTATCGCCTATGTTGAAACTTACATTGAAATAAGCGCTTTCATCTCTTTATGTTTAAATTATAAACTTAAATAAACATTTTTACAACATCTAATGTTGATTTATGTTTATTTAAGTTTGATTTGTTCTCAATTTAGACAAAAAAAGACAGACGAAGTATGAAATCTTTCGTCTGTCTTTAGAATTAGATAAAAATTTTTATTCATGGAATACACGAGTGACTAAATCACTTCAATATAATTGCGAATCATGCGCTGTTGCTCTTCTGTTAAATCGTTCGTTACAATAGCTGTGAGATCCGTTAACTCACAAAACGAAACAAAATCTTCTTTGCCTAATTTAGAATCATCTGCAAGCAAATATTTCTCATTTGCGTGGGCGATAGCTAATTTTTGCGTATAAGCCTCTTCATAAGAAGAAGTCATCACATCATTACCTTTAATTCCATTTGCACTAAAAAAGATTTTAGAAAAACGCATCTTCTCAAGTAACGTATTGGCCATCTCACCAACAAATGATTCTGTAATTTCTCGTTGAGCGCCTCCGATTAAATAAACATTGAAGTGTTCAGAGCGTTTACGAAACAAAATGTGAAATACGGGAAGACAATTGGTGACTACCGATAAGCGCTTGTTTTGAATCTCGCTAGCTAACAATTCAATCGTCGTCCCAGGACCAAGAAAGATGTTGTTGCCATCTTCAATCAGTTGCGCCGCTTTTTTAGCAATCTCTTTTTTTTCTTCCATTTGTTGCGTATGTTTTTCATTATGGGACATCTCTTTATATTGAAAAGCCGTATTGCTTCGAGCACCCCCATGTATTTTCGTTAAAACACCTTGTTCTTCTAGCTCAATCAGATCTCGCCTAACCGTCATATCAGATACATTCAAGTCATCGACGATATCTTGAATACGTATTGTTCCTTTTTCATGAACACGTCTTGCGATTTCATCTAATCGTTCATATTTATTCAATCTGTTCACAACCTTTTTGTTTGTCCTCGCTTCATTGCTTAAAGCAGTCCATTTATTCATATTAACTTCAATTTACTATAAATAGATGCAAAAATAAACAATTGCGAATTTCTAAACAGTTTAATTCAACATAAACAAACAAAGGGCGGAACAATATGTAATTTCATTTTTCATTTATCTTCAGAGCTTAAATAATTTCCTTAACTATAAAAAAGCACATCCCGACCTTTGTCGAGATGTGCTTTTGATATGATACACAAATCTGTATTCGAATAATATCGTAACAGTTTGAAATATTAACGTTTTGAGAATTGTGGTGAACGACGTGCTTTTTTAAGACCTGGTTTTTTACGTTCTTTCATACGTGGGTCACGAGTAAGTAATCCAGCGCGTTTTAAAGAACCTCTGTACTCAGGATCTGCTTCTAATAATGCACGAGCGATACCATGACGGATAGCTTGTGCTTGACCAGTGAAACCGCCACCATGAACGTTAACTAATACATCGTAGTTACCTTTTGTTTCAGTAACGTCAAATGGTTGGTTTAAGTCTAAGATTAATGATTCGAATGGTAAGTATTCACGTACGTCACGGTCGTTTACTTTAATGTTACCTTCACCTGGTACTAAACGTACACGTGCTACTGAGTTTTTACGACGGCCTGTGCCTCTATATTCAACTTGTGCCAATGTCTTTTCCTCCTTCTAATTAACCACGTAACTCGTAGTTTTCTGGTTGTTGTGCAGCGTGTGGATGTTCAGCGCCACGATAAACGAATAATTTTTTACCTTGTTTTTCACCTAAACGTGAACTTGGTAACATCCCTTTAATTGAGTTTTCTAATAAACGTTCTGGGTTTGTACGTTTTAATTCACCAGCAGTGATTGATTTTAAACCACCTGGGTGATTTGAGTGTCTGTAGTAAATTTTATCTTGTTCTTTGTTACCAGTGAATTGGATTTTTTCAGCGTTGATGATGATTACGTAATCACCTGTATCAACGTGTGGTGTATAAGTTACTTTATTTTTACCGCGTAAGATAGATGCTACTTCTGATGATAAACGACCTAATGTTTGGCCTTCAGCATCAACAACATACCATTTGCGCTCAATATTTGATTCATTTGCCATAAATGTTTGACGCATATTAATTGTCCTCCTAGTGAATAAGTAATTCTAAGCGTGTTTTCAACCAGTTTTCGTACACAACTGTGAACGAAATGTTTATTCCGTTAACTGTTGATCTGTCCTGCTTCTATATCTTGTAACACAATAAGTTTCCGGGGCTTATCGTGGGGTGATATAAAACAATACCGTTAACTATGATATAATTTTTACCCGTTATTGTCAATGTGTTTCATAGAATTTTGTAATGATTTTTTCTTATGAATTCGAATTTCTGAACCGAATTTTTCAATCAATTCCGCCTCAGATAAATATATTCTTTCTAAATAGAGGCCTTCCGCAGGCGCCGTATGGGGCACAAGATTACGATCTTGCGCTTTTAAAATCATCGGCACTTCATCTGCTTGACGTTTGCCTTTTCCTACTTCAATTAAAAATGCCATGATGACACGCACCATGTTATATAAAAAACCTGAGCCTGAAATGACAAAATCTAAACCATCTTGTGTTGGAATAACACGACTTTCATAGAGGGTACGTTCTTTGCTTTCGACTTCTGTTTTTTGTGAACAAAAACTTGTGAAATCATGTGTTCCTATAAATAACTGTGCAGCTTTGTTCATTTCGTCTATATTCAATTCATGAGAAATATAGGTTTTAAGATGCGCTTGAAAAGGGTCTTTGTGCGCTCCTTGATAAATCTTATATCGATATGTTTTTCCGACACAATCATACCGACAATGAAAATCGTCATCAATAAACGTAACGTCATGCACATAAATGTCTTCAGGTAACGCACGATTCATCGCATATTGCCACTGTGTGGGCGAAATCACCAGTTCGGTATCAAAGTGAAAGTATTGCTCTAATGCGTGCACACCACGGTCTGTGCGACTTGACGGATGGATGCGTACAGGGTGTTTATGCATGCGCTTTAAAATCTTTTCAAAATACCCTTGGACAGTGCGTCCCTGATTTTGAATTTGAAATCCTAAAAACTGTCCTCCGTGGTAACTGATTTTTACGAGTACACGTTGCATGCTTTGCCGCCTTTCTATAAATATAATCGAATTAAATAAACAACCGCACCAATAGGAATGAGCAATGCAATCGTTACTGTATCTTTAAAGTGCCATTCTAAATGACGATAACTCGTCCGTTCGAGTTGGGCATCATATCCTCTGACTTCCATGGCGATGGCTAAATCTTCTGCACGTTTAAATGCCGAAATAAATAGTGGAATGAGTAAAGGGACAAATGCTTGTATGCGATGGAAAAGCCCCCCAGAATTAAAATCTGAACCTCTCGACTTTTGAGACATCATAATTTTATCTAATTCTTCCATTAACGTTGGAATAAACCGTAATGCAATGGACATCATCATGCTTAATGCGGCAACAGGTATTTTTATATACTTTAATGGTTTAAATAAGCGTTCAAAAGCATCCGTGAGCTCTAATGGACTGGTCGTGAGCGTCAAAATTGTTGAAATCAACATAATGAATATCAGTCGGCATACAATGAGTGCCCCTTCATTAACCCCTTGACTATCAATAGAGAGGATTCCCCATTCGAAAAGACGTGTGCCCCCTTTGGTGACAAATAGATGCATGACAAACGTCAATCCTACAAAAATAAAAACGGGGGTTAACCCTTTCAATAAAAAGAAAAGAGGCAAGCGTGCTAATTTAATAATGACTAATAGAATGCATGCGAGCCATAAATATGCAAACCAATGATGGCTGAAAAAAATGATGATAATAAATAGAAAAACAAACAAAAACTTTGCTCTAGGATCAATGCGATGCACAATAGAATTTAGTGGTAGGTAACGTCCAATAATCAGTTTATCTTTCACGTCGGCCACCCCACTTTTCATACAATTCTATAAAGGATTCTTCCGTTAAAGCCACACCATCGAATAGCATGTTCGAACGTTGCTCTAAATCACGTTGTAAACGTAACGTATCAGGTAAATCTAGATGGAGTGATTTTACGAGTTCCTCTTGTTGGAAAAATACTTCAGGTGTGTACGTTCCAACAATGTGTCCTTTTTTCATCACTTTCACTTCGTCTGCATAGCGTGCAACATCATTCATTTCATGTGAAACTAAAATAACCGTTTTGCCTTCTTGTTGATTTAAATGCTGAATAAGGGTCATCACTTGTTGTTTACTAATAGGATCAAGTCCTGCTGTAGGTTCATCTAAAATTAAAACGTCTGGATCACAGGCTAAAATTGAAGTGATTGCCACCTTTCGCATTTGTCCTCCAGATAATAAAAACGGAGATTTTTGTAATAATTTCTCTGGTTCGATGCCCATCATCTCTAAATACTTTTTTGCTTTTTCCAAGGCTTTCGCTGTATCCATTTTGAAATTTTTAGGGCCAAATAAAATTTCCTTTTCTACGGTTTCTTCAAAAAGTTGTGCTTCAGGGAATTGGAAAACCATTCCTATACGTCGTCGTATTGCTTTTAATTCACGATCTTTCGTTTTACGATTAATATGCATATCAAAGACTTGTAACGTCCCTCTTGAAGGCTTTAATAATCCATTTAAATGTTGAATAAGAGTTGATTTACCTGAACCTGTTTTACCTATAATGGCATAATAGCGGCCTTCTTCAAACGTCGTCGTCACAAGATTTAAAGCTTGATAAGCATAAGGCGTATGCTTTTGATACGTGTATGACACGTCATTAAATTGAATCATAGTAATCGCTCCACTAGTGCATCGTAAGATAATAAATGTGTTTCTAATTGTAACTTTTCAGCCATACGCATGGAGAAGGGCAAAACTAAGCCAAGTTGTTGAAGCATATCTGATTCCTTGAAAATCGTTTCTGCATCTCCTTGCATGGCAATCCGGCCTTCATTCATGACGATGATACAATCTGAGTCCACAACTTCACTTAAATCATGTGTCACTGAAAGCACAGTAACTCCCCACTGATGATTAAGTGTTTGAATCATTTTTAAAATTTCAGCTTTCCCCTCAGGATCTAACATTGAGGTAGCTTCATCTAAAATAATCAGTTTGGGCTTTAAAGCAAGCACCCCTGCAATCGCAACACGTTGTTTTTGACCTCCTGATAAAGAAGTCGGTTCATGCAGACGCTTATCAAACATATCTACATCTTTTAAAACTTGAGGGACAATTTGATGCATTTCTTCATATGAAACTTTTTTATTTTCAAGTCCAAAAGCAACGTCATAACTGACCGTGGACCCCACAAATTGGTTTTCCGGATTTTGAAATACGACCCCAATGCGTTCTCGAAAAGCTGAATGCGTCTCTGACTTTACAGAGTGACCATTTATAAGGATATCGCCTTCAAACTCAGATTCAATACCTGCGATGAGTTTAGTTAATGTTGATTTACCTGAGCCATTATGACCAACGATTGAAACCCACGCGCCTGGATTAAAAGAAAAATTAATGTCTTTTAAAATCGTTGTTTCTGATGCATCATATTGAAATGAAACATTTTTGAATTCAATGATAGGTTGCATGGTTTATCCTCTCTTTTTTAACTTCTCTCCTATTTTACCGAATATAAGATAGATTGTATACCAACCGAGCCGATATGATGACATTTAAAATGGTTAGACTCACGCGATTTTAACTTTTGTAAATAAACAAAAAAGGGCATCTCCAATATATGGAAAAGCCCAGATGATGCTATTATCTCAATCGCAATGATTCAAAAATGAACATCACAAACGATTGACAAGAAAAAAGCGCGCACCCCATCTATATTGAGTTCACGCTTTGTCGTCAATATTAAGTTAGA
Source organism: Staphylococcus chromogenes (assembly GCF_029024625.1). Lineage (NCBI taxonomy): Bacteria > Bacillati > Bacillota > Bacilli > Caryophanales > Staphylococcaceae > Staphylococcus > Staphylococcus chromogenes. Next base: position 638,895 of record NZ_CP118953.1, on the reverse strand, counting down.
TGGGGCACTTTGAGCTAGACAATATTTGTATGTGGCAAACATTATCGTTGCACTCATATGCTTTAAATGTAGTAGTGTGTATTTATTATACTAATTCGATAATAACTGTTAATGCACCGTCACCTTTACGTGGCGCAACTTTAACGATACGAGTGTATCCACCTTGGCGCTCTTGGTAACGGTCCGCGATTTCACCAAATAATTTTTGTAATGCTGTTTGTGTTGTTTCATCTTCGTTTAAGATTTCTACATTACGTAATGTTTTAGCAGCGTTACGACGAGAAGCTAAGTCACCTTTTTTACCTAAAGTGATCAATTTTTCAACGACACTACGAAGTTCTTTCGCACGTGCTTCTGTTGTTTCAATACGCTCGTTAACAATAAGTGAAGTTGCTAAGTCACGTAACATTGCTTTACGTTGATCTGAAGTACGACCTAATTTTCTGTAACCCATGAGTTAACCTCCTTTATCAATCTTCTTTTCTTAGACCTAAACCTAAGTCTTCTAATTTGTATTTAACTTCTTCAAGAGACTTGCGACCTAAGTTACGCACTTTCATCATATCAGCCTCTGATTTGTCAGCGAGTTCTTGCACTGAGTTAATACCAGCACGTTTAAGACAGTTGTAAGAACGTACAGATAAGTCTAATTCTTCGATAGACATTTCAAGTACTTTTTCTTTTTGATCTTCTTCTTTTTCAATCATAATTTCAGCATTTTGCGCTTCGTCAGTTAAACCAACAAAAATGTTTAAATGCTCAGTCATGATTTTTGCAGCTAATGAGACAGCTTCTTGTGGTGTGATTGAACCATCAGTCCACACATCTAAAGTTAACTTATCGAAGTCAGAGCTTTGACCGACACGTGTATTCTCAACTGTGTAATTCACACGTTCCACTGGTGAGTAAAGTGAATCCACTGGAATAACACCAATTGGTAAATCACTTGAGTTGTTTTGATCAGCTAATGCATATCCACGGCCCTTATTAGCGACTAAACGCATTTTGAAATGTCCACCTTTTGATACAGTGGCAATTTTAAGGTCAGGATTTAAGATTTCAACATCACTGTCGTGTGTAATATCTTTGGCAGTGACTTCGCCTTCTTCTTTTACATCGATTTCTAATGTTTTTTCTTCTTCAGAGTAAATATTAAGTGCTAACTTTTTAATATTCATGATAATCGTAGAAACATCTTCTACAACGTTATCAATCGCTGAGAATTCGTGTAAAACACCTTCGATTTCGATGTATTTCACAGCCGCACCTGGTAATGATGATAGTAGGATACGACGTAAGGAGTTTCCTAGTGTAGTACCGTAACCACGTTCAAGTGGTTCAACAACAAACTTACCGAATTTAGCATCATCACTAACTTCAATTGTTTCAATTCTAGGTTTCTCGATTTCTATCATTTACATATCCTCCTTAAGTACGTCGACTTGCATAAACTATAAATTTTTAGTGTTAAGTGAGTAGTGACAAAACAAAAATTTAATTATACGCGACGACGTTTTGGTGGACGGCAACCATTATGTGGAACTGGAGTAACGTCTTTAATCGCTGTTACTTCTAAGCCTGCTGATTGTAATGCACGGATCGCTGATTCACGACCTGGACCAGGGCCTTTTACTGTTACTTCAACTGATTTCAAACCATGTTCCATTGCAGCTTTTGAAGCTGTTTCTGAAGCCATTTGAGCTGCGAATGGTGTAGATTTCTTAGAACCTTTGAATCCTAATGCACCTGCAGATGACCATGATAAAGCATTTCCGAATTCATCTGTAATAGTTACGATTGTATTATTGAATGTAGAACGGATGTGAGCAACACCGTTTTCAATATTCTTTTTCACTCTACGTTTACGTGATACTTGTTTACGTGCCATAGATTAATTTGCCTCCTTTACCTATTATTTTTTCTTGTTAGCTACAGTTTTAACTGGGCCTTTACGCGTACGCGCATTGTTTTTAGTTTTTTGACCATTTACTGGTAAACCACGACGGTGACGGATACCACGGTAAGATGAAATTTCCATTAAACGCTTAATGTTTAAGTTTGTTTCACGACGTAAGTCACCTTCAACTTTGTAGCCATCTACAACTTCACGGATGCGGCCTAATTCGTCGTCAGTTAAATCTTTAACACGAGTGTCTTCTGAAACGTTTGCTTCAGATAAGATTTGTTTCGCTGATGTTTTACCGATACCGTAGATATATGTTAATGAAATTACTACGCGTTTATCACGTGGGATATCAATTCCTGCAATACGTGCCATATTATTTACACCTCTCTTTTAATTAACCTTGTTTTTGTTTGTGTTTAGGGTTTTCACAAATTACCATTACTTTACCTTTACGTTTAATGACTTTACATTTTTCGCAAATCGGTTTAACTGATGGTCTTACTTTCATTTTTTATACCTCCTTCAATGATGGAGTGACAATTACTTATAACGATATGTGATTCTTCCGCGTGTTAAATCATACGGAGACATTTCTACTGTTACTTTATCGCCAGGTAGAATACGAATATAGTTCATACGAATCTTGCCACTAACGTGAGCTAAAATCTCGTGACCATTTTCTAATTCTACTTTAAACATTGCATTTGGTAAAGTATCTAATACTGTACCTTCGAGTTCGATAACATCTTGTTTTGCCATGAATTAACGCCTCCTTTTCAGTTGTAAGGATCTTAATATATCAACGAATAATAGTTGGCTTGGTTTACATTGTCAAAGCGTATCGTTTATAAGACTTGTCACGGAATTTTGATTACAGTTTCAAAGTTAACGACGTGTAAAGTCAAACACTTTAAACCAAGTCGTTACTATTTTAAAGATTCTAAAATACGGATGACGTCTTCTGTAACTTCATTAATATTTTTAGAACCGTCAATATTTTTAAGTACGCCCTTTTGGCTATAAAAATCTAAAATAGGTTTAGATTGTTTGATGTTAACATCTAAACGGTTAGCAACTGTTTCAGGGTTGTCATCTTCACGTTGGTAAAGTTTACCACCTTCAAGATCACAAACACCTTCAACCTTTGGAGGATTGAAAACAAGATGATACGTTGTGCCACAAATTTCACAAATGCGACGACCTGTAAGACGATTCATCAATTCCTCTTCTGGCACATCAATGTTTACAACTGCATCGATTTCTCTTCCAAGGTCTTTTAAAATCGAATTTAAAGCTTCAGCTTGTTCGATTGTACGAGGAAATCCGTCTAATAAGAAACCTTTTTTCGCATCGTCTTCAGAGATACGTTCTTTCACAATGCCTACTGTAACTTCATCTGGTACAAGTTCCCCACGATCCATGTACGATTTAGCTTCTTTACCTAGTTCGGTTTCATCTTTAATCGCTTTTCTGAACATGTCCCCTGTAGAAATATGAGGAATAGGGTACTTTTTAATAATTTCACTCGCTTGAGTTCCTTTACCAGCACCAGGTAATCCCATTAAGATAATATTCATAAATGCCCTCCTATGAATTATCGTCGACCAAAGCCTTTATATTCTTTTTCATTCACTTGAGCTTCTAAACTTTTCATCGTTTCAATAGCAACACCGATAACGATGAGTAAGCTTGTACCACCAAGTTGAATAGCTTGTGGTAAATTCATGAATTTCGTTGCAATAATAGGAAGAATCGCAATCACTGCTAAGAAAATTGAACCTACGAATGTTAAGCGATATAAGACTTTGGTTATATACTTTTTCGTCTGTTCTCCAGGACGAATCCCAGGAACATAGCTCCCTTGTTTTTTCAGATTATCTGACATTTTTTCAGGGTTAACTTGAACAAACGCATAGAAATACGTAAATGCAATAATAAGTACTACATAAACGATCATTCCCATATTGTTTGATGGATCAGCATAGTTACCAATTTTCTGCGCCCAATCTGCTTTAGGGAAGAACAAAGTTAATGTTCGTGGTAATAAGAAAAATGCCATTGCGAAAATGACAGGAATTACCCCTGCAGAGTTAACTTTTAATGGTAAATATGTTGCTTGTGAACCAAGACGCATATTCGATTGTTTTTTTGCATATTGAATAGGAATTTTACGAATGGCTTGTAATACGAAAACCGCGCCCACTGTAAGTAAAATCATACCTACAATAAGACCAATGACTTTCAGCCAAGCAAGTGTGACATCATCTTGTCCAATGAATTCTTGTTGATAGAATTGCATTAAAGCGGATGGCAGTGTTGATAAAATACCTGCAAAGATGATAATGGAAATCCCATTACCGACACCGTATTGCGTAATTTGTTCACCTAACCACATTAAGAATGCAGTACCTGTTGTCAATACAATTGCTATTAAAAGATACGACCAAACATTTTGTGTTTGAATCAGTGCACCACCGAGGTATGAGTTAAATTGATAAGACATACCAATAGATTGGATAAACGCAAGTACAATCGTGAAATAACGCGTAATGTTATTTAACTTCTTGCGTCCTACTTCACCTTGCTTCGCCCATTCTGTAAACTTTGGAACAATATCCATTTGTAACAATTGCATCACAATGGAAGCTGTGATGTAAGGCATAATCCCCATTGCAAAAATGGAAAAGTTCTTCAAGGCCCCGCCACCAAATGTATTTAACAGATCAGTGACGCCTTGAGAACCTTGTTGATTATCAAATGCTGCTGGATTAACTCCAGGTGCTGGAATATACGTACCAATTTTGAAAATCACTAACATTGCAAGAGTAAAGAAAATCTTGTTACGAACTTCTTTAGTTTTAAAGAAATTCACAAGCGTGTGAAACATTAGATCACCTCGTGAGCTCCGCCTTTCGCTTCAATAGCATCTTTAGCAGAAGCTGAGAATTTGTGTGCTTTAACAGTCAATTTCTTTTCTAAAGAACCATTACCTAATACTTTAATGCCAGATTTTTCACTTTTAACTACGCCTGATTCAATTAATAATTCAGGTGTAACCTCAGTACCATCTTCGAATTTGTTAAGTTGGTCTAAATTAACAATAGCATATTCTTTACGGTTGATGTTAGTGAAACCACGTTTAGGGATACGACGGAATAATGGTAATTGACCACCTTCGAATCCTGGTCTTACGCCACCACCTGAACGTGCTTTTTGACCTTTTTGACCACGACCACTTGTTTTACCGTTACCAGTAGCCGCACCACGACCTACACGGTTACGTACTTTACGTGAACCTGCTGATGGTTTTAACTCATGTAATTTCATTTGGGCACCTCCTTAATTATTTTTCTTCTACTGTTACTAAGTGACTTACTTTGTTAATTTGTCCACGAATCGCATCGTTATCTTCAACAATTACAGAAGAATGCATTTTTTTCAAACCTAAAGCTTCAACTGTTTTACGTTGTGTTTCTGGACGTCCGATAACGCTTCGAGTGAGGGTAATTTGAATTTTAGCCATTTTAAATGTTTCCCTCCTTAATTATATAATTCTTCTACTGATTTACCACGTAAACGGGCAACATCTTCAGCATTTTTTAAGTTTTGTAAACCGTTAACTGTTGCGCGTACCATGTTAATAGGTGTGTTTGAACCTAATGACTTACTTAAGATATCAGTAATACCTGCAAGTTCTAATACGGCACGAACTGGTCCACCTGCGATAACCCCTGTACCAGGAGCAGCTGGTTTCATGAATACACTTCCTGAACCATAACGTCCAGTGATTGTGTGTGGTGTAGTACCATCAACACGTGGAACTGTGATAAGATCTTTCTTCGCAGCTTCAACAGCTTTTTTAATTGCTTCTGGTACCTCTTGTGCTTTACCAGTACCGAAACCAACGCGACCATTTTTGTCACCTACAACTACAAGTGCTGTGAAACGGAAACGACGTCCACCTTTAACAACTTTTGCAACACGGTTAATCGTAACAACGCGTTCTTCAAATTCTTTAACTTCTTCTTCTCTACGAGCCATTTATATTGTCCCTCCTTTAAATTAAAATTGAAGTCCATTTTCGCGAGCTGCATCTGCTAACGCTTTAACACGTCCGTGGAATAAGTATCCTCCACGATCGAATACAACTGCTTCGATGCCTTTTTCGCTTGCTTTTTTAGCGATTGATTCACCAACTTTAGTTGCCATTTCAACTTTTGTTGCTGATGTGTCAATATCGCTATCTTTTGTAGAAGCTTGAGCTAACGTTACACCTTTAACGTCATCAATGATTTGTGCATAAATGTGTTTGTTTGAACGATATACGTTAAGACGTGGCTTTTCGCTAGTACCTGACAATTTCGTACGAACACGTGCATGTCTTTTTAAACGTACTTTGTTTTTATCAATTTTGCTGATCATGTCAATACTCCTTTCTGTAGAGTTTATTTATTATTTACCAGTTTTACCTTCTTTACGGCGTACATATTCACCTTGGTAACGAATACCTTTACCTTTATAAGGTTCTGGTGGACGTACATCGCGAATTTTAGATGCTGTTGCACCTACTAATTCTTTGTCGATACCTTCAACTTTTACAGTTGTATTTTTCTCTACTGAGAAAGTAATACCTTCAGCAGCTTCGATTTCAACTGGGTGAGAATAACCTACGTTTAATACAAGTTTAGAACCTTGTACTTGAGCACGGTAACCAACACCGATAAGTTCAAGTCCTTTAACGTATCCTTGTGATACACCTTGTACCATATTATTAATTAACGCACGAGTTGTACCATGAATTGTTCTATGTTCTTTAGAATCAGATGGTCTAACAACTTCAAGTGTGTTTTCTTCTTGTTTGTAAGTCATTTCTTCGTTAAGTGTTTGTGATAATTCACCTTTAGGTCCTTTAACAGTGACTTTGTTACCTTCGATAGTTACAGTTACGTCACTAGGAATCTCGATAATTTTTTTACCAACACGGCTCATCCTGTGGCACCTCCTTATTTAATTAATGATTACCAAATGTAAGCTAATACTTCGCCACCAACATTACGTTTTCTAGCTTCTTTGTCAGTGATAACACCTTCTGAAGTAGAAACTAATGCGATACCTAAACCATTTAATACTTTAGGTACTTCGTTCGCTTTAGCGTAAACACGTAAACCTGGTTTAGAAATACGTTTTAAGCCTGTAATAACACGCTCGTTATTTGAACCATATTTTAAGAATAAACGAATAACACCTTGTTTATCATCTTCGATGTACTCAACGTTTTTGATGAAACCTTCTTTTTTAAGGATTTCAGCGATTTCTTTTTTAATGTTTGATGCAGGTAATTCTAATTTTTCGTGACGCACCATGTTTGCGTTTCTTACACGAGTTAACATATCTGCAATTGGATCTGACAATGTCATAGTTTGTTGCCTCCTTTCAAGAGTTAAATTTTTACCAGCTAGCTTTACGTACGCCAGGAATTTGACCTTTATAAGCTAATTCACGGAAACAAATACGGCAAAGTTTAAATTTACGATAAACAGAATGTGGACGACCACAACGTTCGCAACGTGTATATTCACGTACTTGGAACTTTTGTTCCTTTTGTTGTTTAACAACCATTGATTTTTTAGCCACTTATTTAGCCTCCTTTAGAGATTATTTTTGAAATGGCATACCGAATTGTGTTAACAATTCACGAGCTTCCTCGTCAGTGTTAGCAGTAGTAACGATAACGATATCCATTCCACGAACTTTTGATACTTTATCATAATCGATTTCAGGGAAAATTAATTGTTCTTTAACACCTAAAGTGTAGTTACCGCGACCATCGAATGCGTTTTTAGAAACACCGCGGAAATCACGTACACGTGGTAATGATACAGAGATTAATTTATCTAAGAATTCATACATTCTTTCACCACGTAATGTTACTTTAGCACCAATTGGCATACCTTCACGTAAACGGAAAGTCGCAACTGATTTTTTAGCTTTAGTGATTAAAGGTTTTTGACCAGTGATTGCTGTTAACTCCTCAACTGCTGTATCTAATACTTTAGAGTTTTGAACTGCATCACCAACACCCATGTTTACTACGATTTTATCAATTTTTGGTACTTCCATTACTGAGCTATAGTTGAATTTTTTTACTAAGTTCTCACTAACTTCAGTGTTGAATTTTTCTTTTAAACGGTTCAAAGTGGATCCTCCTTTCAACTTTTATTATTTATTAGACTTGATTTCTTCGCCTGATTTTTTAGCGATTCTTACTTTTTTACCATCAACAAATTTGTAGCCTACACGTGTAGGTTTGTTTGTTTTAGGGTCTAATAATTGTACGTTAGAAACATGAATAGCTGCTTCAGTTTCTAAGATTCCACCTTCAGGATTGATTTGAGTTGGTTTTTGGTGTTTTTTAACTACGTTTACACCTTCCACAACGACACGGTCTTTTTTAGGTTCAGTTGCTACGACTTTACCTGTTTTACCTTTGTCTTTACCTGCGATAACGATTACGTTGTCACCTTTTTTGATATGCATGTGGGCACCTCCTTGAATTGTGATTTAGATTTTATAAATTATAGTACTTCTGGTGCAAGAGAAACGATTTTCATAAAGTTTCCTTCACGTAATTCACGCGCTACTGGACCGAAGATACGAGTACCACGTGGTCCTTTGTCGTCACGAATGATAACACATGCATTTTCATCAAATTTGATGTAAGAACCGTCTTTACGACGTACACCTGATTTTGTACGTACCACTACAGCTTTAACAACATCGCCTTTCTTAACAACGCCTCCTGGTGTAGCATTTTTAACAGTTGCTACGATGACGTCACCGATGTTTGCTGTTTTACGGCCAGATCCACCTAATACTTTGATTGTAAGTACTTCACGAGCACCAGAGTTGTCTGCTACTTTTAAACGTGTTTCTTGTTGGATCATGATTAAACCTCCCTTATCTTTAAATAGTCATTAAATAATTACTGATTCTTCGACAATTTCTACTAAACGGAAACGTTTTGTCGCTGATAAAGGACGAGTTTCTTGAATTTTAACGATATCTCCTAGTTTAGCTGAATTGTTTTCGTCATGTGTTTTATATTTCTTAGAATATTTTACACGTTTACCATATAGTTTGTGTGTTTTGTATGTTTCAACTAAAACAGTCACTGTTTTGTCCATTTTGTCTGAAACGACTTTACCAACGTAAACTTTACGATCATTTCTTTCGCTCACTTTAGTAACCTCCTCTTTCAACTATTATTGGTTTGCTTTTCCTTGTTCTAATTCTCTTTCACGCGCAACAGTTTTAAGACGTGCAATTGTTTTTCTGACTGTTTTAATACGTGCCGTCTCTTCTAATTGACCTGTAGCTAATTGAAAGCGTAGGTTAAAAAGCTCTTCTTTCGATGATTTGATTTGCTCTTCGATTTCTGAAGTGGTTAAGTCTCTAATTTCCTTAGCTTTCATTTGTTTCACCACCCAATTCTTCACGTTTTACAAACTTCGTTTTAACTGGAAGTTTGTGGCTCGCTAAACGTAATGCCTCACGCGCAACTTCTTCAGATACGCCTGCAACTTCAAATAAAATACGACCTGGTTTTACAACTGCGATCCAGCCTTCTACCGCACCTTTACCAGCACCCATACGTACTTCTAAAGGTTTTTTAGTATATGGTGTATGAGGGAAGATTTTAATCCAAACTTTCCCGCCACGTTTCATGTAACGTGTCATAGCGATACGAGCTGATTCGATTTGACGAGAAGTGATCCAAGATGTTGTAGTTGCTTGTAAACCAAATTCGCCAAATGTTACGTAGTTACCGCCTTTAGAACGACCTTTAGTGTCAGGACGATGTTGACGACGATATTTTACACGCTTTGGTAGTAACATAATTATTTTCCTCCTTCACTATTTTTCTTAGTAGGAAGAACTTCACCACGATAAATCCATACTTTAACACCTAACTTACCATAAGTTGTGTCAGCTTCAGCATGTGCATAGTCAATGTCAGCACGTAATGTATGAAGTGGTACAGTTCCTTCTGAATATTGTTCAGCACGCGCGATGTCAGCGCCACCTAAACGACCTGAAACTTGAGTTTTGATACCTTTTGCGCCAAGTTTCATTGCTCTTCCGATTGCTTGTTTTTGTACACGACGGAATGATGCACGGTTTTCTAATTGACGTGCAATGTTTTCAGCTACTAAACGAGCATCTAAATCAACTTTCTTGATTTCAACAACGTTGATGTGTACTTTTTTGTCAGTTAATTGGTTTAATTTGTTACGAAGTTTTTCGATTTCTGAACCGCCTTTACCAATAACCATACCCGGTTTACCAGTATGAATTGCGATGTTAATACGGTTAGCAGCACGTTCAATCTCAACGTGAGATACTGACGCATCTTTTAATGCGTTGTCGATAAATTTACGAATTTTTAAGTCTTCGTGTAATAATGATGCGAAGTCTTTTTCAGCGAACCATTTCGCTTCCCAGTCGCGGATGATACCAACACGAAGTCCGATTGGATTAATTTTTTGACCCACGGTATTCCCTCCTTAGTATTTATTAAGCTTCTTTAGCTTCTTCTTTACCATCACTTACAACGATTGTAATGTGGCTTGTTCTTTTGTTAATTGCGCTCGCACGGCCTTGTGCACGTGGACGGAAACGTTTTAATGTTGGTCCTTCGTTAGCGTATGCTTCTTTAACAACTAATTCATCAGTGTTCATTCCATAGTTGTGCTCAGCATTTGCTAAAGCGGACATTAATAATTTTTCTACTACTGGAGAAGAAGCTTTGTTTGTTAATTTTAAAATCGCTACTGCTTCTCTTACGTCTTTTCCTCTGATTAGATCTAATACTAATCTAACTTTACGAGGTGCGATTCTGATCGTTCTAGCAACCGCTTTTGCTTCCATTCGTATTTCCTCCTCTACTTACGTTATTATCTTCTTGTTTTCTTGTCGTCTGCAGCGTGTCCTTTAAATGTACGAGTTGGAGCAAATTCACCTAATTTGTGACCAACCATATCTTCAGTTACATATACAGGTACGTGTTTGCGACCATCATATACTGCAAATGTGTGTCCAATGAAGTTTGGGAAAATTGTTGAACGACGTGACCATGTTTTAATTACTTGTTTCTTTTCGCTGTCGCCTTGAGCTTCAACTTTTTTCATTAAATGATCATCGACGAAAGGTCCCTTTTTAATACTACGAGCCATAGTGGCGCCTCCTTTCTTATTGTGTGCGTGCAGCTAGGAAGCCGCACACCCAAATAAGCTATTTTTATTTTTTCTTACGTCTACGAACGATAAGTTTGTCTGAATGTTTCTTACCACGACGTGTTTTCTTACCAAGCGTTGGTTTACCCCATGGTGACATAGGAGATGGACGTCCGATTGGCGCACGGCCTTCACCACCACCGTGTGGGTGATCGTTAGGGTTCATTACAGAACCACGAACAGTAGGTCTTTTACCTAACCATCTTGATTTACCAGCTTTACCAACGTTTACAAGTTCGTGTTGAAGGTTACCAACTTGACCGATTGTTGCACGACAAGTTGAAAGAATCATACGTACTTCACCAGAACGAAGTCTTACAAGAACGTATTTACCTTCTTTACCTAATACTTGTGCACTTGCACCAGCTGAACGTGCGATTTGACCGCCGCGTCCTGGTTTTAATTCGATATTGTGGATAACAGTACCTACAGGAATGTCTTTTAATTGAAGTGCGTTACCAACTTTAATGTCAGCTTCTGAACCACTTTCAATTATTTGACCTACTTGTAATCCTTTTGGTGCGATGATGTAACGTTTCTCACCATCTGCGTATACGATTAATGCAATGTTTGCTGATCTGTTTGGATCATATTGGATAGAATCAACTTTACCAGCAATTCCATCTTTGTTACGTTTGAAATCAATCACACGGTATTGACGTTTGTGACCGCCACCATGGTGACGTACAGTCAATTTACCTTGGTTGTTACGACCCGCTTTTTTCGGTAGCGGTTGTAATAATGACTTTTCTGGTTTAGATTCAGTAATTTCAGCGAAATCTAAAGTAGTCATATTACGACGACCATTTGTAATTGGCTTATAATATTTTAATGCCATTGTCGCTTACCTCCTTATTGGTATGTTTTTTAGTTGAATAAGTCGATTTGACCTTCTTTTAAAGTTACGATAGCTTTACGACGTTTGTTTGTATAGCCTTGGTAACGGCCCATACGTTTCTTTTTAGGTTTGTAGTTAATGATATTAACATTCGCTACTTTTACATCGAAGATTTCTTCCACAGCAATTTTAACCTGTGTTTTGTTGGCACGTACATCTACATCAAAAGTGTATTTGTCCTCAGCCATTGCTTCAGATGATTTTTCAGTAATTACGGGGCGCTTTAGAATATCTCTCGCTTCCATTATCCGAGCACCTCCTCAACTTTTTTAACTGCTTCTTCAGTGATTAAAACACTGTCAGCGTGTGTTAAATCTAATACGTTTAATCCTTCTGGAGTTGTAATTTGAACACCAGGGATGTTACGTGCAGATAATTCAACGTTTACGTCTTCACTAAGTGTTACAACTAATACTTTCTTAGGTAATTCTAAGTTCGTTAATGTTGTTTTAAAGTCTTTAGTTTTTGGAGCGTCTAAGTTGAAGTTATCAACGATTTTAAGTCCGTTTTCTTGGACTTTGTAAGATAATGCAGAACGTAATGCTAAACGACGCATTTTCTTAGGCATTTTGTAGCTGTAGCTTCTTGGTGTTGGGCCGAATACTACACCACCGCCACGCCATTGTGGAGCACGGATTGTACCTTGACGTGCACGTCCTGTACCTTTTTGTCTCCATGGTTTACGTCCACCGCCACGAACAGCTGAACGATTTTTAACAGCATGTGTTCCTTGGCGTAATGAAGCGCGTTGTAAGTTAATCGCTTCGAATAATACTTCGTTGTTAGGTTCGATTGCGAATACTGCATCGCTAAGTTCAACTGAACCAGCTTTAGATCCGTCAACTTTTAATACATCATAATTTGCCATTATGCATTTCCTCCTTTCGCTACTTATTATTTGTTAGCTTTAATTGCTGTTTGGATTTGAACAAAACCTTTTTTAGGGCCAGGTACGTTACCTTTAACTAAAATTACGTTGTTTTCCGTATCTACTTGAACAACTTCTAAGTTTTGAACAGTGACAGTATTACCGCCCATACGGCCTGGTAATTTTTGTCCTTTAAATACGCGAGACGCATCTGACGCCATACCGATTGAACCTGGTGCTCTGTGGAAATGAGAACCGTGTGACATAGGTCCACGTGCTTGGTTGTGACGTTTAATTGCACCTTGGAAACCTTTACCTTTTGAAGTTCCTGTTACGTCAATAATGTCGCCTGCTTCGAATGTATCTACTGAGACTTCTTGACCTACTTCGTATTCATCAACGTTTACGTTTCTGAATTCACGAATGAAGCGCTTAGGTGTTACGCCAGCTTTTTTCGCATGTCCTTCAGCTGGTTTGTTCGCATATTTGTTTGTTTTGCTATCTTTTTTGTACGCTAATTTGTCGTCGAAACCGATTTGTACAGCATTGTAACCGTCGATTTCTTCAGTTTTCTTTTGTAAAACAACATTTCCTTTTGCTTCTACTACTGTTACTGGAATTAAGTCTCCGTTTTCACCGAATACTTGAGTCATTCCAATTTTTCTTCCTAAGATTCCTTTGGTCATCGAAAGTCCACCTCCTAAAATTTTCTATTATAATTTAATTTCGATGTCTACACCTGATGGTAAGTTTAATCCCATTAAAGCATCAACTGTTTTTGGTGTAGGATTAACAATGTCGATTAAACGTTTATGAGTACGTTGTTCGAATTGCTCACGTGAATCTTTGTACTTATGCACCGCACGGATAATTGTGTACACTGATTTTTCTGTTGGCAACGGGATTGGTCCTGATACGTCTGCACCAGAACGTTTCGCAGTTTCAACAATTTTTTCAGCTGATTGATCGATTACACGGTGATCATAAGCTTTTAATCTGATTCTGATTTTTTGTTTTGCCATAATTTACCCTCCTTGTTCGTCTTCATTAGTGATAAGACTTCTCCACGAAAACTATCTCACACAACGCCATGGCAAAGCGGCCGGGTGTGTCAGTAACCTTTCGCTTCATCGCATTAAAAGTCCAACATTAGACATCTTACACGAAAAAGTAGATTCGTTCAACCTTTTTTCTGTAAAATATTTATGTCTAATTCACATACCCCATTATTTTACTCTAAATAGGCCACTACTTCAACACTTTTTTGTGAATTTCTTCAATATTTTTAACTTACAAACCTTCTATATTAAATATGAGTTTTTTATTACATTTCAGAACTCATTATGTTTTCGTCCATAGGAGTTGATGACGAAAGTACGAATCCTATTTGCTATTGCCAAATTCTAAATTAGTCTCTTAAAACAAAAAAATTGGACATTGCAGTTAATGCCCAATTTTTCGAGTAAGTATACATCTTCACTTAGCCATGTACAAATACAAAATACAATATAAAAATAACTAATAATGCATACATTATTGGATGAACTTCTCTGTGACGTTTCGTTAAAACCATCGTGATCGGATAGAAGATAAACCCACAAGCGATCCCTGTTGCGATTGAATAAGAAAGTGGCATCATAATAATCGTCACAAATGCAGGCACGGCGACTTCAAAGTTCTTCCAACTTATGGAAGCAAGATTTGAAGCCATCAGTACACCTACCACCACAAGCGCGGGTGTCGTTACAGCTGGCGTCACAACAGCCATTAATGGGCTAAAGAATAGAGCTAATAAGAAACAAAAGCCGGTAATAATACTTGCAAACCCTGTTCTGGCACCTACAGCCACGCCTGATGTTGATTCAATATAAGAAGTGGTTGTCGTCGTACCAAAAATGGCACCTACCATTGTTGCAAGTGAATCTGAAAATAGCGCACGTCCTGCTCTTGGCAGACGGTTATTTTTCATGAAACCTGCTTGTGAAGCAACGGCAACGATAGTTCCTGCTGTATCAAAGAAATCTATAAATAAAAACGTTAAAATGACAATTAAAAACTGAACCGTAAATAACTGTGCTGGGTCTTGAAATGCTTCAAAAGCTGCGCCAAACGTCGGTGCAATACTTGGGACTTTACCTATCACACCTGTCGGAGGTGCAATTTGCTGTGTGATAAGTCCAGCAATCGCTGTAAGGACCATCCCTATAAAAATAGCACCTGGCACCTTTTTAGCATAAAGAATAATCGTTATCACAATCCCAAACACTGCCAGTAAAACATGGGGTTCTGTAAGTTTACCTAATGTGACTAATGTAGCATCTTGGTTCGTTATGATTCCAGAACTTTGTAGACCTACAAATGTAATAAAAAGTCCTATTCCGGAAGAAACGGCCATTTTCATTTCGAAAGGAATCGCATTAATAATCGTTTCCCTTAGACCCGTGGCTGTTAAAATCGCAAAGATAAAACCGGAAAACAGTACGCCAGTTAAACCCGTTTGCCATGGAATGCCCATCGTTAGTACAACTGTGAAGGCAAAAAAGGCATTTAATCCCATCCCAGGGGCAAGTGCGATTGGATAACGGGCAATAATCCCCATAAATAAACACCCTACAAATGCAGCTAAAGCCGTGGCTACAAATATAGCGCCCTTATCCATTTTTTGATCAGGTGATACACCGTCAACTCCTGCTAAACTCAACACTTGTGGGTTGACAGCTAAAATATAGGCCATAGACAAAAACGTGGTTAATCCACCAAGAATTTCACGCTTAAAATTCGTTTGGTGTTCTTCAAAACGGAAATATCGCTTCACTTTTATTAGCTCCTTTTATCAAAATACTTTCATATTTTAATACGTACACTGACTTTTTTCAACATAATTCCGAACTTTAAGAAGATATATGTTGATTAAGTTCGATTTTAGCTACAATTTTAATCCTTTTAATGCATCTTTGAATGGATTATTATCAATATCTTCATCTTTCATATATTTTTTCATATCATGTTTCGAAACTTTATCTTTTCCTTTAGATTTTAAACGTTGATTCATTTGTTCTTGGGTTTCTGTGTGACCACATACACAACGATACGTTGCTTGGTTCCCTGTTCCAAACTTCGTCAATCTTTTTTTACATTGTGGACATCTCGCCTTTGTTTGCGTCTTAACATCTTTTTTTGTTTTACAAGATGGATCCTGACACACGAGCATTGAACCGTTTTTCGTTTTGACCTTAAGCATAAATTTCCCACAAGTTGGACACTCAGCAGAAGTTAAATTATCATGCTTATATTTTTGATCACTCTCTTTAATTGTGTGAATCACTTCATTCGTAAACTTTTTCATTTCTTCAATAAAATCTTGACGGCGATACTGACCTTTCTCAATACGTAACAACTTATCTTCCCATTCAGCAGTGAGCATCGGTGAAGTTAAGGCTTGAGGTGCTAAATTTAATATTTGCATACCTTTTGAAGTGACTTTTAATTGGCCTCCATGGCTTTCAATGGCATTCATATTAAATAGTTTTTCAATGATGTCTGCACGTGTCGCAACCGTTCCTATGCCACCCGTGGCTTTTAAGGTTTCTGCGGAATGTTTGTTTTCTAGGTTGAAAAATTGATCAGGACGCTCCATCGCTTTTAATAATGTTCCTTCATTGAAATATGAAGGCGGTGTTGTTTCATGTGATTGAATTGTAACCTCAACATTTTTTAGTTCGTCACCTTGATGGATAGAAAATGATGTTTCCTTCCTATGGTCCTCTTTTTGTAAGGCTTTAAAACCTAATTGGGTAACAACCTCACTTTTATGCACAAATTGATATTTACCTATTTGCCCCACAACGCGTCGCTCAATATATTGATACGGGTCTGATAACACTTCAAGAAAGCGTTGGACAACCATTAAATAGATTTTCTTTTCATTGGCACCTAATGCATCTATATCCACACGCACTTCTGTTGGGATAATCGCATGATGATCTGATACTTTTTGGTTATTAACGCAACTGAGTTTAGGTGTAAATATGCGTTTGACTAAAGACTGGGCTGTTGGTTTATACTCTGTAGCCATCACTGCTTGTAATCGTTCTTTAATGGTACCGACCATATCTGTCGTTAAATAGTTTGAATCCGTCCGAGGATATGTGAGTACTTTGTGACGTTCATATAAACTTTGAAGCGCATTCAAAGTTTGCTTCGCACCAATTTTGTAGCGTTGATATGCCATCTGTTGCACATCTGTTAAATTAAACAAACGTCCAGGATATGTTTTCTTCTCTTTTTCTTTAACTTCTACAATTTTTAAAAGTTGTTTTTGAATATCTGACTCAATTTTTTCTAACTTGTTGCGCTCAAACACGCGTTGATTTTGGTCTAGCTTGAACGGGATGCCTTCCGCTTTGAGTTCAAGCGTATAATACGTTTGAGGTTTGAATTTTTTTATGTCTTCTTGGCGTTGTTGAATCAATTTAAGCGTTGGCGTTTGAACTCTTCCTAGAGATAATTGCGCATCATAACGTGTGGTGAGTGCGCGCGTCGCATTAATTCCCACAATCCAGTCCGCTTCACTGCGCGCAAGGGCCGCTTGATATAACGGATAATAATGTTTTGCATCTTTGAGTTGACGAAAGCCTTGTTGGATGGCTTTCGGTGTAACCGAACTAATCCATAAACGCTTCAATGGCTTTTTCACATGCACCTTATCTAAAATTAATCGTGCGACTAACTCTCCTTCTCGTCCCGCATCTGTAGCGATAATAACGTCTTTAACATCTTCTCTTTTTAATAAATGCTGAACTGTGTTAAATTGTTTGCGCGTTTTACCAATAACAATTGTTTTCATATGTTTTGGGATGATAGGTAAATCTTCTAAGCGCCATTGCTGATATTTTTTATCATATTGTTCTGGTGTTGCATTTGTGACTAAATGTCCTAATGCCCATGTAATAATATATTGTTGATTTTCGAAATAGCCATTTTTTTGTTGTGTGACATGTAAAGCTTTTGCGATGTCTCTCCCTACGGATGGCTTTTCTGCAAGTACTAAAGATTTCATTCATCTACTCCTATTCCAACTTGGTATTGTAATCATTGTAACATGCCTCTTATTGACACACTTCCATTTCCTATCAAAACAAATTATAATTAATTTAAAGAATCCACTAAGGAGGGGCACTATGAAAGTTACTCAAGTCACTTCCGTTGATCGTATTTCAAACTTTATTAAGGAAAATGTTTCAACATCACAGTCTTACACCAACAAACTCCCGCTTCAATATGACAAAGCTTATGATATGTATCTTGAAGAGGCCATTCAAACAACAGGGATTTTCGTATTAGAAGAAAATGGAGCGATTCAAATGGCACTTATTTGCATCCCCTATCTTGAAAATCGCTATAAAGTCATCGGCCCTATCACTCAAAAAGACTATCTTCCAACCGGTGATGCGTTTGAACTTTTATTTAATGCAGCTACTTCGTCACATGCAAAACCAGCGACATATTACTTTGCCTATGCTGCTGAAAATGAACACATTAAAGCCTATATGAAAACGATTGGAGCGTCTTATACTTTTACTGATTATCACCTCTCTACACATACAGATTTAGGAGAAACGGAAAATATTCATCACATTATTGATTATAAGCCGGCCTACTTCAAATATTTCAAAAAATTACATGAAGATACTTTTTCACACAATGCGATGCGCGCCGAGGAAATCGTTGAAACCTTAGATGCACAACATCAACTTAAACTATACATGGCAGAAGGTATTTTAAAAGGGTACTTGTATTTGATTTTAAACCCAAATGAAGGACATGCGGAAATCCGTTATTTTTCTTCGCATACGCATTATCGTTTGAAAGGCATTGCTTTTGATTTAATTCAACACGCGATACATGAAGCGTTGGCTCAACCCGATATACACGATGTTTATTTTAAAATTCGAAGTAAAAATCATCGTCTGGTCGAACGTTTTCATGAATTCGGTTTTGAAATGACCTCTGAATACCGCAAATTCAAATTAGCACGATAAACGTAAGGGACTCAAAGTCAGTGTGCTTTAAGTCCCTTTTATGCTGGTATAAAGAAATATTGATACAAATATAAAATAATAATGCTGATGACAATCGTGATATTACTTGCCATCGCGATCATCGGTAATGTTTTATATTGAAATTGAACTGCATATGATAAAATTGCGACACCAACAGGGAGTACCCAAATCAATTGTAACGTGGTTTTAATCATATCGTCTTGTACTGGAAGAAAAAAGTATACTAAAAATCCACATATTATACCCAAGCCATAATGTAGGCCTAGATATTTAAGTGTAAGTGGTAAAAAGTGACGTTCAATTTTAAAATCTAGTAAAACCCCTAACAGAATCATAGATAAAGGTAAATTCGCTTTTCCTACCATATCAAAAAAGTCGAGCATGACATGGGGTAATTCGAAGTGAGCCAAATTTAGAAATATCATCAGGATATAAGTCATTAAAGGTACAGACCGAACACAACTCAATAAAATTGTTCGCGCATTTAAAGTACCTTCGACATTTTTATAATAACCCGCGACAAAGTAAGTGATACCAAACATGAGTATCGCTCCTCCAATATCAGCCATCCCGAAATACAATAGCCCTTTTTCAGGCCACATTTCTTGAACAAGTGGGTAAGCAAAAATACCTATATTTAAAGAAGCCATCATCATAGCGACTGTCCCACGAACCTCGTTATCATATTTTAAAAAGAGCCACACGACGAACATTTTAGTGAAGGCTCCGTAAATTACCATCATGAGCGGTAACACAGATAAAGAAGGCGTTAAAGTTACACCATTAAGATTGACGATTACCACTGAAGGTAATGTCACGTTCAGCACTAAGGTTGTTAAAACTTTTGCTTCTGATCCTTTAACATAACCTGTACGCTTCAATATATAACCTAACGCTATTAATAATATAATCATGATAAACCGTTCAGTCATCGTTTCACCTCTTTCATTTTTCTTAGCTACTTTATGTACCTTTAACCTTTCGATTCATCATAAATTAAATTTAATGATATCATTCAAGCATGTTATAATATACCTATTAAAAGGAGGCTTATGGATATGAATTTAGAAGCCCAACTTCAAGAGCTCAAAATGGATTATGTACGCTTACAAGGTGATTTAGAAAAACGTGAATCTACGGGCCAACATGTAGATCCCTTAATCCAACAACTTGAGGCATTAGAAAACGAAATAGCAAACATTCGTCAGCAGCTTCAAAATACACCTCAGTAACTCATTAGCGTCATAATTTCGTTGACGAGAAAGGACAATCACATGCTTATATATTTTCTCTTATTACCTTTACTTTATTTAATCGTAAGTTATCTCAGTATCTTTAAAATGAACTTGCGCTTATCAAGTATATTAAGAATTATTTTGGCGATATTACTCATCATCGTCATTGCTTCATCATTAGCCTATCATACGTTTAGCACGTGGTGGTTATTCGTCGTCTTATTGTTACTTATCGGAAATGTCGAAATAACGGCATTTAAACATTCAAAAAATGACGAAAAAGGCGTTCATATTCTTAATATGATGACCGTTCTTATCTTTGTGATTTATATCATTTTAACTTTCGTCATGATATAACGGTCTGATGATATAGGGAGGAAATGAAAAGACGTAGGTCTTCTCACTTCCTCCCCTTATTTTTGATTAATGATAAAGTGGCGCAAGTTGCGTAAGTCGTTTTAACGCTTCAAGTAGCTGTGACTCATCGATTGCGAAAGACACACGTACATATCCTTCTCCTTCGCTTCCAAACGGATGCCCGGGTGCTACTAATATCGAATATTGCGCTAAAAGATATTCGACGAAGGCATCGCTTGAAAAGCCTGGTGGACAAGGTAGCCATAAAAAGATACCGCCTTTTATGGGTTCATGTGGAATCTTTGCTGCCTTCAATTTTTCTTCAATCAGATTTCTTCGCTGCTTAAAAATATTTGCTTGTTCACGAAGAACTTCATCACAATCATTTAACGCCACTGTGCACGCATCTTGTAAAGCCCCATACATTCCGGCTTGTGTATGTGTATGATATTTTTTTAAATTAGCAATCATCTCTTTATTACCCACGGCAAATCCAACCCGGTACCCTGACATGTTATATCCTTTCGAAAAAGAGAAGACTTCAATGGCCCGTTCTTTTGCTCCGTTTGCAGCTAATAGACTTGGATTAGGTGCATCAAAACCAAATGCTTGATATGCAAAATCATGGACAAACATTGTCTCAGTATCTTTAAAATAATCCATCGTCTGTTGAAAAAATTCTGGTGATGCCACAGAACCTGTAGGGTTATTAGGATAAGTCAAATAAATCAATTTGGTCTCTGACGTATCTATCTCTTCCCATTGGGGTAAATAGTGGTGCTCAGGATACAACTTTAAAGGTTGCGGTTGCCCGTGGGCTAAGCGTACGCCCGCTTCATAATCTGTATATCCTGGGTCAGGTAAGAGTACTTTATCTCCTGGCTCAATGACACATGTAGGTAAAGCGACCAGACCATTTTTCGTTCCATAAAATAGACACACTTCTGTTTCTGGATCTAAGGTAACACCAAAATGACGGTCGTAAAAATCAACGATGGCTTGTTTAAATGCTGCTTTTCCATGAAAGGCTAAATATTTTTGATTTACTGGTTCGCGAATCGCCTTTTCTAAAGCTTTTAAAATTGTTTCAGGTGTATCTGCATCAGGAATACCGACCGCTAAATTAATTAACGGTAAAGGTCCATGTTTGACCTCTTTCCCCATTGTTTTACCAAAATAACTCTCTGGAATCTCATCTAAAATTGTTGTGTAACTCATCTGACGGCCCCCTTTAATCCATAAAAGTCCTCTTCCTTACGATATAAACAAAGGGCATGAGATTTGGAAATTTTAATCATTTCTATCTCACACCCTCCGATCATTTGTGAACGCTATTGCAATGGATGTTTTAAAGTCTTAATCAATAGATATAAGGACATACGCATATGTTTTGCTGAGCATCATTAAAACATCAATATATCGAATTGTTAATAGCCTATCAAATCAATATGGATTCGTCAATTTTATTTTTTTCTACTTAGTTTCGCTTTGAGCGTAAATAAGATTTCGTATATTACTGGCACTACAATCAACGTTAGTAAAGTTGAAGATAACAAACCACCAATAACCGTAGCGGCGAGTCCTTTGGAAATGAGCACCGAACTGTTTTGTCCAAATAATAGTGGAATTAACGCGCCTATGGTTGCAATTGCCGTCATTAAAATTGGACGTATACGTGTACCCCCCGCTTCAAGTAATGCCTCTTTCATCGACATGCCTTCTTTTTCATTATTGATGACACGATCGATTAAAACAATGGCATTCGTCACAACGATACCAATTAACATCAGCATCCCTATCATACTAGGCACTGATAAGGTTTCACCCGTGGCCATTAATGCAAGCACTACGCCAATCACCGTATACGGTAATGAGAAAAGGATAGTAAATGGTGCCAAACCTCCTTTAAACGTGAGAACGAGCACTAAATAAACAATAATGATGGCTGCAAGCATTGCGACTAATAATTGTGAGAAAGCGTCATTAATATCGTCATTCGTGCCACCCACAGAAGTTTTAACATTTTGAGGTTTATCTAACTTATTGAGTGATTTCATGACTTCTTGTGTGATAGACCCGACATCTTTGCTAGAAATATTCGCAGTCACCGTACTTGTATAATCGCCACTTTCTTTCACAAAAGAATTAGGCGTTATCGTTTTTTCAAGCGTCGCGATATCACTTAATTTTAAATTCTCATCCATAGGTGAAGGAATAGGTGTATTTTCTAGTTTGCTCTGTGTCCAGTTCGTTTCTTTTTGATTTTTAACCACAACGTCGTAAGTCTGTTGTTTATCTTTCAGTTTGGAAATAGTACTATCTGGAATATTTTGATTGAGTAACAGTGCCAATTGTCCAGCCGTAATTCCAGCATCGCCTGCACGTTCTTGATCAACTTTAACTTCATATTGATCATACGTTTCCGTTAAATCTGATTTGACGTTGGTCAATCCTTTCATATCTGACAAGCGTTTTTCAACCTCATGTACAGTCCCTTTAATGGCATTCGTTGAAGGTCCTGTTACTTTGACTTCAAGTTGATTTGACCCTGTACCTGTACTCATATCTAAGTGTTGCCAATCTCCTGGGTGATGATAAGTTGCGATATGTTTTAATACACGTTCAGGTTCCGTATCAAATTGCGGCGTGTCTGAATCATATTCCACCATCAAAGCCGTACTGTTTGTACTACCGGTTGGATCAGTGGGTGACGGTCCTCCCACGGAATATTGAACATTTCTTACTTTATCTTTGCTATTTAAATATTTTTGAACTTGTGCCGCATTTTTTAACACATCTTCTTTCGTTTCTCCTGGTTTAGGTTTATACGTTAAGGCCATAAACTTATCTTCACCAGTTGAAATAAAACTCGTGCCGATATTCATACTTCCTAACACAATACTTCCTACTAAAATCATCGTACTTAAGAGTAATACAATCCATTTATGATCTAAACTCCACCCCAGTATACGACGATAACCTTGGCCCACACGTCCGAGATGATGCTTAGGTTGCTTTTTCAACCCATTTTTGAAAAATAATGACCCTAAAACTGGCACAATTGTAATCGATACTAGAAGTGATGCAAGTAAACTAAAGGTTACGGCATAAGCAAAGGGTCGAAACATTTCACCAACAGAGCCTGTCACAAAGGCAAGTGGTGCGAATACAACGATCGTTACAAGTGTTGATGACATAATTGGAACAAATACTTCTTTTGTGGCATCAATAATTAAATGATCACCAGTAAGCGTTTCGTCTTTTTTGGCGAGACGTCGATAGATATTTTCAATAACGACGATCGCATCATCTATGACACGTCCCACGGCTACAGTCAAAGCCCCTAACGTTAAAATATTTAATGAAACATCTGTTAACTTTAAAGCCACCATCGCAATTAAAATAGAAAGCGGTATCGAGACAATTGAGATTGCAGTCATTTTAATATTTCTTAGGAAAAGTAAGATAACAATAATGGCCACAATTGCACCGAGTAATGCCTTCTCAATCATCGTTGATAATGCATCTTTAATAGGTTTTGCGGTATCCATTATTTTAACGGTTTTTAAATCTGACTGTTCTTTTACAAAGTCTTGAATTTTTTGGTCAACTTCATTAGCGACTGCCACAGTATTGGCATCTTGTGCCTTTACAATTTGCACATCAACCGCATCTTGCCCGTTTGTCTTAGAAATCGATTTTCGTTCATCTGTTAATTTGACTTGGGCCAAGTCACTGAGCGGTACTTTGGTATTACTTTGAGTGGCATTGCTCGTTTGAGGCATCGTCATAGAAGAAGTTTCATCACTTTGTCCCTCTCTAGCACTTCCGTCTCCTTCACTCTGTGTTGATGATGAAGGCGTTTGACTCGCAATCACTAACGGGATTTGTAGATCTTTTAAAGCTCGGACAGACGTAAATTGTCCATCAATCACAACAGATTTTTCGTTATTGCCGAACTGAAACAGACCTAACGGCGTCTCTTTTGTGGCTCCTTTGATATAGTCAGCCACTTGTTGTTGGTTTAAGCCGACCTCATTTAATTTTTTATCATCAAAAGTAATTGTGACCTCACGTGCGGTTTGACCATTTACCGTGGCACGTTGGACACCATTGATTTCTTGTAAACGTGGAACGAGATTTTCTTCGACTTCTTTTGTTGTCGCTTTCACATCGTTCTGCTTATTTAAAAATGAATAGGCCACGACTGGAAAGGCATACATGGAGTTGCGCTGGATTTCTGGCTCTTGAACACCCTCTGAGAATTTCATTTTTTGTAATGACTTCTGAATCGCTTGTTCTGCTTTGTCTAAATCCGTTTGGTCATCAAATTTAACCGTGATGATAGAGGCATTCGATAAGGACTCCGTTTTAACACTGGTCACATCAGCCATTCCCCGAATCTCTTCATCTATAGGATCACTGACTTCTTTCATCACAGTTTCTGGAGTTGCTCCCGGCATCGTTGTCGTAATAGTCATCATCGGAGGCTCAGTATCTGGCAACAACTCCAATTTCATTTTAAAACTTGCATATATCCCCCCTAATATTACAAGTAAAACCATTAACATAATTGCAAATTTATTTGATAGGGAAAAGTCTATCAGTTTTTTTATCACCCGTATCGCTCCCTTATTTTACATCTTAATGTTAAAGTAACACATTTTTTAACCTATGAGTATCTTATTTTGGACAAAATATTTATAGGGGGGAACTTTGTCATAATCGCTAACTAAAAAACACTAGCGATTTTATATTTTAAACACTAAATAAGCCACCAAAATTTATGCTCAGATAAATTTTGATGGCTTTGACCATACAAAATATATTAAATTTTCTTCAACTCACTCGCACACTTATTTATCTACTGTGTCACGCGACTTAACTGAAACATCTAAAGTTTTATGGACAAGCCTCTTTCACATTAATAAGAGAGGTAACTTTATATATCAAGATAGCGAGAGTTTACGTCTTACAGTATTCAATATTAGCTTAAAATACTTTAAGAGTTTTTTATTTTACGTACGATTTTAATCTTCAATTGTGTCAATTGAGGTTTGAATTGTTCTACAGCTTTATAGACAATCGGATTAAGGACAAAATCAAATTCACCTATTTTTTCACTTAAATAAGTGCCCCATGCTTTTTTAAACGTCCATAAGCCATAATGGCTTGAATTTTTATCGGGCTGATTGTCTGTTCCACCGAAGTCATACGTTTTTGCTCCCTTTTCTCGTGCGTATTGCATCATTTTAAATTGCATATGATGGTTGGGTAAGAAGTCACGATAATCATTTGAAGAAGCCCCATATAAATAATAGGATTTATGACCACAGAACATAAGGAGCGCCCCTGATAGATAACGGCCCTCTGGATGTGTTTTTTCTAGTTGTTCTAAATCTTGAATCAAACTGTCTGTTTTATTTTGTTTATTTTTGACATCGTTGATTTTGTTTAACGTTTTCTTGTCTTGCTTTTTCGCTTTAAGTCTTGCTTCTTCTTGATCTAAAGACTGACGTTCTTGACGCAATTCCTTTAGGACAGGTTTAGGCTCTAACTTAACAAGAATGAGTTCTGCATCTCCATCTTCATGTAGTGCATCGTAAATCGTCTCAAAGTAAGACACATCTCTTGTTAGGAAACCGTCTCGTTCTCCCGTTTCTTTCATAAGTTGTGCAAATATCTTTAAGTCCTCGCGACCTTTACGTTCAACTTTTGTACCCCTTTTTAATGCTAAACGTACTTTTGATCGGTTACGGTTATCAAAGCTTTTAATCAATTCTTCGTCGGTTTGATCTAAAGGTGTAATCATCGTCATACGGGGTTGAATATAATCTTTTGATAAACCTTGTTTAAAACCTTTATGTCTAAATCCTAAAGCTTTTAATTCATCGACCACTGATGAATCTTCATCGACTTCAACATCAGGATCTATTTTTATAGTATAAGATTTCTCTTGCTTGGCGATTTTAATCGCCTCAGCAAGCAATACTTTAACTGCTAGTTTATTTGTGTAATCCACGACGAATCCACGAGAAGCATAGCATAAAGTAAAAGGCGTGCGAGGGATTTTTTTAAATAATAATTGTGCGACACCCTTGATTTCTCCGTTTTCACCAACTGCAATGCGTTTGGCGTACCAACCTGTTAATTTTTTGGTTTCACCCCACTTTGTAAGTTGGAGTAAATCACCATTAGGATGCTCTTTTACAAACGCATCATGTTCTTGATCCGTAATATTCATTAATTTCATGTCTACTGACTCCTTTAAATCTGCTAAGAGGAAATTTATTCTATCTTTTCTCCACTTCGTCTGTCCTCTGAGAACTATGCTATACTGATAATATTTAGGAGGACTGACGATGAGAAATATCGCATTAATTATTTTAACATTCATTCAGCTCATTGTATTAATAATTTCAATTCTGTATCGCATCAATATAGACTATTTGAGTTTACGCATTATCCTTGTCGCGCTCGTCTCGGTATTATCACTTTATATGATTTTACTTTATCAATCGAAACGTCAACTCTACATTGCCATTGGTAGTTTAATGCTCGCTTTGATTCATGTCATATGGCTCATAATGACAGTTTATCACGTCGTTTATTCATAAGGAGGGATAAATTGATAGTTTGCGCCACGTGTTCTAATTAATATAGGCGCATCTATTGTTTGATCGACCAAGTGTAAGGTGTCGATGATATCTTCGCGACCTTCAGTTATTTTAAACTTTACTTTTTGTGCTGGACTATATAAAAGCGTATATTTATCACTTTCTTCAATCACTTGCATATCAAACCATTTTTTCCATTGATCCACCATTGTGTGACGTTGATGTGTTTTAAACTCTACCATATCAATGTCAAGGTGCCGTTGAAATGAACTTTCTAAATCCGCCTGCCTTGTCTCATCGTCTTTATTCCATTGAATGAAAAAAGGCATCATCATATCATATTCGTGGTCATTGACATAGAGCAATTGCCACTCAATTAAGTTCCCCTTTTTGTTATAACGTGTCATTTTAACTGGGCCTATGGTTTCCAATCCTCTTTCTTTAAATTGCGACTTTAACTTATGAATGTCGTGCGTGCGAAAACATATCTTCTTAAATCCTTGTTTATAGCCATTGGCCATAATTGATGTCGCAAACGAGTATTTACCTTCATGAGTTTTAGATTGGTGCTTTATTTTTCCTTTATCAAAAATATCTATTAATTCGATATACTTCAAGTCAATATGTACGAGTCGGTTAAATGTTCCTAGTTTTTCGTGTTGTCCCCCTTTTTGAATTGTTAAATATTCTCCAGGAAACTCAAAATGGTTTAATCCCTTTATATAATGAATGATATGATCAAATTCTATATCTACCACAGTCACCCCTCCTCTTGTTCTTATGTGGTTTATTTTACCAAACATTTTAGGAAAGAGAACAGTAATCCTATTTCTCTCACGCGATTTAAATCGACTAAACAAGCCCTAAAACTTGGAGAATAAAATTTGAACATTCCTTAAATTTACCTGAGTAAATCCAGCTTTTTACGATTTGCGTGCTATAATAATGGTAAGAATAAAGAAATCGTTTGAGAGGAAGACGTCAATGGAACCATCATTATTATTTGACAGATTTACTAAACTGTATCGACCTTATATCAAAATGGTACAACCTTTAATGACAGAATATGACCTGCATCCAGCGCAGTGGTTGGTGATGAAAGATATCGCCGTAAATGTCGATACGACGCTTGTTCAAATATCAAAACGTCGTTCCATCGAAAAACCAACCACACGGAAAATTTTAAAAGCCTTAGAATCTCGTGGATGGATTATGGCACGTACAGGCGTCGATCGCCGAGAAAAACTATTACAACTTTCTCCTCAAGGTCAAGAAGTCTATCAACAACTCAAATCCAAAATAGAAGCCACACAACAATTTCATATTAATAATTTAGGTTTAACAGAAGAAGAATATCAACGTATCGTTTCAATTTTAGATGAACTCTATGATGCGATGATTACTTATATTGATCAACAGCACGCCTAATTGCTTTTTGGGAGCTTGTCAGTAATACTCCTTATACTGACAAGCTCCTTTTATCTATGTCATAGATCTTCTTATACTTTCTTCTTTGTAAATAAACATCCGATTCTTTTTTACGCTTTTTTTACTTCATTTTAATAACTCCAAAAAATTTATTCTGATATACTTAAATAAATTAATAACTGTTAGGAGTGAATTCAATGAAAAAATTTTTAGTTTCATGCTTATCTATAAGTTTGATAAGTTCAACAGTCATGATGCATCCTATTGATGCTAAAACCGAAACACCGCGCTTACAAATCCACGATATTCAAGGTAATACATATCAGTCTAAATACGCCAACCAACACGTTGATGCTGTCCAAGGTATTGTCACTTATCAATATAAAATTAATGGCCAACATTATTTTCACTTACAAACCCCTGACCGTAATGCTGATAATGATCCTAAAACTTCTGAAGGGATTATCGTCTATACTGGTAAAGAAGCCCCTCAAGTTAAAGTTGGCGATGCGATTGAAGTTTCAGGTTTAGTCTCTGAATATGCCATCGAAGGGTACCCAGATAAACAAAAAACCGATCAACCGATTACCGAAATTGATGCGCGTCCTGAAAAACAAGGAAAAATTATAGTTAAAGCCTCTCACCAATCTCTTCCGAAACCAATAAAAATCAATCGTATCCCCTCTAAAATCTCTTCTACAGATGGACGTTTTAATCCAAAAACCAATGCCTTAGATTATTGGGAATCATTAGAAGGGATGCGTGTACAAGTTGACGACGTCAGAAGTGTAGGCCCCCAAGAACATGGCGATTTGTTTACTGTTCAAAATAACGTAAAACCTGAAACAAAAAACGGTGGAATTTTATTAAAAGAAAACGATGCGAATGGGCAACGCATTCCTTTTAAGCTTTATGATGCACAACAACAAGGACGTAATTTTGATGTTGCGACAGGAGATCATTTTAAAGGTCCTCTCATTGGATATGTCAATTATGGTTATCAAAACTATAAAATCAACATTGATTACGAAACGATGAAAAAGGCCCACTCAAAAGGGACAGCTCAACCTAAAGGGACGCAGTTTACGTCTTCTAAAGATAAACTTACAATGGCCTCCTATAATCTCGAAAACTTTTCAAATAATGCTTATACGACAACCAATGACAAAGCTGAAAAATTAGCCAATGGCATCGTTAGCCATATGAAAAGCCCAGATATTATCGGCGTCACTGAAGTTCAAGATAATGATGGTTCTGGTAAAGGCGGACCTGCAGCCAATGAATCGTATGAACGCCTTATTAAAACCATTCAAGCAACGGGCGGACCTAAATATGAATATAAAAGCATCGATCCAGAAATGAATAAAGACGGAGGACAACCGAATGCCAATATTCGTGTCGGCTTTTTATATCGTCCGGATCGTGTCTCATTTAATAATGAAATAAAAGCGGGAGACGCAAATACCGCTGTTGATTACAAAGACGGTAAATTGACGCGAAATCCAGGCAGAATAGATCCTCACAATCCAGCATTTACCAATTCAAGAAAACCACTTGCTGCACAATTCACGTTTAAAGGCCAATCGATTATTGCCATTGTGAACCATTGGAATTCAAAAAATGGGGATGATGCGCTTTTTGGCCGTCAACAACCTGTTGAACGACGAAGCGAAGCACAACGAGTTGAAATGGCAAAAGCAGTCGGTGAATTTGTGAAACAAGTATATAGAGAGAACCCTAAAGCTAATATTATTTCTGTAGGGGATTATAATGATTTCCAATGGTCTCAACCTTTAAAAACATTTGAAAATTACGGCATGACCAATCTTGTTAATCGTGTGCCTTTAAAATTGCGCTATTCTTATAATTATCAAGGTAATGCACAAACGTTAGATCATGTTTTTGTCTCAAAAAACCTCGCTTCTCGTGCGAAGTTAGATATGATTCACGTCAATAGTGATTTCACTGAAATGTCTGGTCGTGCAAGTGATCATGACCCATTACTAACACAAATAGATTTTTCTAAATAAACATTTGTAAAAGCAAATAAAAGCACTCCCCATTCACGTTAAAACGTATGGGGAGTGCTTTTATATCTTTAATGGTCCTTTCACGTTGCTCTATATAAATTTAAGACGTGTTCTTATACTATCCACCGATATAATTCATATTGATTTTCTTTTTGCGTCTATTTTCTACCGTCTGTTGTGTACGCTCGTCTGAATACCGATCATCTCTAACTTGCCAAAGTGTTTTCACTTGCGCTTCAATTTCTTCATCTGAATGACCGCTTCTTAGTAATCCACGGATGTCATAACCATCCACTGAACTAAACAAGCAACCATAAAATTTACCGTCCGATGATAGACGTGCACGTGTACATGTTGAACAAAATGAGTCAGATACACTTGTAATCAAACCAAATTTAGATTTTGCTCCTTTATGACGGTAATATTTCGCCACTTCACCATAATATTTAGGTTCCACTGCTTCAATGTAAAAATGAGACTGAATTTTGCTGAGCATTTCATCTTTTGTAACGACTTTTGAAAAGTCCCAACCGTTATCGTTACCTACATCCATAAACTCAATAAAACGTATCGTCACGTCCCGCTCTTTAAAATAATCAATCATAGGGATAATTTGATCATCATTAATCCCTTTTTGAACGACAACGTTCACCTTCACTTGAAGACCGATTTTCACTGCATAATCAATTTGTTCCAAAACTGTGGAAGCTTTAATATTACGATTGTTAATAGATTGAAAAACATTGTCTTCAATTGCGTCTAGACTGACATTAATACGTCGTAGCCCGGCATCATACAATTTTTGTCCATGTTTTTTGAGCAATAACCCATTCGTAGTTAACCCGATATCATCAATGCCTTCTATTTCAACAATTTGCGCAATCAATTGATCTAAATCGCGACGCAATAAAGGTTCTCCCCCTGTGATGCGGACTTTTTTCACCCCGAGCTTAGCATAAATACGGGTAATACGGGTGATTTCTTCAAATGTTAGCAATTGATCTTTCGGTAAAAAGACGTAATCATCTCCAAAGATTTCTTTCGGCATACAATAATCACATCTAAAATTACATCTGTCCGTCACGGAAATGCGCAAATCACGAATCGGGCGTCCTAATTTATCTAAAATTTGCTCAGTCATCTTTGCGCCTCCCCTCAATAGGATTGATTCAATTCTTTCTCTAATGCGCTTAAATCTTCTTTGTAATTTATGTTTTTGTACCAGTAGTCGGGCGATGCCACTTTATTGACATCTAACCACATATTAGAAACAGATTGATACACATGCCGCATACTGAAATCATTGCTATTTAGCGCTGTTTCAATAGACGGTAATATATTTTTATGGTAAAAAGCAATTGTAGGTATCGGTCTCTCATCACTCTGAAATCCGGCTACTAATAATTGTTCTTCAATTAAATTCGCAATTAAAAACTGATATAACTCGCTAATTGCTTTATCTGTCACCATCGGCGTATCAACAGAAATAACAAAATAAAAATCTCCTTCTGTTTCTTTCATGACACTGTATAATCCACTTAGTGGTCCCTTACTTTTATGCTTGGCATCATCAATGACTACATGGTATCCGTCAAATTCGGACGCCAATACTTCATTAGTACTTATGATAATTTCGCTAAACATATTCGTTGATTCAAGGGTATGATAAATTTTTTCAAAAAAATACTCTTCATGTATCTCGGCAAATGCCTTAGGTGCACCAAATCGTGAAGATGCGCCACCTGCTAATATGATTGCTTTCATTGCGTTAATTTAACCTCCGCTTACCGGGGGAATAAGTGCAACAATATCATTCGGTTTAACCATTTCATCATTTTGCACGAATTCTTCATTTACAGCGACTTGAAATTTTTTGCCTTGAATGATGGGATAAGTTTGATATAGATGCGTTTTTAATGCTTCGACAGAAATTTCATAGTCAAAATGAAAATGGTCTTCAGAACGATCTAACAACTCTTTCATTTCAGCAAAGTATAATATTCTCATGATAGGTCCCCTTTCACTGCATCTTCATGATACCCTCGTTGATGTCCTTGCCATTCGGCACCATCTTCCCAAATCTCTTTTTTCCAAATGGGAACAATCTCTTTAATGCGTTCAATCGCATATTCATTTGCACGATAAGCGTCTTTACGATGCGGTGATGAGACACTAATCACAACTGCGATATCTTTAATATCTAATGCCCCAATTCTATGTGCAATCGCCGTCACAGTACCGGGCCATTTTTCACTAATTTCATCACCAATTTGCGCAAGTTTTTTTTCAGCCATAGGTACATATGCTTCATATTCTAAGTATTCCGTACGAATGCCTTTCGTCCATTCCCTTACGTGCCCTGTAAACACAACCACTGCCCCTTGCTTTTCATTGAGTGTCCATTCACGATAAATTTCAGGGACAATCGGTTCTGTTGTCACTTCAAATTGTTTCAAATTAACCATCCTCTAGTTCTGACAACCAAGTCATTAACATGTGATCAACTTGTTCAAAATCAATCTCACTTTCATGACGTTGTAATCTATATTTAACACCAGACAATTGATTGAGTTCAGCGAGTTCATTGTCATCTCGATATAAAATCAATTTATCATAGTGCGCATGTTTATATCCTTCAACTAAAATAATACTGTTTTCAATGGTAACACAGTCATTAATTAAAGTCTCTAAGGTGATTCCCTCATTTTTTTGTATTGTCTCAATAAATTGATGCCCTTGTACAATACTTTGTTCAGCACCCGCTAGAAAATGTTTCATATGGTCTACTGAAGCATCCGGTAGCGTAATTTCTTCACCCATGTGTCCATGATGCTTTATCGTGACAACAGGATAGCCCTTTGATTTAAAAAATTGAACTGCATGTGCCACAATTGTCGTTTTTCCACTGTTTTTAAAGCCAACGATTTGCAAAATCATAAATAAAAATCCTGTTGGTAATATTCCGAATTCGTTAGTAAAACGTCCACTTGATGACCTGTGCTATAGCCACGTGTACCGCTTGGCAAGACCATAATTGCATTACTATGTGCAATGGCGACAACAGCGCCTGACTTATTAAATCCAGAAGGTTTTACTGTTGCTGCTCGACCGTCAAATGAAGCGGTCGCACGTACAAAACGTGTAAATGGATTGGCTTTTTTAAAGTCTTCCATCAATGTCGCTTGAATGAGCATTGGATAATATCGATGGGCACCCATCATGCGATACATCGTGGGTTTGACAAACAGTTCAAAACCCGTAAAACACGCAGAAGGATTGCCTGATAATCCAAATAAAAATGTATTATCGGTCACGGCAACAGTCGTTACACTTCCCGGACGCATCATCACTTTATTAAATAAAACTTCTGCATTTAAGGCACGATAAATGTCTGGAAGATAATCAAAGTCACCGACAGACACGCCACCTGTCGTAATCACAATATCATGACTTTCTGCAGCTGTTTTTACAACTTCTAAACTACTTTCAAAATCATCTTTTTGAATTTTATATATTTCAGCTACAATACCTTCTTGTCGAAGAAGCGCGTGAATCATTGGTCCATTAGAGTTTCGGATTTTTCCTGGTTCAAGCTCATCTTCAACATCTAGTAACTCACTCCCTGTCGCAATAATCGCCACAGTCGGTTTTTGGTACACTGGGACTTGTCGATAACCAAAAGTGGCCAATACTGCGATGCCCCCTGCGTTCAAGCGTTGTCCTTCAGAAAGGACCACATCGCCTGTTTGTGTTTCTTCACCTTTTAATGAGACATTTTCATGGTGAGAAAAAGGTTTACGTAACGTGAAGCCTTCTTCGGTTTGAACCGTTTGTTCTAACATGACTACAGCATCTGCGCCCTTAGGCATTTCTGCACCTGTCATAATACGAACCGCTTCACCTTCTTTTAATGTTTCAGCTGAAACGCTCCCTGCCCCAATATGATCAATAACCTTAAAAGCGATACGGTTGTCACCACTTGCCCCTTCGCTATCCTGACTACGTATCGCAAATCCATCATATGGCGACTTGTCAAACCTAGGAATATCATAAGTCGCAACGATATCTTCAGCAAGAATATATCCTTCCGCTTCGTATAAGTCGACCTTCGTTTTCGTCATTCGTATATTTTGTTTCAAACATCGAGAGATTGCCTCACTTACCGGGATAGGTTGTCTTTTTTTCAATGTCATTCCGTCCACTCCTAACATTTTAATCAATTCATGCTATACTAACTTTACTTTATATCAGGAGGTATAACATGTCTGAATTTACTCATCTTAATACACAAGGCCACGCTAAAATGGTGGATGTTTCAAATAAAGATGTCACGCGTCGTACAGCTATCGCACACTCAAGCATTCAAGTGAATGATACTATCTACAATCAAATTGTGAATAATACCGCTAAAAAAGGAAATGTTCTAAATACAGCACAAATCGCTGGCATTATGGCTGCCAAAAATACAGCCACGATTATTCCTATGTGTCATCCATTACCTTTGACAGGGATTGATATCGAGTTTGAATGGACACAACAAGAAACTACTTTTGTGCTTCAAATTACAAGTAAGGTGTCCACGACAGGTAAAACAGGAGTAGAAATGGAAGCCTTAACGGCAGCTTCAGTGACTGCTCTCACGATTTATGATATGTGTAAAGCAGTTGATAAAGGCATGATTATCGGAGAAACTTATTTAATTCAAAAAACAGGCGGTAAATCTGATTTTCAACGTAATGCTTAATCAATAACTCCTATTAAACCTTCAATTCTATCCCATCCATAAGGGACGATCTCATTTTCATACATGAGCATCGTCCTTTATTTTATTTGTTCAGTTCGTGAACAAGATGATTTAATTCTGGCATAATTAACTTTTTCATTCCTAAAGTGACAGCCCCCGTAGAGCCTGGCAAACAAAAAATCAATTGATGCCCTACAGTGCCTCCAATCGCACGAGAAAGTAATGCCCTACTCCCTACATCTTCAACGTAACTTAAATATCTAAATAACTCTCCAAAACCTTCTATTTCTTTTTCGAGTAATGGACGAATGGCTTCAATCGTGCAATCACGCTGTGCAATGCCTGTACCTCCAGTCGTAATAATCACTTCTACACCTTCTTGCAGCCAAGAAGAGACTTGCGCTTGAATCTGAGAAATATCGTCTTTAACAATCGTATAACATTCGGGGGCAACCTCTGTATTGAGTGTTTTTAAAAAGTCTAAAACCAATTTACCTCCCTTATCCGTCTCTACATTTCGTGTATCTGATACGGTTAAAACTGCACATTTAATATTTCTTCCTAAATTTACATTTGTATGCATCTTATGTCTCCTTTATCCAAAAAGTTGATTAATAATGGTGTAGGCTTGATTAACATCTGTCATCCCATGAATTAACAATCGGCCATTTTGAAAGCCGACGATGCGATGATTCTGAAACATGAATTGTACAATATAGCCATTACTTTTATAAGCGATTCTATGTTTATCTAAAAACGTGATTAAATCCTCAAAATGAACCTCTGGGTGTTGATATTGTACTGTATCTCGGCCACATAACGTTGCCATTTGAGGTTGTTGTTGGACAAGAAATGGGAAGCTTGGATGCGCACCACATGTGGGACACTCTTGACGGTGTA
Organism: Staphylococcus chromogenes; assembly: GCF_029024625.1. Taxonomy (NCBI): domain Bacteria; kingdom Bacillati; phylum Bacillota; class Bacilli; order Caryophanales; family Staphylococcaceae; genus Staphylococcus; species Staphylococcus chromogenes. The sequence continues at coordinate 602,557 of NZ_CP118953.1, read as the reverse complement.
ATTTACGAAATCCAAACGTGTGGTGAGTGCCTTCCCAAATATCTCCATACGTTAGCTTTGGCGTGAAAGGCGTCTCAGTTAAAATCTTGAGCGCATCTCTCAATTGAAAACTGGTGGTCATGGTAACAGCAGGCTGAATCACCCCTACTGTATCACACGTTAAATTCATGGATGGGATTTGTGGAATTAAACATTGAAAACAAGGCGTTTGTCCAGGAATAAAAGGCGCCTCAACATATGTACTCCGCACAACTCCACCATAAATCCATGGAATCTGATTTTTGTATGCGACATCATTAATCATCATGCGGGTATCAAAATTGTCTGTCGCATCCATAATTAAATCAACATCCTCAACAAGTTCATTTAAAACATGAACATCGGCATGATTAATGACCGATTCAATGATCACGTCTGAACGAATTTTTTTCAGGGCGCGTTCAGCTGCGACGACTTTGGGTGTGGCCTCATTTGCATCCGCCTCATTAAACAGCGTTTGTCTCTGAAGGTTAGAGGCCTCAATATAATCTCGGTCTATCAGCCGTAGTTTTTTAATTCCAGCACGCACTAATCCCTCTGCCAGATGTGTCCCTAAAGCCCCCATGCCGACAATTAAGACTGTTTTCTCATTGATTTTTCGCTGCCCTTTTTCTCCTATATCTTGAAATAAAATTTGTCTTGAATATCGATTTTGCATCAGTCAACTATACCTTTCTCACATCGTCTATGATTTCTATTATACGTTCAACTGTAAGATGTCTCAATGAAATAACTTACTGTCGGTTTATATAAAAAAGGCAAGAACATGAAAATGTCCTCGCCTTAAATATAATGACTGATGTACCTGTCACCCTCGATCGGTAACTTACAGTTTTAAAAGTGGTTGCCACATAGCGCTTATAAATTTTTATAAGATTTCTGATTCCGTTACTTTAATGTGTAGGGTTTCATGCGCCAACTGAGAGGCCTCATATTTGGAATGCGTCACAAATATAATTGGAATTTGCCACTCCGCAAAAATATTTTGAATTAAAGCCATACTCTCTTCTTTCGTGTCATCATCTAAACTTGAAAACGGTTCATCCAAGAGTAATAAGTCAGGCTTTTGGCTTAATGCACGTGCAAGGGCGACGCGTTGCCGTTCTCCTCCCGAACATCGATCCGGATAGACATGTTTTAAGTGTTCAATCTTTAGCGCGTCACATAATTTGGCCACATGCGCTTTTTCAGGATGCATAAATTCAATATTTTGAAGGACCGTCATATGCGGAAATAATTGATAATCTTGAAACAAATAGCCCACTTTACGTTTTTGTGTGGGAAGCGTTAACTTTTTTTGCGTATCTAACAATGTGCGTGTTCCAATTTGGATACGCCCCTCTTCTGGTGTACGTAAACCAGCAATCATGTTTAAAAGGGTCGTTTTCCCCACTCCAGAAACGCCTGCGATAGCATATATTTTAGGATTCTCAGTATGAATATTGAGTTGAATAAGATGACGATTAACATGGTGTTTAATATAAATATTTAACATCTAATCCCTCTCTTTGTAATGCTCTTTGTTGAGCATATTCATCGTTCCAATAATCGTAATAGAAAATGCAACTAATACGAGCACCCATAGCCATGCTTTATTTTCTTGCCCTTGTTGAACAAGAAAATAAATTTCTAAAGGTAATGTATTGGTACGACCAGGAATATAACCTGCTACCATTAACGTCGCACCGAACTCCCCGATGGCACGCGCAAAAGCTAACATTGCCCCTGCGATAAGTGCACGTTTCGACAAAGGGAGAATTAATTTAAAAAATATTTTAGACTCTGAGGCCCCCATCGTTCTCGCTGCGTTTAACATCTGTCGATCGATGTTGCGAAATCCTTGAACGGTGTGTTGATACATTAATGGGAAACTCACTATGACAGAGGCTACAGTAGCGCCTACAAGCGAAAAAACAACTTGTATTCCTAGCACGTGAGTTATAAAATGTCCAAATGCGCCCTCAACAGAAAAGGCAATCAGAAGTAAAAAACCTAAAACTGTGGGTGGCAAAATAATGGGCAACAACAAAAAACTTTCAATTAATCTTGTCCACGTATTCTGCTTATTGTAAAGTAATTTTGCCAAAATAATACTTAAAATAATGACAATCACCGTACTGATAAATGCGACACGTAATGAAATCCATAATGGCGTTAAATCAGCCATACAATCACCTATTGTTCAAAATGATAATCTTTTAAAATTGCTTTAGCTTTATCGCTTTTCATAAATTTAGACCATGCTTCACTGGCTTTATTATCTGAAATACGACCCATGCGGTATGTAATAGGTTGATTTAGCTTAACGGCTTTTACTTTTTCAACACCTGATTTTTGTGTGTTCCCCGCGTATAAGTCTGTCTCATAAACAAAACCGTATGTGGCATTGCCTTTATCAACATAGTTTAACACTTCTCGAACATCTTTTGTATAAACGATTTGTGGCTGTACTTGTTTCCAAAGACCTTCTCTTTCTAAATACGTTTTTGCATATTTTCCTGCAGGGACAGACTCAACCTCTCCGAGCGCAAGATGATCCTCTTTTGAAAGTTGGTTTAATGTTTTTGTGGGTTGTCCTTTTTGTTTAATCAACACTAATTTGTTATGCGCATAGTCGTAAGTTTCTATCACTTTATCTTTTGATTTTAACGTATCGACATCTTTCGTGTTCGCAGACATAAACACATCTACGGGTGCTCCTTTTTCAATTTGTTGTCTTAAAGCGCCAGAGCCACCATAATTAAAATCAATTTTTGTATCTGGATGTGTTTTTTTAAATTCTTTCTCTAATGCTTTTGTGACGTCAGTTAGACTAGCTGCAGCTGAAATTGTAAGTGTATTCTCTTTTGATGCATCAGAGTGCTCTGACTTTGAACTATTTTGGCCACAACCTGCAATCATTAAAAGACAGACGATTAAGCTCATACTTAATAGCCAAATTTTTTTCATATAGAAAATACCCCTTTCAAATTTTATAAATTAAACTTTACGTCTATTATCATATAAGTATCGTTAAATTGCACGTTGGATTAAAAACTTTCTTCACTTTCAAAGTATCACTCATACGACAAACACATCAGTTTGCTAAATTTGATTTTAAGCGTAAAATAAACATATTGAAATAAGGGGGGTTCGGGGTGAATCGAGATATCAACTATAATCAAAAAATTATTCGGTATGAAGATGGCGAACTTTTTGAAACATACGATGATTATGTGACAGAGTTCCCATTAACCATTATGGTAAACGGTGAAGAATTTGCGACCGTCATTTGTAGCCCGACCAACTTGAAAGAATTAGTACTAGGCTTTTTAGCTTCTGAAGGTGTCATATTGAAACGTAAAGAATTAAAGCAACTTGACATTGATGATAGTAAAGGTTTTGCCCATGTGGAGATTACGTACAACGTACATGACCGTGTACAACTTTCAACTAAACGCCTCGTTGCGTCCTGTTGTGGAAAAAGCCGTGAGTTTTACTTTCAAAATGATGCAGCGATTGCCAAAACATCCATGAGCAACCTCAATCTCCATCCTGAACAAGTTTTAACTTTAATGGCGCGCTTACAAGATGAAAGTGCAACGTTTCAAGCGACGGGTGGCTTACATAATGCTGCCATTAGTGATGGCCAGGAATTTTATATTCACCGACAAGATATCGGTAGACATAATGCTTTAGATAAACTCTATGGATACTGTATACAAAATGAAATTTCAGTAAGAGATAAAGTCTTAATCTTCAGCGGTCGCATTTCGTCTGAAATTTTAATTAAAGCTGCGAAAATTGGGGTCGGTATGATTATTTCAAAATCTGCACCGACAACATTAGCCATTCAATTGGCGAATGACTTAAACATCACTACAATAGGTTTTGTGCGTGATGGACATTTTAATATCTATAGTCATGCAAAACGCATAACTCAAAAAATTGATTAAAAAATGGGACTTAGACAGAGGCTGACACTAGCCAAATTTCTAAGTCCCGTTCAATTTTATAGATTATAATTCTAAGTATTTTTTTCTAATAATGCACTATATCGAAAATGCAAATACGTATAGCCTTGTTTCACATACATCTCTTTGGCCGTATCTTCAGCATCAGCCACTAAAATGACAAGTCGCTGTTTTGCGATTTTACCCACTTGCGCTTGCATCCGCGTGCCAATCTTGCGTCCTTGTAGTTCTGGTTTGACAGCAAAACCGTCTATTTCTACAGTGTTGCGCTTTTGAATTAAATTGAGAATCCCAACAGGTCCATTTTCATAGGCGACATAATATTCCAAACAAGGGGTGCCTTGTGTCACTTGTTCGATAATATGTTGACCTGCTTCTTTCAAGTAGTCTTCTCCATATGGTGCCCCCACAAGATTAAATATCTCGAGGTAATCTTGTACTGTTTGTAAGGTCACTTTTTTCAAACAGATAGGCTCATCTGTTAAGCTTTGGAGTTCTCTACCTTCAATGGCATACATCTCAACGCATCCGAGTTCAAAACCGGAGGCTCTTAAAAAACGCAACATATCTTGTGACAATGTTTGATCCTCTGGAAAGTCAAAATGAAGATGACGAGAGCCTTGGGCCAAATGATGTTGTTCTTGCCACATCATGTCTCCTTTAAAAGTTAAAATATCTGGCATTTCATGATATTGCCATTTATTTGCATCAAATTTTAAAGGTTGCTCTGGTGTTAAATATCTCGTATAGCGTTGCGCTGTTTCAACAAGGTGCCCATCAGTATAAATGTCTTTTAATGATACATGACTCACATGTATCCTCCCCTTTAAGATAGATTATACATTTTTAAAAATACGTCCTGTCACCGGATTTTTGATTAAAGCCATCGCGATGATAGATGCGATGATTGCTTTAATAATATCCCCAGGTAAGAATGTGAGTGAGAGCACCAATGCTTTAGAGATTGGCATATGAATCACAAAGCCCATCACAATTGCTCCTACTACATCTAATAATACAACACCAAAAATTAAAATGATAAAAAATACTTTGATGACATTTAAGCCATTAAAATGGCGATCACGCATCCACCCCATTAAATATGTAACGACGGGATACATAATGAGAAACCCAGCACTTGGTCCCATTAATACACCAATGCCCCCACGGCCTCCAGATAAGAGAGGTGCACCACATAAAACAAGTAATAAAAATACGAGTACACTAAGCGTGCCGTATTTACGTCCTAAAATCATTCCTGCTAAAAATATTCCAATATTTTGTAAAACAATAGGTACCGGTATAAATGGCAAAGGTATCGCCGGTACAAACCCCATTACAGCAATAATTGCCGTCATTAAAGCTGTGTAAACAAGTAATCGTGTTTTCACGTCACTTTCCTCCTTATTCATGTAAACATTATATAGGCAATTCTTTAATTTTGTTCCTCCTAGAAGTCAAGGCATCACCATTGCCGTATTATACACGAATGTAAACATTATTTCTAGTTTGTTTACAATATGACATAAGCCTTAATTTCAGCACTCACATTTTTATGTAATGCAGTTTTAGTCCAATATTTGAAGTTTACTGTTCATATTATTAGAATTTAGGGTCTCACATATATTAGAAAGCCATCAAAACTTACCCTCTGATAAATTTTGATGGCTATTTTAAATAAAAATTAATAAGGTAGAGATTTTAACTTCTGTAGTAGGACTATTTTAACAATTGTTTTTTCAAATCTTGACGAATTACATCTAATGAATATGGATCATTGTACCAATAAACATTTGAATTTGCTTCAATCACATGTTGTTGTTTAACTGCTGGTAAATTTGACCACATCGCGGTTTTAGAGAACTCAGGTTCTGCTGCATTTGGTACTTTTGCTTTTACAATGTAATCCCCAGCATAAGTCCCGATTTCTTCTTTAGAGATTTCTTTCCATCCTTCTTTTTTCGTTGCTTTTTCTAATTCAGCTGGCATCTTTAAGCCAAATGCTTGATAGAGCACTTCACTACCACGACCCCAGTTTTTTCCATAAGCATAGATTTTCTTATCAAAGTCTTCGAAAATGGACACAGTGGCATTATCTCCGATTTTTTCTTTAATTGCTTCACCATCTTCTTGGGTTTGTTTTTCCCAATCTGCTTTCCAATCTGCAACTTCTTTTTCTTTATTCATTATTTTCCCAAGTAATTCTTGTTGCTCTAAATAATTGTATTGCGCATAATCCATCGCTAAAGTAGGCGCAATTTTTTCGAGTTTCTTCGTATTTTTATCTGTATTATACGTAATAATTAAATCTGGTTTTAATGACGCGACTTTTTCAACATCTTCATTCCCTAATTTATCCACATTTTTGAAATGTTTTTTCAAAACTGGACTTTGGTCTACTTGATTTGAAACACCAACAATATTCGCATCTAAGTATTTTAAGCCCCCAGCATAAGTCGGTGCTAAGACGACAATACGCTCAGGTTTTTCAGGGATTTTAACTTTTTGTTCTCCATCAGCTGTTTTAATTGCCAACGTTTTTTGACTTTCTTTTGATGACTGTTCATCTTTATTTTGACCACATGCCGCTAAAACAAACATTAAAACGACAAATGGAATGATCCATTTTTTCATATGTGATTTCCTCCAATTGAAAATGATTATCATTATTATACATCACTTTCTCCGATTAAGGCAATCAGTATTTCAATAGTTTCACACAATTTTTCAAACATAAAAAGCGGAGGAAATGCCTTCATGAGCACTCTCCCCGCTTTTAACAAATATATTCTTCAATGATGCCTTCTTTTTAACATTTAAGCTAGAAGGTATCATATTTTTTTCTTAAATCATGACTTTTGGGCAATGTACGTACCCAAGTAAACAGTACTATGGTTTGCATAATGACCATCACGAGTAAACCGATTCGAATGATTGGCATATCTATCATCCAAAAAGAAAATCCGACAACGATGTAAAGACTGATTAAAAGTTGAATTTTCTTTCTCATTGTATAACCGCGATACGTTTTAAAATCTTCTACATAAGCTTTATATAAGCTTGTTTGGACGAGCCAATCATGAAATCGTCTCGAACTTTTGGCAAAACAAATCACAGCTACTAATAAAAAAGGAGTGGTGGGTAAAAGAGGTAAAACAGCTCCTAGAAAACCTAGTATTGTGAAGATGACGCCAACTACGACTAAAAAATAGCGCATGATGAGAATCTCCTATATTGTAATATGTTTCATTATATAGAGGTGTTTTCTATCTTTCAACAGTCTAGATTTAGGTTGATTATGGATCTACTTATTATCATGCGTTGGTACTGCTTTAAGGGCCATTTGTGCAATTTGACTATAGGCCATATCTTCCATCGGTGGATTGTGCAACCCTGCTCTCATATCACGATAATATCGTTGTAACGGACGTGACATTTCTAAACTTTTAGCACCAACGACACGCATGGCAAGATCAACTACGTCCAATCCTTCATTCATCACAATGATTTTACTTGCGTTTGTTTCGTTAGAGATGGACTGCATTGATAAATCTGATTGATAGGCGTGCGCTGTACTCCATAACATATGTCGCGCTGCGAGTAATTTCGTTTCCATTTTGCCTAAATTTTGTTGAACCACTGGCAATTCACCAATCGGGGCTTCAATGCTATTGGGTTGGTGTGTGGTTGCAAATTGAAATGCATAATCTCTTGCGGCTTGTGCAATGCCTAAATAAGCACTAGGAATGTGAAGCAACCATCCATTTTGAAACTTAGGCCCTTGACCTTTAAGTTCAACGAGATGTTCGAGGGGAACTTTGACATCTTTTAAAATAAGGTCATGACTTTCAGTCGCACGCATACCGACCATGTCCCAATTGTCTGCGATGGTTAACCCTTCTGTAGGCGTTTTGACTAAGAAAAATCCTACTGTTTCTTTCTCTGGAATGTAGGCTGCCACTAAAATATGTGTTAAAGCTGGGCTCATAGACGTAAACGTTTTCACCCCATTCAATACATAATATTCTCCCTGACGCTCAGCATATGTGGCAGGGCGGCCTCCTCGCGTTGGGCTCCCAGTTTCAGCTTCACTCACTGCGCGATTAATCAAAGCCCCTTTTTTAACCTCTTCAGCAAGTTGATTCAATAATTTTTCATCCCAATCCTGTTTTTCAAATAATTCACCAATTAACCCCATATGCCATCCAATTGAAAGGGCTGTAGCACCGTCCATAGAACCTAGTAAAGTTTGCAGAATAACCATATCTTCAATTGTTGCACCATACCCTCCATACGCTTTGGGTAGCGTTAACTGAGTATAGCCTTCGTCAATCAGCCATTGAATATTTTGATGCGGAAATGAGGCATTTTGATCATTATCATGTGCGAATGATTCAAAAGTTGCTCTTTGAGACTCTAGTTTATCTATCCATTTCTTTTGAATCTCAGATTGAATTAATACGGATTGCATATCTTTCACTCTCTTTCGCTTTATTTCTTATCATCTCACTCAACATTATAATATAATCCACCATAAGTTCCCATTCAAATGAATATAAATCAAATTTTGAATGACTCATTAAACATTTAAATAAAAAAAGGAGAGCTAAAACATAGAATTTGTTTTAGCTCTCGATGACGCGTTGTCATAAAACATCTTAAGTATTTATCCAGAATGTCACGCATGATTATGCTCTGAGTTATATATCCATTGATTTAATGCAATACATCTTTATCAAAACAGCGTTTCTATTTGTTTGAACAGTTGGTCAATCATTTTGTATTGATCTTTTGTAATTTCAATAATTACGGTACGTTCATCTTGTTCATTACGTTTTTTAGATAAATATCCTTGTTCTTTAAGTTTCTGTAATGCTTTTGTGATGTAGTAGGGTTTAAATTTTGAAACCGTAATGATGTCTTTCACATTGTATGCTGGAAGCCTTTTTTCATAAACATAAACAAGAATGTACATTTCTTCGTATGTCAGTCCATGTTTTTGTTTTATGAGAGTTGATGTTTCTTTGACTGTTCGCGTCATCGCAATGAATTCTTTCATGTTTTTAATTGGATATTTTCTCATTTTTAATCACCCCAAAGTTGTCTATCCAAGATGTATACGTAACGTTCTGTTTTTCTAAAACTATATTTACTTGGAAATTTATTTTATTATATATTGTATTCTAAACCGTTGACGTGTTTTTTTCAATTACTTTCTGGAAATATATTCAAAATATTCTTAAACCACTCACTTTTTGAGGTGATTTTGAATACAAAAACAGGTTAGAACCATTGTCCTAACCTGTTTTGCTTATTTTATCGGAATCTATTACTTTAAAATTTATTTACGGCTTACTAACGTATCTGCTAAGCTTAAACCTGCCATTGAAGCAATATCAATTGCAGCTTTAGCACCTTCTTTACCATGTCCAGCAGCAAAGTGTTTTTGAATTGCTACACCAAGTACGATAACTGTGATGATTGATGCTGCTTGAGATAAACGTTTATTAAAAATACTTAAACCGAATAATACGGCTGCTGCGCCTTCAGCTGCACCTACAACACGTACGAGCTCAGGTGATAGATTGAATGATTCAAATGCATCTCTCATCCCTTGATCGTTTTTTAATTTAGGTTTAGCTGCTCCAAGTAATTCTTTTGCTAATTTTAAATTTGTTACATATCTTAATAACATTGTTAAATCTCTCCTTAATTATTTATTTTCAAAATATTGATCTACAATTGGTTTTACTTTCTCACCGAATAAACGGATAGAACGAAGTGTACGTTCATGCGGGATTGACCCTATTGGAAGGTGTAACATAAAACGTGTAAGTCCTAATGCTTCAACAGTATCAATAATTTTTTGTGCGACTGTTTCAGGGCTACCTACATACATTGCGCCATTTGGACCAATTTCACGTTGGAAGTGTTCTAACGTAAACGGTGGCCATCCACGTTCTTTCGCAATAATGTTATGATGGGCTTCTGTTGCTGGCATATATTCAGCTTGTGCTTGTTCATCAGTATCTGCCACATAACCCCATGAGTGTGAAGCAACTTGTAAGTCGTCTGCATTAAAGCCATTGGACTCTGCGATTGCTTTATACATCGCAACATTACGCGCAAATCGTTTTGGATTACCTCCTATAATAGCATAAGTAATCGGCAAACCTAACGCACCTGCTTTAAGAGAAGACTCTGGAGTGCCTCCAGTTGCAAGCCAAATTGGAATTTCCTTATCCGCTCTAGGATATACACCTAAACCATCAATTTTAGGTCTCATGCTGCCTTCCCAATGAACAATTTCATTTTTGTTAATATCCATTAAAAGTTGCAATTTTTCATCAAATAATTGTTCGTAGTTATTTAAATCGTACCCAAATAATGGGAAAGATTCTATAAATGAGCCTCGACCCGCCATTATTTCAGCACGTCCATTTGAAATGGCATCAACTGTAGAGAATTGTTGATACACACGTACAGGATCGTCTGAAGAAAGCACTGTCACAGCAGAAGACAATTTTATATTTTCAGTGGTCGCTGCTGCTGCCGCAAGCACTGTAGCAGGGCTTGAGACTGCATAATCTGGGCGATGATGTTCCCCAAGACCATAGACATCCAAGCCTACTTCATCCGCAACTTGAATTTCTTCGACGATGTGACGAATACGTTCAGCATTTGAAAGTGCTGGGGAGGATCCTTCTTCAGTATAGATTTCGTGGTTGTCGGCAAATGAAGTTAAACCTAATTCTATTTTCATGCCATTGTCACCTCAACTTCAGTATAAATATTATACTCAAAGTATACGCCCTAACATTTCGTGCGTCAATGATTTTATTTCGAATTTGAAATATTTTTTCTCAAAAGCCCTTCAAATCAGCTTCTGCATCTAATTTTGTGTTTTAGTTGCATGTGTCATTTGTTGTTGTACATACGCAATAAATGCATCTACATTTTTACTTTTGAGAGATTTCATCGCGACTTTTCCAACTTCAAAACCAAACAAAAGCTTCCCGTCTTCATAGGAAATACTTGAAATATCGTTATAAGGAATATTTCGGTAATAAAATTGACCGTTCATATCTACATTCATAATTAATCGCTCATTTGTTGCGATATAGGCCCCTTCATATTCGCTTTGTCCTTGTACTTCATATTCAATAATGCCTAGAACAGCTGGTCCTACTTTCTCAGTTGGAAATAAATCTTCTGGGTTCACACGGTCAAGTATCATCTTATCCACTCCTTCTAAAAAGTCTCGCTTCGATTATAACAAGAAGAGTGTGAAAATACTCACTTTGTGATTGGTTCATAACGCAGCATGTGGTTCACTTCTTCTTTTACTTATTACCCTTTGAGAAGTAAGAGTAGTTATTCCTTTAAGTATCAGTTATATTACAAAATGGTAACAATTATTTTCTAACAACTCTAAATTTTCCACTTCCTATAAAAAAGTAGTGATAAATCATGCACTTCTTTCCCCATAACATATCTGGCTAAATCATTCAAATTTTCTTAAAAATTACAAAGTGGTAACACCGCACACAAATACGCGCTTTTCTGTTAAAGTATTATTCGTTGTTAAAACAAAGTAAATTTTTAAAATTAATATTAAAGTATGTCACTTTTGCATTTGGCCTATTTTTAAAATAAATATGTATTAAACTTTTTAGGAGGACTTTTTCAAATGAAAAAAATAATCGCTACGACTACAATCGCTACTGCAGGTGTAGCTGCATTCACTTTAGCACACGGACAAGAAGCAGATGCTGCTGAATATAATGGTGGATATAATCCAAACGATCCAACATCTTATAGTTACAGCTATACAATCGACCAAAACAATCAATACCATTTTACATGGCAAGGTAACTGGTCTCCAGCTCAATTTAATGGTGGTAATGGTTATAACTACAATTACACAACTCAAAGCAATTCATACGCTAGCAATCCATCATACTCACGTGCATCTTATGCAAATTATTCAAATGCTAACAATTCAAACGCATCATCTTATTCATATGCTACACCAACACGTAACTACAGTGCGCCTGTACAAACATCAGCACCAAAAGCAATGACATCAAATAACAGTTATACAACTTCAACAACATCTAATGCAACACGCTCTGTATCAAGAGGTACATCTGGTTCTAACTTATACACTGTTGGACAATGTACTTACTACGTTTTTGACCGTGTCGGTGGTACAATCGGTTCAACATGGGGCAATGCTAATAACTGGGCAAGCGCTGCAGCTGCTGCAGGTTACTCAGTAAACCATACACCTAAAGCAGGCGCTATCATGCAAACGACAGCTGGCCCATTCGGTCACGTAGCTTATGTAGAATCTGTTAATGATAATGGATCTATCACGGTATCAGAAATGAACTACGGCCAAGGCCCTGGTGTTGTGACTTCACGTACAATTTCTGCGAGCCAAGCAGCAAGCTATAACTTCATCCACTAATACACATACTTTCCTAGCTATAGGAAACCTTAGTTTTAAGACCAACCTCTCTCAAAAAGGTTGGTCTTTTTTTGGTATTAAAAAACTGCCCACAAAGCAAAGTACTTCGTAGGCAGCAAACGGTTACTGTTTCAGAAACCTTTTATATCCAATAGGCAATAGTGACCCAATATCCAAAGGCAAAGAGATACAACAGTGGAAAATTTTCCATCTGTTTGGCTTTAATTTGCTTCCAGACTACATGAACACCCACTGCGACAAACAACATCGTTAAAATTAGTCGCACAACGAGCATCAGTGATATCATGTCTGCATGAGGGTTTGGGATGGTAACTAAAGCGCACATGAGCGTTAGTATGGCGATAATGACCGTATAGACAATTGTATCAATAGACTTATATAAATGTGAATAAACCCATAACACCGTAAAACCGAATATAGTGATGATCATAGCCTCATGGACTTTAAACACAAAAGTAAGGGTTTCAGCTTTATAAAGTACAATCGCTACAAAATACAATATAAAGCTGGCACCCCAGAAAATGATAGAAGGACTTTTTAGTACAAGTAAGTCTTTATTGATAAATTGGTGAATCCCAAACCCTAATAGTGTCATCGCTACAAGAACTATTAAGTAAAATATGGAATCACCTCATTTACATTAATAGTATTACCGTTTTTGGTAATTTTAAACATATAAATTTCACATTTTATTAAAACCAAGCGTATATCATGGACATTTATGTTGTCATCGTTTTATCAGGTGTTGTTCCTTTTTTAATACCTATACCTGTAAAACCGTAAAATAAGGCAATCACGATACATAGGTAACAAGGAATGGCCCAAATGAAAAACTCGCTTACCGGAACGCCGAGTTGTTGCGTATAATAAACACCGGATGTTCCCCAAGGGATTAATGGTAGGACCATTGTGCCTGAATCTTCAAGTGTCCGAGATAAATTGACGCGATCATAACCCATTTTGTTGTACATATCCATTAATAAAACGCCAACCATGATAATCGCCACAGAAGCTACACCTGCAGCTAACACCATCGTTAAAGTCCCGATAACTGTCACCAATATGAGTGATCCACGATGATTCACACGACTTGAAATTGATTCTAAAAGTACATCTAAACAGCCTGCCTTTTCAACGATGCCAGCAAAAGCATAACCACAAAAAATCGTTACGATAATTTGAGTCATACTCATGATGCCGCCTTGTTCAATCAGTGTAAGTGCATTTTTCGATAATCCCTCTGTTTTCACTAACAACATATCAGGTGTAAAACCATTAAATGTAGCTTTAAAGCCATCTTGTAATTTGAATCCATGATTAAGCGTTCCAACAATAATGGCAGATGCGCTCGAAATTAGCATCGCTGGCACTGTTGCCATTTTAAAAGCAAGACAAGCAATAATCACAATCGCAGGAATCCAAATTAAAAAGTTCATATGATACATCGTTTCTATATCGTGAAGCAACTTTTGTATATTTTTAGTGTTCGCATTGTGCGCAAGGCCCATAGAGGCAATATGCCAAATAATCATTCCGATTATTGATGCTGGAATCGTCGTCCAAATCATATGTTTAATATGGCTGAATATATTGACACGCGTGACAAGTGATGCAAGATTTGTCGTATCTGATAATGGGGACATCTTATCTCCAAAAACTGCCCCAGAGATAATCGCGCCCGCTGCCATACCTGCAGGAATGTCCATTTGTAAAGCAATGGCGATTAAAGCGATGCCGGCAGTAGAAGCCGAGCCCCATGCAGTTCCAGTTGCCACAGAACAAACTGCCGAAATAATAAATGCAGAGACTAGGAAAAATTGTGGACTTAAAAACTTTAAACCATAATATATTAAACCTGGTACGGTTCCTGAGTACATCCACGTCCCAACGATAATGCCCACTGCAAGAATAATGAAAATCGCAGGCATCGCTGTCGCCAATCGTTGTGTAATCCCCTCTTCTAAATCTTTCCAACGAAGACCTACACGCCATGCGATAAATGCAGCATATGCTGAAGCAATAATCAGTAAAGGTTGAACAGGAATTTCAAAAAAGATAAATCCTACACATACCACTACCATCATCACGACAATGGTTGATAGCGATTCTAATAAAGTAGGTTTTCGCGTCATGAATACTCCCCCCATCGCTTTTAATAAGATGTTAAGCCAACGTTTTCACGGCCTAAATCCTCAATCGTTAATCCCTCTTTATAAAAATCACGTTCTAAAATTGTTGATGCAATCACAATAATTGCATCGATATTAGGCGTTGGAACCCCAATTTCACGGCCTAAACTTGACCATAACACAAGCCCGTAAGCGATATCTTCTGTGAGATAGCGATTATTCACTTCATGTGGACCACGAATTTGAGAGAAAACAGGACTTTCATTAAATAACGTTTTTAGCGATTTATCCTCGTCCTCTCTTTCTAAGTAGCCACGTTCAATACGCCCTTCCTTAGCTGTTTCAAGTTCAAAGCCTAATTTTCTTCCAAGCGTTAAGCGTTCTAATTCAACTGCGTGTAATAGCCTCACCGTATGCTTTGTAATGCCTTCTTTATACAAAGCGAAATCTCCACTATAATCAATACGCCCTACATTTAATAAAGTTGGTCCGGGATGCACTTCAGGGTTTCCATTTTCTAGATTTGTTCGCCATAAGCTCTCTTCTTTTACAATATAAGGATAAAGCGTTTCAATTTTTTTAAATGTGGCACTTAAGTCTTCCGTATTGAATGTTGAAAAATAAACTTTACGCACATTTAAAGATAAATTGACAATAGCTTCATCAAAATCAACGCGTGTGCCATATGTCAGTGTATTCGCTTCAGCTAACACAGGACGAATGTCACTTTTCACTTCATTTAAAACTTTAATAAAACGGGCAGAACCCATAGCCGCTGCCATATTAAAGAAAATAATTTGATCATCGTGAATATAAGGTGCCATCAATTCTGCATAATATTCAATAAAAGATGACGGAATGATTAACATAATGACTTCAGCATCCTCTAAAACGTAAGCCATATCGTCGCTAATGTCTGTAAAAGGCACAAAAGAACTTTCACCCTCTTCAATAAATTGAAAGCCCCCTTTTGCTTTGGCATGATCAAATTTATGAATGCTTTGATTTCTACAATATAAACGTACATCATGACCTTTATCTTTCATTTGAACAGCAGCTGTCACTGCCCCATTTCCTGAACCTACGATAGCAATTTTCATGATTTCTTCCCCACTCCTCATCAAATAAATATGTCTCATAAGCATGTTAACAGACCGAGCGTTAAAAGAAAATAGTTATTATAAAAGCTCATTTTATACTATTTTGAAACATAAATATTTGTAAAATCACTCAGTAAATATGTTAAAATTAATGTAAAATATTGTACATTAAATTGGAGGAATTCTTAACATGAATCATAATGATGCGCACTTTTATCATCAAGTAAATACACCTCATATAAACGTTCCAACTGATGATGAACGTTTAATGGCCGTCCTTATTTATGTCACATCATTTTTCACAAGTATTATAGGACCTTTACTTATATGGTTGATAAAACGAGACACTTCTCGATTTGTAGATATTAGCGGCAAAAATTATTTTAACTTTATTATCTCTTATTCGATTTGGTCTATCGTTGCCTCTCTACTCATGTTTGTACTCATTGGTTTTGTTATTTTACCGATTGTTTTACTGCTTTCATTTATTTTTCACATCGTCGCCATTATTAAAGCTTATAATGGTGAAGATTATTTACCCCCACTTTCAATTCGTTTTTTTAAATAATATTGTTACAAAAAATGTTACAACAGTGACATAATTCCTTTTGTTAGAACACTAAAGATAGGAGCGCTCCCGCATGCTCCTATCTTTTTTGGCTTCAAAAATAACGCATCACTACTGACTTTCCCCTCTTACTTCGACATTTAAAATTGGATGTCTTTGACTTTTATTTCTCAAAAACACTCTAAAAGTTATCATTACAAAATAAATCAACTAATTTTACATTTGATTACAAAATCGTAACATTCCACACAAAGGTTGGTTTTTTTGTTAAAGTTTGTCTTGTCGTTAAAATAGCGATTCAAAAAATCCCCCTTGAGTGGCATACTCATGGGAATACTTTAAGCAAATAAGGAATCTATTCATAAAATACTAATTAATCTTTAGGAGGACTTTTATTATGTTAAAGCAAATCGCTACAGTAACAACATTAACAGCAGGAGTAGGTGCAGCAGCAATTGGATTAGATCATCACGATGCTGATGCCGCTGAAGGTAGCTATAATTATTCTTGGAGTTACAACTACAATACAAATGGTGGTTCAACAAACTACGATTATTCTTCAAATAACTCTTCATCATATACAAATGGTACAAACACAACAACTACATCTACATCTACACATTCAACAGGTTCTGTTTCAGCAGGTAACTTATACACAGCGGGTCAATGTACTTGGTACGTGTATGACAAAGTCGGTGGATCAATCGGTTCAACATGGGGCAATGCTAACAACTGGGCAAGTGCAGCAGCTGCAGCAGGTTACACAGTGAACAATACACCAGAAGCTGGTTCAATTTTACAATCATCTGAAGGACCTATGGGCCACGTGGCTTATGTAGAATCTGTAAATGAAGACGGTTCAGTTACAGTTTCAGAAATGAACTACAATGGCGGACCATTCAGTGTAAGTGAACGTACAATTTCAGCAAGTGAAGCTGGTTCATACAATTACATTCACGTAAAATAATAGAACTTCATGACAAGATGCGCTGTATTTTTGAATTGATTTAAGTGCATTGGGTGTGTGCATCTATGTCACTCGTTCTAAAATAAACTTTATAAAAAGTGGGCTTGAATTTGATTTCAAGTCCACTTTTTTATGATTTAAGTACGCTTGTCTTGTCACTGAGAAAACGTTTACTTTATACTTGAAGAGAAAGGTGGGAATGACGATGAAAAAGATTTTCGTTGCTGGACCTATTCCAGAAGTAGGTCTCAACTTATTAAAAGAACACTTTGAAGTTGAAATGTATGAAGGAAAAGGCATTATTAGTCAAGATGAATTAAAAAAAGGTGTCAAAGATGCTTTTGGACTCGTGAGCTTGTTGTCGACAAACGTTGATAAAGAAGTGATTGATAGTGGTGAACAACTTGCCTTTATTGCGAACTACGGTGCAGGCTTTAACAATGTAGATATTGATTATGCAAAATCTAAAGGTATCGAGGTTTCTAATACACCAAAAGCCTCTACAAATGCTACAGCAGAACTCACGATGGGTATTTTACTCGCAGTGGCGCGTCGCATTCCAGAAGGAGATCAACTCATGCGTCATGAAGGATTCGACGGTTGGGCTCCTCTCTTCTTTAGAGGTCGTGAAGTGTCAGGTAAAACCATTGGTATCATCGGTTTAGGTGAAATTGGAAGTGCAGTGGCACGCCGCGCTAAAGGTTTCGATATGAATATTTTATATACTGGACCTCATCGTAAAGAAGACAAAGAACAAGCGCTTGATGCTTCTTATGTTGATTTAGAAACGTTACTTAAAGAATCAGATTTCATTACGATTAATGCGGCTTACAATACTTCAATGGAACATATGATTGATGCCGAACAACTTAAACTTATGAAATCAACAGCTTATTTAATCAATGCTTCTCGTGGACCTATTGTACATGAAAAAGCATTGCTCGAAGCACTTCAAAATAAAACCATTGAAGGTGCTGCCCTAGACGTCTATGAATTTGAGCCTGAAATTACTGAAGGCTTAAAATCTCTTGATAATGTAGTTATTACACCACATATTGGTAATGCTACTTTTGAGGCGCGTGATATGATGGCTGAAATCGTTGCAAATAATTTAATTAAAAAAGCGCAAGGCGAAACACCGGACTACATTGTGAACGCTTAAAGCCATGAACCAAAAGGCCAGAACCCCCCGTATAAGGAAGTTCTGGCCTTTATTCATGATGATGAATCATGCGATTATAAGCGCTTTGATTTATTCAAAAATTTTGTTTGATTTGCGATGAGTTGATTTGGCAGCACAGACATGAAACGATTTCTTAAAGCTGTGCTTATTTTCCCCTCTTTTTGTGCTATTTTACCGATTTTTCTTGAGCGCTTAATAACTTTTGCAGTATGTTTAACTCTTAATTGATTATATTTTTTTAAGGCTTCTACCATGTCGTACTTTTCAAACAAGCCACTTAATAGGATGGCATCTTCCATAGCTTGACCTGCCCCTTGTCCCATATTAGGCGTAGTGGCATGCGCTGCATCACCTAACAAGAGGACACGATTTTTATAAGTGAAAGTTTTCAATGGCTTTAAATCATAAATATCATGATGCAAGACTTCTGTCTCAGGTTGTTTATCCAAAACTGATCGAACATCTTCCGGAAAATGGTTAAAATATGCTTGTAAATACGGTTTATTATAATGTAAATACTTCGCATCTTTCTCTTTGGCATTCATAGTTGCAAACCAATACGCTTGACCATTTAATAAAGGGACGATACCGAAGCGTCCTTTGCGTCCCCAGTATTCCGTCGCAACTTGTCCGAGATGCGTCATATCTTCAACGACACCACGAAAACAAGTATAACCTTGATAATTAACCTTACTATCAGGAAAAATGGCTTGTCGAATATTTGAATGTAAGCCATCTGCACCAATCACAAGATCAAAATGTGATGTCGCACCTGAGACAAAATCAAGGGTCACTCCAGTTTCTGCCACATGAATACCAATCACTTCCTCATTAAAACGTATGTTTTCTGTTTTTACATAAGTTGCAATAAGTTCGGTGAGCGATTGACGTAACATTGTTAAATTTGTCGTCTCTTTCGCAAAAGGGACCTCAGTTAATAATCGTCCTTGATCATCACTAATTTGCATCGATTCTAGGATATGTCCTGCATTTTTCAATCCTTTTGCTAAGTCATGCTCCCCTAATTTTTTGATGACGTTATCGCCAATGCCTATCCCTGCACCGATGTCCTCAATTCTGGCTTTTTTCTCAAATACTTGAATCTCATGACCTTGTTCTTGTAAGAGTGCAGCTACAGTGAGACCACCAATGCCTGCCCCCACGATTCCTATTTTCATTCTCTTTCACCTCATTCAACATTAAAAGAAGGACAAAAAGATTGCTTTTGCCCTCTTCCTTATCAACCTTTCACGCTTCATCTGTTAATTAGCCCAATTTTTCTACGCTAAACTCGAACGAACTTCTCATTTAGGTATTGCGGTAAAAATCACGACGTACTTGTTCTTTTTTGATTCCAAATTTGTCATAATATGTTTGCATATGGTCTGCAATTTTAGCGGCCCAGTCAATATCGCTCGCATATTGGTTGGTACCAGGCGCTTGAGGGTTCCATTTCATCTGGTACAGCGTGATTTGACCATTTTTAAAATAGTTTTCTCTTACAAATTGTGCCCCGCCTTTTATCGCACGCTCAGGCGATGTCCATTTTGCCCGCACCGCATAGCTTTTTCCAGTATCCACTGCGTTGCTGTCAAACGCCCCAATCCCAAAAAAGTTGTAATAGCGATCTTTGCCATGTTTAATCCCACGCGCTAACTCAGAACGCCCTTCACCTGTTTCAACAAGTGCGTGACTCATCAAATAAATCACATTGACATCATATTGCTTTTGCGCTTCTAAAAAAGCCTTTCCTTGATTTTCAAGGACCCCTTTACCTTTAAGCATTTGATTCACTTCTTCTTCCGACAATTGAACGGGTTCTGATAAATCCATATATTGTAAATCGGAATCACTTAGTTTAACGCGCATGGCTTCCTTAACATCCTCATTCGAAGCTTCAACAAATTGATTGTGACTTGCTTTAGTATGAAGCACTTGTCCGTTCACTTGACGTTGATAAGCTTCATCAAAGGTCACATTTTTATCATTTTTTAAAAAGGTCGTCTCATTAATGAATAGTAAAATAAAAAAGACAGCTAAAATCACAATCACTAATACCCGAGAAGGATGCTTTTTTATATATGCTTTCATCTGTTACTCCCCAAATTGATTAAAATTTACGTCATTGCGAGTAAAACGGCAATCACGATGATTAACACGATGGCATACGAAGCATTCACAATGATACGTATCCATTTTTTACCATTGAACATCATATTAAATACAACCAGACTTAATCCTAATGAAAGTAAAAAGAAAATGATAGCCACAATGGTATGTATAAAAAATAATGAAATCAATCCTAAAACGATCAATACATTAGAGAGTATCGCAAGCAGTTTGATTTTTTTAATATCCATAGATTTCCTCCTTTGTAACACATTATATTTTATCATGAAACCTATGACTATGCTTGATGATCAAGCATAAAAAAAGTGGATGAGGTATAAAACGACCTCATCCACTTTTTCATCTATCTTGACATACCTTTTAAAATATTTAGGAAGTATGTCAAACTTTGATTCATGTCATCATCTTTTAGGATGCCCATTAATCCAGTAATTGATGTGCGTTGATTTGCGCTTGCTTGATGCGCTACACGTAATCCTTTATTCAATTTATTCATTAGAATTTTTAAATCATCTGGATTTAAATCACCGAGTAAGAAAGCCATTTGACCGATATTATGGATGGCCCCAGCATACTGGTCTTTGTTTAATTCCGTGACGATTTTTTCTGTAATCACGCCACGTTGCTTGACTGCTCCAGTTAAAGCGTCGAGTATTTTAGCTTCATCTAAAGCTTCAACTAGCTTAATTGCTTTTAAAATACTGTCACTGTTGGCGGCAATGGCATCTGTCACTTTCGTCACTTGTTCTGCTTTGATTTCTGCTTCTGATTTTTCAATACGCTTAATTTTAGAAATTCTCTCAGCCATTATTTCATCACCTGATCCCCTGGGAAGACGTAATCTGGTCTTGCCCATTTTTTCTCAACTGCCACACTATATTGCGGATTGCGCTGTTGGTTACGGAAATTTGTCGGATTGAGTGGTGATTTACCACGCTTACTTAAGACTTCCATACGGCAACAAGTGGATTTATATGCCGGTGTATGTGTTTCTGGGTCAGTCACACTGCTCGTCAAGTAGTTGATGGCCGCAGCATTGTTATCATTAAGTGGTAAATAGATTTGTTTACCTTTTACTCGGTCTGTAATATGAACATGACCTGTAGCTTCACCTGTTTCGGACGTTAATTTAACCGCTGCCCCTTCGTGGATACCACGCTCTTTAGCAAGTTCTGGTGAAATTTCAATAAATGTTGATGGCATTTTGTATTTAAGTCCTGGAACTTTATACGTCATATTACCTTCATGGAAGTGTTCAAGTACACGTCCATTGTTCACATGTAAATCATATTCTTCATTTGTTTTATAGAAGTTATCAAATTCGAGTGGGAAGAATTTTGCTTTACCATTATCGAAGTTAAAGCCTTCTGTAAACAACAATGGAGAATCTGTACCATCCGCTTCAACAGGCCATTGTAAACTATTGTAACCTTCTAATCGATGATATTTTACACCTGCAAACATTGGTGCTAAGTCAGAAGCTTCATCCATAATTTCAGATGGATGTTGATAGTTCCAATCAAAGCCAAGTTCTTGTGCAATAAGTTGTGTAATTTGCCAGTCTGGTTTAGAATCACCTAATGGCTCTAACGCTTGATATAAGCGTTGGAAACGACGTTCAGTATTTGTAAATGTACCCTCTTTTTCAAGTGATGGACTCGCTGGTAAAATCACATCTGCATATTCAGCAGTAAATGTTAAGAACTCATCTTGAATGACTAAAAAGTCTACTTTTTCAAGAGCAGCTTGAACGTAGTTGATATTTGAATCAACAATACCCGTATCTTCCCCTAGAATAAAGAGACTGTGTACATCACCTGCATGAATATGATCCATCATTTGATGGTTGTCATAGCCAGGTTCGCTTGGAATTTTTACGCCCCATGCTTTTTCATAACGTGCGCGTGCTGCATCATCTGTAACCCCTTCATAACCTGGGAATTTATCCGGCATACTACCGAAGTCAGAACATCCTTGTACGTTGTTGTGACCACGTAATGGATATGAACCTGCGCCTGGTTTCATGTAGTTACCTGTTGCAAGTAACATATTTGAAATCGCCGTACTTGTATCAGAACCTGTTTCTTGTTGCGTTACACCCATTGCCCAACAAACAACTACTGAATTCACGCTAACAATTTCTTTAGCTAAGTGAATTAAGCGTTCTTTAGGAATGCCTGTTGTTTCTTCAGCAAACTCCATTGTATAAGGTTCAAGGGATTTGTAATATTCATCTGCATGATCCACCCATTTTTCAATGAATGCTTTGTCATGCCAATCATTGTCGATAATGTATTTTGTCACGGCAGACAACCAGACTAAATCTGTCCCTGGATGAGGTTGATAGAATTCGTCCGCACGTTGCGCCATTTCATGTTTACGAATATCAAAAACATGTAATTTTTGACCAAATAGCTTGTGAGATCGTTTAATACGTGAAGCAATGACAGGGTGCGCTTCAGCTGTATTCGTACCAATCGTAATAACCATTTCAGCATTACCGATATCCTCAATAGAACCAGAGTCTCCACCATGACCCACCGTGCGGAATAAACCTTTAGTCGCCGGTGCTTGACAATAGCGTGAACAGTTATCGATATTGTTTGTTCCAAAGACTTGACGTGCCATTTTTTGCATTAAATAAGACTCTTCATTTGTAGCTTTTGAAGATGAAATAAATGAAAGTGCTTTTGAACCGTATTTTTCTTTAATATCGTTCATGCGCTTAGCGACATATGGAATCGCTTCTTCCCATTCAACCTCTTCAAATTGATTGCCACGGCGAATCAATGGTTTCGTTAAACGCTCTTCAGAGTTCACGTAGTCCCAACCAAATTTCCCTTTAACACAAGTTGAAATTTTATTGGCTGGTGAATCATGAGACGGTTGTACTTTTAGAATTTCACGGTCTTTTGTCCAAACTTCAAAGCTACAGCCGACACCACAATATGTACATACTGTTTTTGTTTTCTTAATGCGTTCTTCACGCATCGCAGCTTCTGAATCAGACACAGCAAATAATGGGCCGTAGCCTGTTTCTGCTTTTTTCGTTAAATCAATCATAGAGGCTAATGAGCCTGGTTCAATATCAGTCATGTAGCCTGCATTGCCAACCATATTATTTTCCATCATGGCGTTACATGGACATACCGTTGCACATTGACCGCATCCTACACATGAGGATTCATTAATTGAAACATCATTGTCCCAAATAACACGTGGTTGTTCACGTTCCCAGTCAATCGTTAACGTTTCGTTTACTTGTACGTCTTGACACACTTCTACGCAACGTCCGCACAATATACATTGGTTTGGATCATAGCGATAGAATGGCCCAAAATCAACCTCATAGGGTTTTGGTTTATACTCATATGTTTGGTGTTCTAGGCCCCATTCGTCCATTGTATTGTGAATTTCACAGTTGCCGTTATTATAGTCACAAACTGTACAGTACAGTTGGTGTTTTTCTAAAATGCGATCTAAAGCTTCTTTTTGACTTGTTTGTACATCTTGACCTTGTGTGTTGACTACCATTGAACGATCAATTGTCGTCCCACAAGCGCGTGCGATTTGCCCGTCGATTTCGACTGCACATGTATCACATGTCTGTATAGGACCTAATGATTCGTTATAACAAATGGAAGGTACGAATGTATTTTGCTCTTTAATGAACTCAAGTAAATTTTTACCTGGTTCTACAAGATAATCTTTACCATCTAAAGTTACGATAAGATGTTCTTGCATAGTATCCCCCCTATAAATCAAATATATGCCTAAGATGCCCCCACATACTTAGCTATTACTATTTTATACTGTTTAACTGTAAATGTTAACCTTTTACCAATATTTTACCTATTGTTCATTTTACAAAAATGAAAGCGGTAACTTTCTATACCCATAAATTCATTTTCTATGCTTATGAAAGTGTGCCTAAAACACCATCACTATCTTCAGAAAATTGAATAGCCGTTTGAATCGCCAACATAAGCCCTCTCGTCATCGTTGAAACGGGCATAGCAGGCACTTTTTCTCGTCCATGAACTTGTTCAGTAGCATAAGGGAGGTGAATAAATCCCGTTCGCATATTAGGATAACTCGTTTTAGCGAGGTGGGCTAACTGATACATCACATGATTACAAACAAATGTTCCAGCAGTGTTGGATAATTCACTAGGTGTTCCCGCTTCTCGGAGGTGTTGCACCATGCGCTTTACAGGCAAATCAGAAAAATACGCTGCTGGCCCTTTGGGTTGGATAGGCTGGTTGATGGGTTGTTCTCCAGTA
This sequence comes from Staphylococcus chromogenes, assembly GCF_029024625.1. Classification (NCBI taxonomy): domain Bacteria; kingdom Bacillati; phylum Bacillota; class Bacilli; order Caryophanales; family Staphylococcaceae; genus Staphylococcus; species Staphylococcus chromogenes. Next base: position 577,711 of record NZ_CP118953.1, on the reverse strand, counting down.
TTATCGGGAATCACGGCATCATCAATGTTAATCGCTATACGTTCAGGAGTGATTGCAGACCGACCACCTGCTTGTCCTACAGCGATGACAACATCGTATGTTTTTTTAGCCAATTGCGATTCAATCGCCACAACACTGTCTTTAAAACTGGTGGGAATGACAAGAACGTCTATAGGATGATGCTCAATATGTTCAGGTAAATCTGCCGTTGCTAATTGTGCAGGATTAACGCTTTCTCCATTAAAAGCTTCAAATGCAGTTATTAAAATATTCATGTTTCTTCCTCCTTTTTAAAATTTTCAAGTCCAACTTATTGAAAATAACCGTTTAATATAGAAAAAAATCCGCCCACAAAAAAGGCGAATTTTAAATGTTATAATCCTAAATTATCACGATAACGTTGTACAATTTGTTGTTTGCTGTTTTCATCAGGTACAAAGTAATAAAGACCGTCTTCACCTGTTGTATCTGAACCTTGAAGTTGGTGTCTATTTACAGTTTCATTACCCTCTTTATAGTTACTTCTGAACGTGTTTAATTCTCCTAAAGTCATATCCGTCTTAACGTTATCACTCAACTGATTCATTAAACCATTAAAATTAGTAATAGAAGAGACGCTTGTTAATTTGTTCGCTAAACCTTGGAGCACAAGTTGTTGACGCTCTTGACGACCAAAATCGCCTCCAGCTCCAGATTCTTTACGACTTCTAATAAATGCCATCGCTTGGTCTCCATTAAGATGCGCTTTTTGGCCTTGAGTAAAGGTTTGTCCCTGAGCGGTAAATGTTGCGTTGCTGACAACATCAATGCCCCCTACTGTATCAATCGTATCTTTAAGTCCATCCATATCTACCGTCGCGTAATGGTCGATAGGCACATTCATTAATTTTTCGAGTGATTTAACAGCCATATCTGGTCCACCATAGGCATAGGCATGATTGATTTTTTCAGTTGTTCCACGTCCTACAATTTCTGCACGTGTATCACGTGGAATACTAATAATTTCTGACGTTTTTTTATCTGGGTTAATCGATAACAACATTATAGTATCACTTCGTTGCCCGTCATGTTGTTGCTGGCGTTGCGCATTCGAATCTATCCCAAAAAGTGCAATAGAAATCGGTTCCCCTTTGTCCATGTTGACCTGACTAGAACGTAAAGCTGAATGTTCTCGGTTTAAAGGATTATGAATGGCACCTCCTGTAGAAAAGATTTTAAACGTTAAATAGGCGATAGCAAGTAGCACTAAAATGAGTAAAATACCAATTATCCACAATAACACTCTCATTACAGGATTTTTACGTTTCTTGGATCTTTGATAGTCCAAAATGTGTTCACTCCATTCTATTGATTACTCAATATATGTTTATTTTTATAACAATAATTTGATAATATCGCAATTGAATTCATTTCGAATCCGTCTTAAGACGCAACGCCTATTTTTCATAGCCCTCATCGGCCAACAAAATGGACAATATTTCATCGTGGCATCCCGGATTACTAATAATAAAGGGACCTCCAGTGACAAAATCGATCTCTTCTTTATCAAAGTTTGTCATTTTGAGCCCTAATTCTTCAGCAAATAAAAACTGTGCCGCAATATCCCAAGGTTTCGCATTTGTATGAATGTGTGCCCCAAATTGCCCTGTAAACACACGCGCTGAATCTAAACCACATGCGCCAATCAATCGATAAGCAAATGAGGCATCGAGTAAGGCATGCATCGTTGAATCATTTAATACTTTATTATTAAAGGAAACAAGCACATCTGAAAGCGCCATTGAAGCCACCGGTTCGATACGTTTATCATTAACGAAAGCGCCTCCTCCACGTTTGGCATGATACAATTTTTGACGTGGAAAATCATATATGTAAGATAACGTAGGGCGCCCATCAACAAATAAAGCGAGAATCACACAATAATCATCTTGTTGCTTGACTAAATTTGCAGTGCCATCAATAGGATCCATTACCCACGTATAGCCTTTTCTTAAATTGTCCGTTGCTTGGTGCGCTTCTTCACCATACAATGTGTGGTCTGGATATAAATCAGCGAGAAAACGCTCAAAATTTGATTCCAACGTTTTATCCACATTTGTTACAAGGTCAAACCGATTCTTTTTAGTATCAGTAGAGATTTCTTTTATCAAAGATGGAATTAACAAATTAAGTCCACGTAACCATGTTTTTATTTCATTGTCTATTACATTAATATCATTTTGAGAAACCATAACTATCCCTCCTCTAACGGATTGTTTTCATTATACATCGTAATATTCATATATACCAATATTGACCGATGACCCCCAGAATAATGTCCTTGATATTAATTAAATAAAAAAACCGATTGGATAAACCAACCGGCATAGAAAGGAAAGTAAGTAATAAATATTGAAGATGTTTAACTAGCCATAAGTACAACTTATCACGTCAAACTTTAACTATCTGCTGATAGCTTACCCCTCGTTTGATGATGCTGTACCATCCCCTAGTAGCTAATTCATACTATATCACAAATCCTGCAAAAATGTAAGCGTTTTCTTTTATTTTTTTGATTTTCTTTTTTTATTTACATAGACCCCACAGTTTCTACGTCATTTGAACGTCAATATACATTGAAATTCTTATTAATAAGCATCTCCATTTTAATATGGTAAAATATATTAAGAAAGACTAAGAGATGGAGGTGGAGGAGTTGAACAAAGAAGTCCGTCAAAATAAATTAATTCAATTAATTCAAACCCATAGGCAAATGTCTGCTGTTGATCTCGCGCGTCACCTTCATGTCTCTAAACGAACAATACTTAGAGACATTCAAGAACTTGAAGAGAAAGGCGTTCAAATATTAGCCCATTCAGGGAAATATGGGGGCTATGAAATTCAATCTCAACCTCAAAATATTAAAATAGAACTTAATGATGCAGAAGTGCTTGCGTTATATTTAATATTACAAGAACGTCGGCACCAAAGCGCGCTCCCTTTTCAATCTGAAGTCACGCAATTGATTCAAAAATTATTACGCCAACCCAATACATCATTACGACGGAATATGAAACAACTCGATCAATATATTCATTTTGAAGGCGAGGCCACACCTCCATTACCCGCACTTTTTAAAAATATTTTGATTTATAGTCATGAACGCAAAGTCATGGGGCTATCCTTTTTGCCGTCTACGCGCCGTAAATCCAAATTTGCGAATGTCGTTTTTATCGGTTTAGTGTGTCGAACGACTGAATGGAAAGCCGTTATTTACCATATTGGTGGTGACTATACCGAACTCATAGACATCGCCACAATTGACGATATAGATTATTCGTTCCATAAATCCATTCAGACTAATGACATTACAATGAACAATTATGAAGACTATTTACCTGACCATGATTAATACAAAAATATCTGCTCATAAGTTTTGTCCTTGAGTTTCCTATATTAAATGAGCCATCAATAATTCTAAGAAGAGAGCTATTGATGGCTTTTTTACGACGTGTGCGCGCTATAGTTTGAAGATATTTTTTCATCTATTCATAGCCTTTTTTGTTTAGCCTCCGTTTCTAATCAAAAAAATGCCGAGAGGAGAGGATAAAAATCGGTCAGATTTCTAGGTCCAATCTCTCGACATGCAGCACATTATGGAATAATTTACTTATCTCATTCCATAATGTAAAAAAATAACATTCCTTTTTACCATTTATGGAATCATACTAATACAAAATGAGACAAAATTATTTAGCATATGAAACGCAATCGCAACACCTAAATTTCTTCCACTTTTCATGTATAAAAAGACGAGTGGGATGGCAATGATAAGGTAATCAAAAATTTCTGTCCAATTGGTAAAATCAACTAAATGAATCGCCGAAAATAATAATACAGAAATCACACTCATCACTATAAAATTCAACTTTTTACCTAGTTCGCCTATTAAAATATGTCTAAAGAAAATTTCTTCAACGATTGGTCCAGCAATAACGATCAATAAGAAATTAAAAGGTAATAGTTGTGGAATGGATAAGAGTTGTTCTATAATTTGCTCGTTTTGTGTTGTATCACTCGTAAATATCGTCGGGAAAAACTCTTTAACCATACTAAATAAATACATCACGCCAACTGTGACCAAATAGATTGCAATAATCCATAACCACATCCGTTTAACCCCTTGCCACCATTGTTTCATCCAGCTTTTGAATAAATCTAAATTAATGAGAAAAAATGCAAAAATTACTGCCACATAAGCGAGCAATTGTGTTAACAATCCAATCGCTTCGTAATTAATTAATGACGTATGCGGTTGTAATAAAATCTCTTCAAATATGGCCGCATTGATCATCACAATAATCATAAAAACGATAAATGACACAATAAGAATCGGTAAAAGCCATAAATTACGCCATCTAATGTCTCTCCAACGGTATCCTTTCATAATGACCTCCATTTTTTATATTGGTGTATACCTATTCAACCTTCATTTTTATATGGTATAGTATAATATCATAACAGAAAGGAATACATCTATGAATATACAAAATCCTCCAAAATACTCCGAAGCCTCACACCATTTAACAGAAATTCACAAATTGGCACTATCTTTTCACTTGCTCTATCAACAAAAACCCGATGATGCCAATCAAATCTTAGAGGAACTTAAAGAAACCATCGCCTCGATTTACAACACATTGCCTCCTCCAGAAATTCCTGACCGTTCACTTTCTTATGACTATGCCACATATTTTTCTTGTATTCAACAACTTCACGAAACACCTTTAATAAAAATCGATATTGGTGACCAAACACTTGTCACACAAGCTTTTATTAATATCATCGCGCAAGCACAACGTCGTTTATAACCTCTTATAAATGTAAGCGCTTTTTCAAAGTTTACTATATAATAGAACTAGTCCTATTTTTTAGATTTAAAGGAGGTCTTAGTATGCTAGGTTTTTCAGTTTATCTGGGCAAACCCTTCAACAACGACTACATCCAAAATATGTTGAATTTAGGATTTCGAACTGTTTTTACGTCTATCCAAATTCCGGAAGAACAAAATCATCATTCTCGACTTTTTGATCTTCAAACTTATTTAAGCGCTTTTGATACAGCGTTAATAATTGATGTGAATGAATCGTTAATTAATGATACACTTTTTAACCAACTCTCACAGTTCGACACGATTCGTTATATTCTTCGTATTGACGAAGGGGCTACGCCGTCATTAATCCAACGCATTTTAAATCATGGACACCTCTGTTGCATCAATGCTAGTACCGTGTCTGAACAATTTTTAATCCAACTTCAAACCTATCCAGAACTTCAGTCTCGCCTCATCTACTTACATAATTATTATCCAAGGCCAGATACGGGTTTAAGCCGCGCTTACTTACAATCTCAAAATGCGCGCATTCGTCACTACCATCCGAATGCGTCAATTTACGCCTTTATTAGTGGTGAGTATTATCGCGGTCCTTTATATGAAGGACTCCCCACGTTAGAATCTTTGCGTCAAACAGAACCGTGCCTTTCCGCACTTATTATAAAACAGATGGAAATCGATACAATTCTTGTTGGAGATCCCTATATTTCTCAAATAACGGCTCAAAAAATGTATGACATGATTGTACATAATCATTTCAGGTTACATTGCCATTTACATTCTAATGCAGACAGAACGCTCGTCCTTCAAGAACATGTGGTTCGACCTGATTGCGCCGCTCATGTCATTCGTTCAAGATATTCACGAGCGCACGTCTCTGAAACAATTGCGCCAACCAATATCCAACCAAGAGCAAAAGGCACTATTACTATAGATAATCATCTGAACGGCCGCTATATGGGAGAACTACAAATCACTAAAATTAATCTTAAACCTCATCCTCATGTCAATGTGGTGGGAAGTCTCACAAAAGAAGCGCTCCCCTATTTAAACTTTTTTAATGCATCAACACGTTTTACATTTGTTGAAACACTAGAGGAGGATGTTCATGAAACAAAATACAACTGAAACACGCAATACTAAATCTGCACATTTAGATGAAATGACAACACAACAAATTCTTCAGCTCATGCATCAAGAAGATCAAAACATACCCGATGTTATCGCTACGCAGTTTAATACTATCCAACATGTCATTGAGACTGCTGCCAGCGTGTATTTAAATGGCGGAAAAATTATTTATATAGGAGCTGGGACAAGTGGGCGTCTTGGTGTATTAGATGCGGCAGAACTCGTGCCTACATTTAATGCAGATCCGAAACGCTATTTTGGACTCATTGCTGGTGGAGAAAAAGCCCTCACTCAAGCTATAGAAGGCGCTGAAGACCATCGTCAACAAGGCGCAGATGATTTAGCTTCAGTCGGTTTAACAGCACAAGACCTTGTGATTGGGATTGCCGCAAGTGGAAGGACGCCGTATGTCGTCGGTGCCCTTGCATATGCCCAATCACTTGGTGCTCAGACGGCTACGCTCAGTTGTAATGCACAAGCTCTCATCAGTCAATATGCCCATTACGCCATAGAAGTTCCTGTAGGTCCTGAAATTTTAACGGGCTCCACACGTTTAAAAGCGGGAACGGCTCAAAAAATGGTGTTAAATATGATTTCTACAGCCACGATGATACGTATCGGTAAGGTGTATGACAATCTTATGATTGACGTTCAGGCAACGAATGAAAAACTCGTCTCCCGTGCCATTGGAATTATTCGAACCATTACACATTTGGATGAACAGGAGAGCACAAAGCTTTATCACCAAGCGCATCAAAACATAAAAGCAGCGATTGTCATGCACTTCAAATCCGTTTCTTATTCTGAGGCACAACAGTTAGTCAGCAGTCATCATGGAAATGTAAAATCCGTTATCAATACTTAAAAAGGGGTTGGACATCATGTCAAAGGAAAAACGTATTGCACAAGAAATTTTGACGCAAGTCGGTGGGATAAACAATATCAATTCTATTATTCACTGTATGACGAGAGTCCGTTTGGATATACGCCATGAAAATAAGGTGAATATGGAAGGACTCAAACAGATTGAAGGGGTTTTAGGCGTTGTACAAGATGAACGTCTTCAAATTATTGTCGGTCCCGGAACAGTGAATAAAGTCGCACAAGAAATGGCTAAAACGTCAGGGGTTAAATTAGGTGAACCTATCCCCCATCATGATCAATCCACACTGGAAGCAAACACTAAAGCCAAATACCGCACCCCCCCTAATGCTTTTACACGTTTTGCTAAAGTGATTTCGAATATTTTTATCCCTCTTATCCCTGCTTTTGTAGGTGCTGGATTAATCGGTGGAATAGCGGCTGTATTAAATAACTTTATTGCTGCTGGAACTATCCAAGCTGAATGGGTTAAACAACTCACGCTTGTTTTCGATATCATCAAAAATGGCATGCTTGCCTATTTAGCTATTTTCACAGGATTTAACGCAGCACGTGAATTTAATGCGACGCCTGGGCTTGGAGGTGTAATTGGCGGAGCGACCTTACTAACAGGCATGCCTGAAGATCATCCCTTACCTAATATTTTTACAGGAGAAGGCCTATTGCCAGGACAAGGGGGCATTATTGGCGTCATTTTAGCTGTGTGGATTTTAAGTCTAATCGAAAAACAACTCCATAAAATCATTCCTAATGCGATAGACATTATCGTTACACCGACGTTAACACTACTTTCAGTCGGATTATTAACTATATTTATTTTAATGCCTGTGGCAGGTTGGGTTTCAGATGGCTTAGTCGGGATTGTTAATGGTATTATCGAGCATGGCGGCATTTTAAGTGGCTTTTTGATTGGTGCTTTCTTCCTTCCATTAGTTATGTTTGGACTCCATCATATTTTCACCCCTATCCATATTGAAATGATTAATCAATCCGGGGCCACTTATCTTTTACCTATTGCAGCCATGGCGGGCGCAGGTCAAGTAGGCGCATGTTTAGCCCTATGGTTTAAAAGTAAGCGTAATCCTATTTTAAGAAATGTGCTTAAAGGTGCCTTACCTGTTGGCTTTTTAGGTATCGGTGAACCTCTGATTTACGGGGTGACCTTACCTTTAGTTCGTCCGTTTTTCACCGCATGTATCGCCGGTGGGATTGGCGGCGCTGTCATCGGTGGCATTGGCGGGATTGGAGCAAGTGCAATTGGGCCGAGTGGCCTCTCTCTCCTCCCTTTAATTACGCATCAAATGTATTTAGGCTATCTTGCAGGATTATTCGCGGCATACATTAGTGGATTCGTACTAACCTATGTATTTGCCTCAAACAAAAAATTGATAGATCAATTTGGTAAATAAAGTTGTATTATCAATAGACATGGATGAACTTTACCAAGGATCAAAAAAAGATTAAATACAAAAATGACACTCAACACGAGAGGAAACGCGCACTTAAAAGCCATCAAAATTTATGTACAGATAAATTTTGATGGCTATTTGAATGCAAGTAAAAACCGCTTTAAATCGCAGTTATTCTAAATCTAATCACTTCCACAAAAAAACTGCCCACAAAGTCTAACACTTTGTGAACAGTTTTAATAGATTAGTTTCTATAGTTTGAATTCCTCTTTACTATGCTTATGATAGCCCTTCATAAAGAAGAACAATGCCATGAATCCTAAAAATACGAATCCAATAATAACAGAAACGCGTGTTTCTACATTGATAACCATACCAATAAGCACGAGCACTAAAAAGGCAATAGTTAAATAATTTGAAAATGGTGCAAATGGCATTTTAAATGGGTGATTCTCGATTTTTTCAGGGAATTTTCTTCTGAATTGAATATGACTGAATAAAATCATAAACCAAGGAATCATACCCGGTAAAATTGAAGCACTATAAACATATACGAAAATGTTTTCTGCACCATCAATAATCATTGGTAAAACAATATTTAAAATAACCCCAACAAAAATACCGATTGAAACGGCTAATACCGTATAGAAAGGCACACCGTTTTTCATGACACGTGTAAATATTTTAGGTAAGTGTCCATTTTGTGCAAGCGTAAAGATCATACGACTTGAGCTGAAAATACCAGCGTTACAACCTGACATTGCTGCTGTAATCACAACAAAGTTAATTAAACCAGCTGCAATCGTAATACCCACTTTTGCAAAAGTTGCTACAAATGGGCTACCTAAATCTTGTAATTCATCCCATGGATAAACGGTTACAATTACAAAAATCGCACCTAAATAGAAAATAAGAATACGCCAAATGACCCCATTTACCGCACGTTTAATATTTTTTTGTGGATCTTTTGTTTCTCCAGCCGTAATACCAATAAGTTCTACACCTTGATAAGATCCAATAACAATTGATAATGCGAAGAAAAATCCTAGAATACCATTAGGTAAAAATCCACCATGCGCCCATAAATTACTTAAACCAATCGGATTGCCTCCATTGCCTAAACCGAAGAAAATAAGTCCAAACCCAGCCACAATCATTAAGATAATTGTGACAACTTTAATCGTAGCAAACCAAAATTCAAATTCACCAAATGCTTTTACAGATACGGCATTCGCTGCTGCTAAAATGACAACAACAATGACGCCCGGAATCCAAGTCGGTAGCTCAGGCCACCAAAACTTCATATATTCTCCTACCGCAATAACTTCGGACATCCCTACGACAATCCATTGGAAAATATTTGCCCATGCTGTCACATAACCTGCTACGGGATGTATGTAATCTGTTGCATAATTCGCAAATGATCCTGTCGTCGGATAAAGATAAACCATTTCCCCCATCGCACGCATGACTAAAAATAGGAAAATACCGGCGATTAAATACGCGAAAATAACCGATGGTCCGGTCCAGGCAATAGTGCTCGATGCCCCCATAAATAGGCCTACGCCAATCGTCCCACCAAGTGCGATCATTTGTATTTGTCGCGAACTCAGCCCTCTGTGTAATTCTTGATTATCTTTCATGATAACTCCCCATCTCCTTAATATAATAAGGGTCTTTCTGTTTTTTTGTCATGACGCTATTATACTACAATTTTCAAATGTGAAAAGTGATTTTTCTAAAATAATGTAAGCACTTTCATAAAATAGTTTTATTCTACCTAATAAATCTTTCTAAACGCTTATATCCTTTGTCTCTCTATGAAACCAATTATGTAAGCGCTTTTATATAATATTATTCACTTGCACAAACATAAAACCTTTGTTCAAACACCAAAATATTTTGTGAAAATATTCACAAATAATGTTTTTGCAAGTATACTGTTTGTATGATTGCGTAAGGGATTGATGATAATGAATGATAAAAATATCAAATGGGACAAAATTTTTTATGGGTGTGCATGGATCGCAAATATTATCGATACAATTCAAACGAAAGATATTTTGCAAAGTTTTTACTTTAAACGCTATTTACTACGCGCGATGATGGCTGGATTTATTATTAGCATTATTGCGGTTTTTGTTTTGATGGTAAAGGCGACGTTTGCTCCTGATTTAGGCTCAGGATTAGTCAATATGATTGGCGCCATCACATTTAGCTTTGCATTAGTACTTATCTTATTTACGAATTCTGAACTCCTCACAAGTAATTTTATGTATTTTACTGTTGGGTTATATTATCGCTTAATTCGCCCTATTCGAGTGTTTAAAATTTTTATGCTTTGCTTTTTCGGTAACATTATTGGCGCGTTTGTACTTTTTGGTTTAATGCGCTTCAGTGATATTCTCTCTCCTGAAATGTTAACCTTACTTGATAAAACAATAGAAACAAAAGCGGCCTATACTTTTCAAAATATCTTTATTCGGGCAATTTTCGCTAACTTTTTCATTAATATAACACTAGTGATTGCTATGCAAATAGATGATATTTTCGCTAAAATGTTTGTCATGATGTTTGGGGTTACAATCTTTGCGTTTATGGGATATGAACATGTCATTTATAATGCTTGCTTATTTGTAGGAGGCCTATTCTATCAGACAGAATCATTGACATTAGTTCCTGCCCTCAAAAATATTGTCGCTGCTTTTCTCGGTAATTACGTAGGTGGCGGCCTCATTATCGGTTTATTTTATGCCTATTTGAATGACCATGGGCAATTTAGGGCACATCGTATTAAATAAAGAGTCCTTCATCTATGTTATAATAGCTAAAAAATGAGATGCGAAGGAGTTTCAATATGGATAAACAGCGATTTATTCGGGGTGCTATCATTGCGGTTATACTTGGAGTCTTATATTATGCGATGCAAAGCTTTAATACTCAAAATGACATTTATGCTTTAATCATGCGTTCAATTCTGTTGGCTATTGTGTTTTTTGTTTTATATATGCTTATATTTAGCTTATTGAACAACGCTTCCAGAAAACGCCAATATGGCCCTCCATTAATCGTCTGCGTCATTCTCGGCCTCTTAATTGGGAAGGTCTTGAACTATCCCTTCGTGGGTCTGATTATCGGGATTTTCATCGCCCTCATTATTGGTTATTTTATTGGAAAGATGCAAAGGAGACCTTAATGATGTCAACACAAACACTAGGTATCATCATGATCATTTTACTGCTCTTAAGTTTTATTCCTAATGTCTTTATGTTATACAAAGCAAATAAGGAAGGAACCCCTGCGACACGTTTTAAATTAATGGTAGGTGTGGATGCAATTTTACTTGTATTAGTCATAGCCGCCATCGTTCTTTTCTCATAAAAATAGCGGATTGGGAACTTTCCCAATCCGCTATTTTTATTGTCTATGTCATTGTGAATGAAATCCACCGTTGAAAAATGTGCGCTACGTCTTCTTCGCCTATTTATATTTTTCCTTGTAATAAAAAATAATACAATAAAGACGCAACGATACCATAAAGTACTAGGCCCACAATACAAGACGTCATATGCACACGAAAAGGAATATGGCGTTGGAAGATAGGCGCAAGCACAAGGTTACCTATCACAATAATCAGAGGCGCAACGATAAAAAAGAGAATCATTTCTAAACTCATTGCGCGACTCCATTAAAGAATTGGTCTATGACTTGTGTTAAATCTATATCTTTAGCTAAGAGCTCAAGTGATGAAAAATCACTAACTTCCGTCATAGGATTCGTATTTACAATCACATCTAGACCTGCAGTGATGGCTGCAGTGGCTCCATTGACCGAGTCTTCAATAGCTAAGCAATGCGTTGGACTAAAGTTTAAATACTGTACCGCTGATAAATATAAATCCGGTTCAGGTTTGACCGCTTCGACATCTTCACGTCCTTTAATCACTTGAATATAGTCTCCAATGCCTAATCGCTTGATGAGCGGTTCTATGTCTTCACGTGCACTACTTGTCGCAACCGCCATCGGAACGTGACGTGCATGTAGTTGCTCCATGAGCGTTTTAACCCCCTGCCTTAAAGGAAGATGCCTTGCATGCTCGTGATGTTCTTGATAAATTTTAGCCACTTTTTCCTCGCCAAAAATCTCAATTAAATAGTGATGCAACGCTAAAGCACGTCCTCCAATATTAGACCTATAGAAATCTATTGAAATGGGCTTTTCCTTCGCTTTTTCAAGATGCATATTAATGACATCAAATAAATGTTGCTCTGTATTAATAATCGTGCCATCAAAATCAAAAATTACCGCTCGGTACATAAAGGGGCCTCCTTAGTTGTCGTTTTCATTTAGTGTAACAAATCTGACACCCGCATTCACGTTTATTCAAAACCTGGTTCTACTGTCGCAAATTCAAACATAATATGATTTTGGCGATAGTAAAGTGATTCAAACCATTTTCTATCAATCAATCCTGAATGACGGCCAGGCAAGTGGTCATGCTTTTCAATAATTTTAGGCAGTGCTTCTTTTGTTGTCGCAATCGCATGATGGTGGACATATCCACGACCAGGTCTTACATTCGGTCCGTCTTTTTGAATGACGACGATATCACTGTATAAACCATCATCAACAAGCGTAAACGTATGTTCATCCATATTTGTACGTTCATGATAGTCTAAATGTTTTGAAAGATAATTTAAAGTTGAGTCTATATCTTTAACATGAATCTCAATAGGACCCATTCCTAAAATTTGATATTCCTCTGGGATGTCTGAAGCTGTAGGATTGCCCCATTCTTGTGGCAATGTATAATCATCATTAGCAATCATCACAAATGATAGTGACTCTGGATCGTCAAAATAGAGCGCATCTTGATGCATATAGGTCCCACGTTCGATATGATGCGCTTTATCTTGTAATCGTTTTTCAAAATAATCTAATGCTTCGCTATTACGCACAAGTAAGCCTATTCTCGCAATCATATTTGTGCCTTTACGCATCATACCTGCAAGGGGTAATTCAAAAAAGGTTAACAGTGTACCAGGTGTACTTTTATTGTCACCGTAGAAGATGTGGACCATATCATTATCATCTTGGTTCACGGTTTCTTTGACTAATTTTAGCCCAAGGACGTCTAAATAAAATGCCTTATTGTCGTCAATATTTTTAGTATACATAGAAATATGATGATGACCTGTAATTTTTGACATACATATCACTCCTAAGTTCTTTTCTTGAGTATACTTTTTATACCATCAATTTTCAATTCCCTTGCTTACCGTTATAACAACATGAAAAAACAAGTTAATCCAATGAGAATAATGGAGCATGGAAAAGCCAATGTTTGAATTAACCTCACTTTTCTCATGGAGAGATGTGCTTTCATCAACCACGTTTCCATTATAAAATTGACCAACGTTAATAATATCGTTAATGTGATAAGCAATTGAAATCCATTGTCAAACTGTTTGACGAACCCGAACGAAAGTACAAGCATCGTCATAAAAAGCGTCAGTGTAATAAAATAATGATTTAAAATTTTAGTCACCATCTCGTTCACTCCTTTCAAGAATCATGCGTCATCAGTTAAATGATTTTTATATCGAACCTATTTTTAGAGACTTTAATGATGACTTATACCCAATAATTTAAAAATATTTTCGCACAACCTAAATCAAAAGTAAAGTTAATCTAAAAAGATGATAAAGAAGCGGGAAATTATTCCTGGGTGTGATATCTCTCCATGAGCGTTTATCAAGATTTATGGTTTTTGCCACTCACACATTAAAGGACCGAAACACTCACATGTTTCGGCCCAACAAATATATTTCATTGTGCGTACAGCTCAACGCACGGTGAATTTATGTTGTTTCTAATTGTTTCTGTTGCTTTTCAAATCTTGCCGCCCAGAATTTGGCAAGCGTTGGTCCTGTTAAGCAGTGAATAAAGCTGAACACCGCACCAGGGACTGCTGCCAGTGGATTAAAATGCACTGTCGCTAATGAGGTTGCTAAACCTGAATTCTGCATTCCCACTTCTATTGATAATGTCTTTTTATCTTCATAAGACAATTTAAAAATATGTGCAAGAAGATAACCTATAAAATATCCCAATAGATTATGTATGATCACGACAATAAAAATGAGTACGCCTGTTTCAATGATGAGCGCCTTGCTATTTGCTACGACGGAGCCTAAAATTAATGAAATGGCTACCACCGAAACTAAAGGCAAGATATCATCTGTTTTTTCAGCAGCTTTATAAAATAGACGCTGGATGATTAAGCCGATAATAATTGGGATGAGGACGACCTTAGCCACTGAGCCAAACATACTCGAAAACGAAACATTCATCCATTCATGCGCCATTAAAAACATAAGTGCTGGTGTCACGATAGGCGATAAAATAGTAGAAACAGAAGTGACTGCAACGGATAACGCCACATTGGCTTTTGCCAAATAACTAATGACATTACTCGACGTTCCACCTGGGCAACACCCCACTAATAAGACTCCTATCGCAACTTCAGGGGGAAGTTGAAAGGCTTTTACGATAATATAGGCGAGGAGTGGCATAATTGAGTATTGTAAGAGCACACCAATAATTACGGGTTTTGGGTATTTAAATACTTTTTTGAAATCTTCTAATCGAATAGATAATCCCATTCCTAACATCACCACTCCTAATAGATAAGGAATCCACGGTGTAAAACTTGAAAAAGCACTCGGCATCACAAAGCCGATAAAACTGGCAATGAGCATCCAGATTAAAAATGTTTTTGATGCGAATTGTCCGATTTGTCGTAGCATAGCTGTCACCTCTTAATTATTTTAATATTCAGAATATTAACACAACAAAAGCGTCTTGACAATACAATTTGATGAAATAAAATCGAGACCTTTTTAAGTTTACGCCTTTAGACCTAATGCTTTTTATAAGAGTGAGTGCTAAAATGAACTTAATAAACCATAGTTAAAAGAGGAATCGTAATGCTTATTGATAAGTTAGAAGACTATTCTATTCAAATTGCAGAATTAAATCGTCGCAAAATTCGTCGCCAAATCGAACATTTATTAAAAAACGTAAATTTACCTTCTCCTTTGCAACATGAATTTTATAAATCACAAAAAGCATATATACTCCGTGTACATATTCAAAAACAAGCCCTTCCATACTTGTTGAGCTTTCTCAGTTTCCATCGTATAACAATTTATCAAGTGATTCGAACTAAATTCGAAAACGAACTCTTCGCCATTGATCAATTAGCCCATATCGAACGCCGGTTTGATTTTTATATTGATGGGTTAACTGACCCGTTCATAAAAGATAAAGTGATTGAAGTGTTACATCAAGGGACCAAGCTCCAAATGAAATATACACTCCGAAAAAATGTACTTTCCCTAACGTCAACGCTTGAAGACGTGGGGGCTATTTTAAGTCTTTTAAGCCGACATCATATTGATATTTATCAAGCTTATGCCCCGTCCCAACCACAAGCACATATCACGCGTATTTCATAGCTATCACCTTCATATCACAACACTTTTTGGACAGTCTAAGCGCCTAGGACACTCTAACTTAAATAATGTTAAATAGCCATCAAAATTTACGCTCTAATAAATTTTGATGGCTATTTTTTTGCTATTTAAATCAGCTTTAATGCGTCAGAAATGATGCATTCTTGATTAATCTATGGGTTGTTCTTCTATATATTTTTGCATCGTATCGAACATATTTTCAAAACCATGCACCATACTGTCGTGATATTCTTTCTTTTTTTGCTTATATTCAAGTTGGGTCAAACGACGTTCTTTCGGAATTTCACTTTTATAGTAAAACGTCATTTGCGTAATGCCAGGACTACGTTCTTCAAAGTAGACTTCAATATCGTCTTGTTGATCGCTAAAGTCTGGCATTTGAATCGTTAACGCCAACTCTTCACCTATAACAAGATGCTTGTACACGCCTTCAATACGAACGGTTTTAGCTTGACGTTGATCAATAATCTGATATTGTCCGCCTTCAATGGGTTCACTTTCAACACTTCTATTTGTTCGAGATGTTGTCATAAACCAATGACGTAATATTTCAGAATCTGTCCATGCTTGATATGCAAACTCTGGTGTCGTTTTTAATAATCGGACGATTTTAACTTCGACCCATTCATTTTGCGTGTTTTTCATGGTTACTCTCCTCACTTTAAAACCATTTCTGGTATGCCATACACTGTAACGCACGGCGTTTATTTTTAAATGTACGTTCAATTCTCTATATGTCTAACATAGCACATTTCATCTTAATTTGAATGTGATTTGTTTTTTAGTCTTGGTAAATTAAAAATAATCGCCACAATACCACATAACGCTAACATCACAGGATAGATAGAATATGGGACTAACATCACAGGAGAAATGCCTGCAACTCCCGCTGCTGCAATCAATTGCGGGCTATAAGGGACAAATCCTTGCCATGCACTTCCGAAGATATCTAATAGGCTCGCAGATTTACGACGGTCGATTTGGTATTCGTCTGCGATATCTTTTGCAAGCGGACCCGACATGATAATCGAAATAGTGTTATTGGCTGTAGATATATCTGCCACACTTACAAGACTCGCAATCCCGAATTCTGCACCACGACGAGTTTTGATTTTGCTTTTTACTTTATACAATAGCCAATGAATACCGCCATGGTGTTCTACTAAACCAATCATGCCTCCAATTAATAAAGCAATGATGGCAATATCCTCCATCCCGACAATTCCTTCTGAAGCCGCTTTTAAAAAGCCTGCAAGCTGAAACGAATGGTCTGCGATACCAATGACACCAGATAAAATGATGCCTGCTAATAAAACGATGACAACATTAATACCGATGAGCGCCAAAATGAGCACGAGAAGATAAGGTATGATTTTGATGAAATTATAATCATAACTTTGGCCGTGATGAACATGATTGCCGTGGGTCAAAAACCATAAAATAATAATCGTTATGATTGCTCCAGGTAATACAATGCGAAAGTTCACTTTAAATTTGTCTGCCATTTGTGTGCGTTGCGTTCTAACAGCCGCAATTGTAGTGTCTGATATCATAGACAGATTATCTCCAAACATTGCGCCTCCGACAACTGTCGCCATCGCTAAGGCAGATGGGATGTCTGTCGCTTGACTCAAACCAAAACCGACCGGCGCAATCGCCGCCACTGTTCCAACAGAAGTTCCCATAGAAATAGAAACAAACATACAAATAATAAATAATCCAACGATGAGTAAATTTTGCGGAATCATCGATAATCCGAAATTAACGATAGATTCTACGCCTCCCATCGCTTCAGCCGTTTTAGAAAAGGCACCGGCTAAAATAAAAATAAACATCATTAGAATGATATTCGAATGTCCCGCACTTTTCGCAAAAATTTCGACTTTTTCTGTAAATTTTTCTTTAGGATTCATGACTAACGCAATGATGACGCCTACAATCGCAGCGACATTCAGCGGCATAAAGGTAAAGTCTTTTGTAATAATACCTGCGCCTAAAAAGATACAGATAAATACAACCAATGGGATTAACGCCCAACCGCTTGCTTGCTCTTTTATTTCTTTAGACATTATAATCTCCTCACAAAATTTAAGGTCAAACGCTAATAGTGTGGCATGTGTACAATCACTATTAGGTCTGACCTATTTGATGAATTGAACTTCTTATCTTTAGCCATCTGTGCTTCTGGAATTGGCACACGCACAATCATGTTGCCGAAGTTTCAACGGGCCAGTCCCTCCACTTCTCTTGATATGAAGTATTTAATTTTCCTGTTAAACTTTACACGAATTTAGGCGATTCGTCAATTCGTGCCGTCTTCTAAGAGGCGATTTACAAATGCTTCAAAGTAATCTGGAACACGCTCTAAAATACGTTCATCCGGATTGAATTTTGGATGATGCAATGCAAACTCACTTTCAGAGCCAATCATCGCAAAATAGACAGGTGCCACTGTTTGATAGCCTGAAAAGTCTTCTCCAATCGTTAAAGGACGTTCGAGTTCAGAGGCCTGGTAGCCCACATCTTGAGCGGATTGCATGGCCATTTCATGTAGTTCCGGCGTATTGTTCACAGCCTGTGTAATCGTTTGATAATCTAAGTCAATGTCTACTTCATACTGCTTTGCAACACCATCACAAATTGTGCGCATACGTTTAGCGACATTAGATTGGACCTCTGTTTTAAATGTGCGTACCGTTCCTTCCAACATGGCACTATCCGGAATGACATTCCACGTTTGTCCGCTATGCACTTGACCTATTGTGACTACCGCTTCTTCAAATGGCGCTGTATTACGGCTAACAATAGTTTGGAAACTTTGAATTAATTGTGCTAACACAACCTGAGGATCTTTAGCGTCTTGAGGCATCGCAGCATGTGCCCCTTTCGCTTGAATGTGAATACGAAATCGGTCGACATTTGAGGTCATAAAGCCTGGTTTGGCTTGCCATTCCCCTATTTTCAAAGTAGGATCATTGTGAAAACCAATAATCGCTTTAGCGCCCTCAAGTAGCCCCGTATCTACAATTCTTTCTGCGCCAAATCCAACTTCTTCTGAGGCTTGAAAAATCAACCGTACACGACCCCTTAGCGCCGATTCACGTGCTTTTAATTTCATTGCTAAACCTAATATCGCCGCCATATGGACATCATGGCCACAGGCATGCATCACGTCTTTCGTTTTTGAAGCAAATGACAATCCAGTTTGTTCATCAATCGGGAGTGCATCAATATCTGAACGCACTGCGACCATAGGTTCTCCTGCTCCGATTTCTGCAACAATACCTGTCAGTAACGGAAGATTCAAAACATGAATTTGCATCTCTTCTAAAATTTCTTTGAGTTTTTCAGTCGTCTGGAACTCATCATTCGAGACTTCCGGATGCGCGTGAAAATAGCGTCTCCATTGTACCAATTGTTGAATATCTGTCATTTCGTCCACCTACTTTCTTATGTATCGAATAATATAAAATAGAAGGGTCCCTATTAAAACTCCTAACGCGAGATTTTTAGTCAAAATAATCAATATCCATGTAAAAGCCATGAGACTCAAATCCATATAGCGCTTTCTTATTATGAGTTGTTTCGTTTGTCGGTCAAACGTACCAAACGAAATCGTCACGAGAACTGTTGCTAACACTACGATTGGGATTTGACCTACAATATCTCCTAAAAACACTAAAAATAAAAGTATCGTAACGCCCGTCACTAAGGTAGATAAGCGAGAGGTCGCCCCCATTTTGTAATTGAATTTGGATTGTCCAACGAGCGCACTACCGCCAAGTCCACCAAGTAGTCCGAGAGTAGCATTGGCAATACCTTGCGCCATAGATTCTTTACGTTTATCACTTGGATTCCCCGTCAAATCATCCATCATTTGTGCGGTCAAACTTGTTTGAATTGTTGCAACCACAGCTAACATTACCCCAAACAGAAGAATATCTAAGAAGTGTTGAGGTATGATAGAAAGATGAAAAGGTGCAAATTCGGGTAAAATAAATTTAATTTTTGCAAGATCTTCCACTCGAACAATATTAGGTTTTAAAAGCATACTGATAGCCGTTAAAATCACGATTGAAACAAGTGTGGCGGGTACTTTTCGTGTCCATTTCGGTACTGTATAAATAATCATAAAACTCATCACTGCAAAGAGATAAGTTTGTAGATTTTTACCAAATATATGTGGGAGTTGCGACGTTAATAATAAAAAGCCTAATGCATTCATAAACCCAATGACAATAGGTTGCGGGATATAGGCAATAACTTTATTTAATTTCAAAAAGGAAAGACTTATTTGAATTATACCCATTACAAGTGTCGCCCAAGCAAGCACATATATATCATCACGCGTTGTGACCATAATGGCAACGAGCGATACGCCACTACTCGGCGCTGAGACCATCAAACGTCGGTGTCCAAATATACTCATGATGACCATCATGAGTCCTGTGCTCATCATCCCAATCATTGGACTCACACCTGCAATCAGCGCAAAAGCTATCGCCCCTGGAACCATGGCTAATGCGACTAAAACGCCTGCAAGGCTATTGGCTTCGTATTGACCTTTCCATGATTTCATATATGCTACGATTGCCCCATGATTACACACTCCCTCCCCCTCATTCTCTATTTCATTGTATCAAAGTAAGTTGAACAACGTGGAAAATAACCTCTATAGTGCCATTTAAAAGCATCATTCAATCAAAAAAACGAGTTAGGAGATCGCCCAACTCGTTTATATGGTAGTCCTACATACAAGTATTTATTTGTATCATCAAATAACGCGCCTTTTTATTAAAGTGCTAATTGATGATCGACAATCACTTTACCGTCTTTAATCACTTTTTCTGCATGATTTATACCATAATGATAAGGAATGTATTCATGGTTTGGGGCATGCCAAATGACGATATTTGCTTTATCCCCTTCATTGATAGTTCCCGCATCTACATTAATCGCCTTCGCTGCGTTAACAGTGACCGCATTCCATATTTCATTTGGTGATAATTTAAGTTTAAGGGCTGCAATGGCCATCACCATTTGTAAATTATTTGTCACACAACTGCCTGGATTAAAATCTGTCGCAATGGCGATTGCACCATGGTTATCTAACATGCCACGTGCATCTGCATAGTCATTTTTACCTAGATAAAACGTAGTTCCCGGCAATAAGACCGCAACCGTATCTGAATCTTTTAATTTGGCCTTGTCTTCATCACTAGAAGCCACAAGGTGATCTGCAGAAATCGCTTCTTCATCTATGGCAAGCCCTAAGCCGCCTAAAGGATCAATTTCATCTGCATGAATTTTCACTTGGAAACCTTCTTTTTTAGCCGCTTCCATGTAACGCTTAGATTCTTCTATAGTAAAAACGCCTGTTTCGCAGAAGATATCCGCAAAATCTGCATATTTTTTAACTTCTGGAAGCAATTCTACCATCTCTTCTAAAAAAGCTTCGTTTGAGGTTGCATCTTTTGGAACTGCATGAGGTCCTAAAAATGTATGTCTCATATCAAGCGCATATTTTTCTTGTAATCGACGTGAAACACGAAGTTGCTTCAACTCATTTTCTTTGTCTAAGCCATAACCACTTTTGCTTTCAACGGCTAAAACTCCGTGATGAATCATAGTCAACAAATCATGTTCTGCCTTTTTGAATAAATCATCTTCACTCGTTTGACGTGTGGCTTCAACCGTTGAAAGAATGCCACCACCTTGCTCTAAAATTTCCAAGTAAGAAACGCCTTGTCGTTTCAACGACATTTCGTGTTCACGAGAACCCCCGTGCACCAAATGTGTATGGGCATCTATAAGCGCAGGAGAAACCACCTTACCTGTCGCATCAATCGTTTCTTTCGCTTCATATTCCTCTGAATGCGGACCAGAATAAACAATTTTTCCGTCTTTTACAACAACAGTCCCATTTTCAATGACTGTGAGTTCGTCTAATTCTGCGCCTTTTAACGGGCGTTCAGTTGATTTGGGTAAAATTAATTCTTTAATGTTTTGGATTATTAAATCATTCATTATTTGTCATCACCTTTACCTGTAATCATTGGAATATCTACACCTTTATTTTGCGCAGTTTCGATAGCAATGTCATAACCTGCATCTGCATGTCTTACTACTCCCATACCCGGATCTGTAGTTAATACACGTTTTAATCGACGATCAGCGCGTTCAGAACCATCAGCTACGACAACCATACCCGCATGAAGAGAATATCCCATACCAACGCCGCCACCATGATGCACAGAAATCCATGATCCACCGGCTGCTGTATTCACAAGTGCATTTAAAATTGCCCAGTCCCCTACTGCATCGGAACCGTCTTTCATCGCTTCTGTTTCACGGTTAGGAGAAGCCACTGACCCTGAGTCTAAATGATCTCGACCAATAACGATAGGTGCTGAAATTTCACCTTTACGTACTAATTCATTTAAAGCTAAGCCCATTTTGGCACGATCACCATATCCTAACCATGCAATACGTGACGGTAAACCTTGAAACGCAATTTTTTCACTCGCCATATCTAACCAACGCATGAGCTTTTCATCTTCAGGGAAAAGTTCACGCATTAATTGATCTGCACGTTCAATGTCTTTAGGATCACCTGATAAAGCCGCAAAACGGAAAGGCCCTTTACCTTCACAAAATAGTGGTCGAATATAGGCTGGAACGAAGCCTGGAAAATCAAACGCCTTTTCGAGTCCTTGGTCAAACGCGACTTGACGAATGTTATTTCCATAGTCAAAAGCAATCGCACCTTTTTCTTGGAATTTCAACATCGCATCGACATGTTTTTTCATTGATTCAGAAGATAATTGGACATATTTTTCTGGATCTTCTTCACGTAACTTTGCAGCTTCTTCTAAAGAATAGCCTTCAGGGACATATCCATTTAATGGATCATGCGCAGAAGTTTGGTCCGTAACAATGTCAATTTTAAAATCACGTTCTAAAATCTCATGGTGAATTTCAGCTGCATTACCAACTAAACCAATGGATAAGGCTTCACCTTTATTTTTAGCTTCTTCAGCTTTTTCTAAAGCTTCATCTAGAGAGTGGGTAATGATATCACAATAACGCGTGTCAATTCGCTTTTGAATTCGTGTTTCATCCACGTCTACACCGATGACAACCCCTTCATTCATTGTTACTGCTAAAGGTTGTGCGCCTCCCATTCCGCCAAGACCTGCTGTTAAAGTGATTGTTCCTTTTAATGAACCATTAAAATGTTGATTCGCACATTCTGCAAACGTTTCATAAGTTCCTTGAACAATCCCTTGAGAACCGATATAGATCCAACTCCCTGCAGTCATTTGTCCATACATCATGAGTCCTTTTTTATCTAATTCATGGAAGTGCTCCCAATTTGCCCATTTAGGAACGAGCACTGAATTAGATAATAATACACGTGGTGATTCTTCATGTGTTTTGAATACAGCGACAGGTTTTCCTGATTGCACAAGCATTGTTTCGTCCTTTTCTAAACGGCGTAATGTTTCAACAATTGCATCAAAAGCTTCCCAATTTCGCGCTGCTTTCCCTATTCCGCCATATACTACTAATTTTTCAGGATGTTCAGCAACTTCAGGATCTAAGTTGTTATATAACATACGTAAAACCGCTTCTTGTTCCCAACCTTTACATTCAATTTCTAACCCTTTTTTCGCTTTAATTTCTCTTGACATCATGAATCTCTCCTTTGTTTAAAATAATAGTAGACTAATTGGAATGGTAATCAATAATGTTAAAACAACACGAATAAACCAAATGACCACTAACTTCCAAATAGGAATTTTAATTTCCGTCGCTAAAATACAAGGCACTAGCGCCGAAAAGAAGATAATCGCTGAGACACTTGTAATCGCAACGACAAATTTCACCTCTAAAGCGGCTTTAGCCACAAGCAATGAAGGTAAAAACATTTCAATAATTGAAATGGCCGAAGCTTTTGCCAAAAGGGCTTGATCTTGAATTGGAAAAATCATAATAAATGGGTAGAAAATATAACTCACCCAATCGATAATAGGTGTGAAATTTGCCAATAATAATCCGATAAATCCAATTGATAAGATGGAAGGCAAAATGGCAATAGTCATTTCTAAACCGTCGCGGACATTGACCCAGATGTTTTTCAATAACGGCAATGAATGATGTGATTGTCTTTTAGCCTCATTCCAAGCCGCTTTTAGGCGACTTCCCTTGACCTTGACTTCTTGTTCGCCTTCTTGTCCCCCGTAATAGGCTTCGCTCTCGTTGGAAATTGGGGGTAAGTGTGCGGAAATGGCTGTCACAATAAATGTAATGATGAGACAAAGCCAAAAATAAAGGTTCCAATGGTACATTAAATCCAGTGTACGTGCCACAATGACCATAAATGTCGCAGAAACAGTTGAAAAACCTGTGGCAATGATGACCGCCTCTTTTTTGTTATACATGCCATCCTTATACACACGATTGGTAATTAATAATCCGAGCGAATAACTTCCCACGAATGAGGCGACGGCATCGACGGCTGACTTTCCTGGTGTTTTAAATATTGGACGCATAATCGGTTGCATGAGCACACCTATAAACTCTAGTAATCCATAACCTACTAATAGAGATAAAGCAACAGCACCAATAGGTATCAGTATGCTTAACGGTAACATCAGCTTTTCAAATAAAAACGGACCATAGTCAGGTTGAAATAATAGGTTGGGTCCCCATTTGAAAACGTACATTACACCGATAGCGGCACCCAAGATTTTAAAAAAGACAATAACGGCTTCTGTAATCGATTTTCGGTAATCTTTTCGTATTATAGGCAACACTGCGCCTAACAAAATCATCACCAATGCCACATAAGGCATGAATGCTCCTAGTAAAGCACGTACGCCTAAGTGCGCGTGATCGACGAGTATGGTTTGATTGCCATTAATCGTCATCGGAACAAAAAAGAAAATAATTCCTAAAATGCTGAAGATCCAAAACTGCCACATGTTACGCCCACGTGTGGACTGAACTCCCTTTGTTTCTTTCATTTTTATAAGACACCCCTTTGAACTTTGCCTTATGAGCCTTTAACGACCTCCATTATGAGTAGTTTCTGAAATTTTTAATTTGCCATATTTCTCCCCATTATTATTAAATTTCCCGTGTCGATAAAGTCCCTTTTTCTTTATATCAACACGCTTAATATGTTCTGTGGGTGATTCCCCAACAATTTCATTGTAATATGGTAAGATATTAATGACCAATATAAATAAACTAATTATTGATAGCTTGAAACTATAAATGGAGGTCAAAATGAAAATTTTACAATTAGAGTATTTTATCGAGGTCGTTAAACAGAATAGTTTTACTAAAGCGGCTCGTACTTTGCATATCAGTCAACCTTCGTTAACCGCAACAATTAAAAAAATGGAATCACAATTAGGCTATGCCTTGCTCAAACGTACTACGAAAGATATTTCTATTACTGAAAAAGGCATTCAATTTTATAATTATGCGCAAACCTTAGTACAGCACTACCATCAAACGATGGAACAAATGTTTGATTTAAAATTAAGTCATACACCTAAAATCAAACTCTCTATTTTAGAATCTACAGCACATTGGGTGGCCACAGTCATTAAAGCACACAATATGAAACATCCTGATCAACATTATCAAATTACAGAAATTTTAGATTTAAACACATTGACGCAAAAATTATTAGATTTTGAGATTCATTTCGGTCTTTCGAATGATGTCATTAAAAATGAGGAAATTATCTCCTTGCCACTCTACACAGAAGATTATGTGGTGCTGACCCCGCAAAATGAATTCCAAAATCAAAAGGCACTTTCTATTAAGGACTTGCCCCTTATTCTCACCATTCAGCCTTATCAAGTCCGCAAACATATCGACGATTATTTTACCCATATGCAAGCGCGTCCAAATATTGTTATGGAAGTTGAGAGGTTTGAAGTTGCGACAAATTTTGTGCATCAACGAATGGGATATGCGGTCATACCCCGCATTTATTATCAGTCCTTTAAGACGAGTCATCTCGATGCCATTCCGATACAACCTAAAATAGAGCGCACCATTTATATCAATTATGCTAAAAACAGACAATTTTCAGCCCAAATGACCACGTTGTTAAATGATATCCGTGAATTTTGGCAATTTAAAACAACATAAAAAATCGTCATGAACGCCTTTGAGGAATAGCGTTCATGACGACGTCTTTCAGTGTTAACACATCAATAATGAATAAAATAAGAGAGGAATTGACCAATGAGTTTAGCTGTTCGTTGATCAACATCGTAATGAGGATTCATTTCTGCAATGCTCACAGATGTGACATGATCATACTGTAAAATACGTTTTGCTAATGTTAATACACAGTGTGGCGTGAGCCCGAGCACTGCACTTGCACTTACGCCAGGCGCATAGGCACTATCAATCACATCCATACAAATTGTAAATAATATCACATCGTGATCATGGATAAAATGTTCAATTTTATCTTTAACTTGTGGGGCAATGTGTTCCGTAATTTCGTCTGCAAGCACATATTGCGTTCCTGTTTGGTCTGCATACTCAAACAAACTAGGCGTATTGGCTGGACGTTGAATGCCGATGACAAAATAATCTAAGTTGTCGTCTTGTTCTAACATTTGACGAAAACTTGTACCCGAAGTAGAACTTTCTTCTTTACGATTATCAAAATGAGCATCAATATTAATAACGCCAATCGACTTTTCAGGATGGGCTGCACGTACACCTAAATATTGAGCATAGGCAATATCATGTCCGCCCCCTAATAAAAATGTACGCTTATGATTGAGTATTAATTGTTCGACATATTTTCCATATTCTTTTTGCGCCTCAAATAACGAGTCATGATTAAAGGCAAAATTACCATAATCAATGATGGGGGTCTCAGACGCTGCAGGCAACCCCGCAAAAGCTTTCTTAATCGCATCTGGTCCTTCTTTAGCGCCGATGCGTCCTTTATTCAGCTCCACACCTTTGTCTATCGCATAGCCTAGTAATGCAACACTGTCTGGATGATTTTGAATGGTCTCAACATTTTCAAACTGAACGGTTTGAAAGTGTCGAAACGCTTGTCGATCCGTTTCACTATCCAATCTGCCTGTCCACAATTGTGTATTTGGTTCAAGATACATGATGATGAATCCTCCTTCAAACTAAAAAAAGAATGAACTATTACATATCAAGTATACCCTTAAAAATGTTTAATAAAAATGCTTTCAACATTTTACTTTTATTACAATTAGATGATAAATCTCACGCATCAATTTATTTATTGTATATATACCGTTATAATGTAAGCTAGATTATGAGATGAAGCATGTGATAGAATTTTACATATTTACACATCGCTTTTACTATTATTTTGCGTACCCTGAATATGGAGGATTAATTATGAACCATTCGCGTATTTCAGGCTTTCAATGGGCAATGACAATCTTTGTCTTCTTTGTCATCGCATATGCCAGTCCCGTGATTTTACGAGATTTTCAAGAAGCATCCGGCTTGAAAAATTTCGTGTTCTCATTAAATAGTTTAGGCCCATTTATTGCCGCTATTATTTGCTTATTGATTTTCAAACATAAAAAAGAGCAACTAGAAGGTTTCAAATTAGGCATTAATTTAAAGGTCATTGAACGCCTTTTACTCGCTTTAACGATACCATTTGTAATTTTTATTATTGGTATGTATAGCTTTAACACATTTGCTGATAGCTTTATTCTATTACAAGCTAAAGACTTATCTGAATCCATTTGGACCATTTTAATTGGACACTTATTCATGGCCTTTTTCATCGAATTTGGATTCCGTTCATATTTATTGAATATTGTTGAACGCAGATTACCATTTTTATTCGCAAATATCGGCGTCAGCTTATTGTACTTAATTTGGGATGTGAATACGGCTTTTGGTATGCCATACACGATGTATAGTGCCATTTATGTATTTTCATTTTCAATGATTGTCGGTGAGCTTGTGCGCGGTACAGGCGGCCATTCTATTTATATTGCGACACTATTTCATGCATTTATGTCTTTCGCAAAAGTTTTCTTCTTCAGTGAAGAAATTGGCGATGTGTTTTCGATGCAAGTCCTCGCCTATGCGACAGCTGCTATCGCCGTTATAGTCATTGTTGTAAGTTTAATCAAACGTTTATTGACGCCACGTCATAAAGGTGATGACGATGACACACCGATGTTTTATGACCAACAACGTGAACATGATATTGAAGAAACAGACAATGAAGCGCATCATCATGAAACGCGTCATCATGCATTAAACAACCATCATCATGAGCACACACATAATCATGAGCATCATGAAGCCCATAATCATGACATGGATGTAGATGAAGAAACACGTGCGCGTGCAATTGTACAAGAAGATGAAGCACCTACAGAGAATGACAACGCTACAAATGAACGTACTTCTCGTTTACGTCGATAATCAAAAGACCGAAGAGACAAATGCCTCCTCGGTCTTTTTGTTATTTTGTTGACTTAGACAATATTTTGACGCCCTTTTTTGTTCCTATAATAGCTTCATCTGCAAGGTCTAAAAAGTATCCTGTCTCCAAAACGCCTGTTAAATGAATTAAGAATTCATGAAACTCATAAGGATCTTGAGCTGACGACATCTCGACATCTAAAATATAATTTCCATTATCCGTAATGAGCGGCGTGTCCTCGACCATGCGGCGATAAGCTTTTACCGGATATGCGGCTTCAATTTGCTTTCCAAGTTGGTACCAGTTGAACGTATCCACCTCTACAGGAAGTTTAAATGTCTCCCCTAAGTAGTTTACACATTTCGATTCATCCGCAAGTACCACAAAGCGTTCTGCAAAAGCATCAATCACTTTTTCTCTAAATAAGGCGCCACCCCCGCCTTTGATGAGATTCAAGTTTGGGTCAATTTCATCTGCGCCATCAATGGCTAAATCTATCTTTTGAACATCATTAATATCTAAGATTGGAATATTCAACATTTTCGCTTGATACGCTGTTCGTTCCGAAGTACATACCCCTCGTAACTGATAGCCTTGCTCCATTAATTTTGCAATTTCAGGAATTAACAATTCAATCGTACTCCCTGTGCCAATGCCTAAAGTCATACCATCTTCAATTTGCGCGACTGCATCTTTCAATGTCAATAATTTTAATTGTTTTGTGTCCATCTTATGCCGACCCTTTCTACGCTTTTTCCTTTACTTTTATTGTACATGAATACACATAAAATACCATCCTCTACAAGACGTTTTGCTATTTTTCTTATACAATAGGACTAACACTTATCTTGGAGGTAAATTATGGAATATTCGATTACAGCGATTTGTACAGGTAAAATAGAAACATTGCATTATGATCATACCTCATTAAAAAGTGCGATGAACAAAGTCCCCCTCCAACATGAGACTTGGTTGTCTCGCCTTGGATTTGAGGGCGATGAGCAGGAATATCACGGTCATGGTGGCCCGGATAAAGCCGTTTGTTTATATAGTACGGATCATTACGCTATGTGGGAAGATGTCATCTCACCTATTCCGCCCTATGCTTTTTTCGGTGAAAATATTTCAGTGGATGGCATTGATGAAACAGAATTGTATTTTGGTAACCAATATCAATTAGGAGAAGCCATTATAGAAGTGTCAGAAATTCGTGAGCCGTGTCGCAAAATCCAACAAAAATATCAATATAATGGGATTATGAAGCGGATGATGGCGACGGGTAAAACAGGATGTTATTTTAGAGTGATTCAAGAAGGTAAAGTCGCGCCTGACAGTCGTCTTAAATTGCTTAAAATGGCGCCTGTAGACACGCGTTTATCCGTACAGGCACTTAATGATGTGTATTATAATGACAAAAAGAACAAAGAGAAGCTTTCCTATGCGCTAAAAAATCCTTTTATTACAGAGGAACGACGTAAGAAATTAAATACGTTATTGATGCGTTGTTCCACAACGCAATAAAAGAAGAGGTGATGCTCATGGAAGTTCAATATTCTAAAACTAAAACCCATGCGATTCAAGCACTTACTAAAACCTATGAAACAGATATTCAAACACTGTTTCACTATCTCAGTACGAATAAAGGGATTCAACAATGGTTTCCAGAGCTTTCCTTTGATGAGGATAAGCTTTACTTCCAATTAGAAAACCAAACGCCTATAGCCATGCATATTTGGGAATATACAAAACCCACACAAATAAAGTTTGAATGGGCGACAGGGACAGTTGAAATGACACTTACAGCATTAAGTCCAAATGAAACTTCTCTACACCTCCATGAATCGCTCCCCCAAACTATCGAACATCTAGGGATGGATTTTGCAGGTTGGCAGTACAAAATTGATGCATTAAAAATGCTCATAGAAAAAGGGCACATGCCCAACCAATCAGAATTTGATTTTAAAGCACGAGCCACACAAATCCTCGACATTTTAAAATTGAAATAAACATTTAAAATCTACTGTCAATAAACATAAAACATTATTTGATATATTTTAAAGCATAAAATCCCCTTCACAATGTGTAAGAGGATTTTTATGCTTTAAACTCGTGATCTTCGAATATAAATATGTCTTCAACAGTTGTGTTGAAAACCCGTGCGATTTTAATCGCTGTTAAAATCGAGGGCATAAACTCTTGACGTTCAATTAAAGAGACCGTCTGCCTTGAGACGCCAACTTTTTTAGCAAGTTCAGTTTGATTATACCCTTCACGCGCACGTAATTCTTTTAATCGTGTTCGCATGGCAACAACTCCTCATTCAACATCATATTTTCCCAATCATCACTCAAAAGATTAATTCAACTTGAGGAAATGTGAATCACGCATCCACCTCAATCATTATCAAATGTCACCCTTAAAATATACTATTACCCGGGAAATGATTTCCCTGTCTTTCTTTATCCTCTTGAAGGCAGGACCATGACCAATACGCCAACAATACAAATCAATGCGCCTATCACGTCAAACTTGTCCGGGGGTTCATGATCAATCCAATACGCCCATAATAAACTGAGTACGATAAAAACACCGCCATACGCTGCATATACACGACCAAAAGTTGGAAAACTTTGAAAGGTAGCGACGACGCCATATGCCATTAATAATAGACCCCCAAATAATCCTAGCCACGCGGATTGATCGTTGCGCAGCCAAAGCCAAATGAGGTAGCCTCCTCCGATTTCGCACAGTCCTGCTAATATAAAAATGGCAGTTGGATACAAAAAGTTCATATTTTCTTCTCCTCACACCTGTTGTTAAAACGATTTCTTCAATACTGTATGATACAATCAGCAAGTTTTCAACTTAAAAAGCGAGCTCAACCTATCTTTAGGCGCTCGCTTTTTGTTATCAGGATTTTTTAAAAGTACGTTTTAGTGATTTCCACCAACCTTTTTCAAAAGTAAGGACCGCATTTTTATAAGATTTCGTCGCAAAATAGAAGAGCACTACAATCAGTACGAGATGAATCACGATTGCGATAATTCCTTCATATGTTGGCGTTTCAGGAATTGATAAACGTGCAAATGTAACAAATGGTGAGAAAAATGGAACATAACTCGCAACTTTGACAATAATATTGTCTGGGTTCGTAAGCCCACCGATATAGCCTGTATAAAAGCTCGCCAACATGAGCATCGTTAAAGGCATCATCGTTTGCCCAATGTCTTCAATACGTGCCGTCAAGTTGCCGAGAATAGCTGCAAATATCACATAGGCAAAGACACCTATAATTAAGAAAAGGACACCAAAGGTAATTAATCGTAAAATATGAGGCGTGACCACAAAGTCTAAACCTTTTAATGTTTGCGTAAAATCAAACGCGTAAGCACAGATTAAAACCGTGAGGCCTAAAATAAGCAATTGTGTAAGCGCTACAGCAAGAACGCCTAAAATTTTCGCAATAATATGGAGGGAAGGTTTCACACTGGTAATAATCATTTCAGAAACACGGGATGTTTTTTCAGTAGCGACCTCCATGGCGATTTGGTTGGCATAATTAATGATAATAAACATCATCAAAAGACTACCGACCATGACAATAAATGAACTAAACCCCTTTTCATTTTGATTAATGCTTGCCCCTTTCGCATCTTTAACGACATGTGTGTCGATGGTGCTCGGTGTCAGCAATTGCTGTTGTTCATCTTGAGAGAGTCCCAATTTCTCGGCTATTTGTTGAGATTGGAGTTGTGTCAAAATGGTTTGTAGCTCTTTTTGGTCTTGCTCAGACGGTTCAGAGGTTGATTTAATCGTCGCCGATAAACGGTCTCCTTGTGTTTTAATGACATACGCCCGATCAATTTTTTCATCTTTTAAGGCCTTATCAACTTTGGATGGGCTTAATTTTTCATAATGAATCTCTTTATGTAAGCTTTCCCCCATCGATTTCACGTGTTGGTAAACACGGTCATCTTGTGTCACAATTGCGATATTATCGTTGCCTTTATCAAAGAATTGAATGATTTTATCAACATTCGCTAGCCCCACGATGACTAAAATAAAAAGTATCGTTGAAATCATAAAAGCTTTAGACTTTAATTTGTTAAAATACGTCATTTTAAACGTTGCTAAAAACTTACTCATGAATGTCACCCACTTTTTCAATAAAAATTTCTTGAATCGTAGGGTCTAATATTTCAAAATGTCTGACAAACCCTCTTGTTTGGAGTTCTTGATAAATGTGATGTGCCACCTGTTCATTTTCAATCATAAAAAGTGTCCCCTTGGGCGTTATTTTCATTTCGAGAACCCCTGGTAACGTCGCAAGATCTTGTAAATCGTAATCCGCATCTACAATCACACGTTGATAGCCACTTTCACGTTTGACTTGTTGAAGCGGACCTTGCACGACCATTTGGCCACGATTTAAAATGCACACATCATCACATAATTCTTCAATATGTTCCATTCGATGGGAACTAAAAATAATCGTCGTTCCTTGTTGATTAAGGTCAATGACGGCTTTTTTCAACAATTCTACATTGACCGGGTCTAATCCACTAAAAGGCTCATCTAAAATAAGGAGCTGAGGCTCATGTATCATACTTGCGAGAAGTTGTACTTTTTGTTGGTTCCCTTTTGAAAGCGACTCAATTTTTTTATCACGATGTTCTGTAATTTGGAAGCGATCAAGCCAGTAATCAATGGCTTTTTTTATGTCTTTTTTATTCATACCTTTTAAAGTCGCCAAATACGTTAACTCATCGACCACTTTTAATTTTGCATGTAATCCGCGTTCTTCTGGCAAATAACCTATTTCATTATAATTTGAAGTGTTTATTTTATGACCGTTAAAATGAATTTCACCTTCTGATGGCTCAGTTAAACCTAAAATCATACGAAATGTAGTTGTCTTTCCTGCTCCATTACGTCCGAGAAACCCTAACATTTTGCCAGTTTCAAGTTCAAAAGAAATATCTTTAACAGCCGTAACTTGTTGAAATCTCTTGCTGACATTGGATACTTTTAATGACATAAGCAACGCCCTTTCTTCATTTATTAAATTCAGTATACATGACTCCTCATATTTTGACAAATATACTTGTCATAAAGACATGTATATTTTACATAGTCCTCTTCATGATTTTATAAATATAAAAAGCAGAACATCCATCATATCGATTTTTGTTCTGCACGTATCCTTATTGAATGTTTTAATCTTTCATGAAGTTATCTTTTTTTGAGATGATGTATCATCATTTGGATGTAAAGGTTCCTGTGTTTATTGCGTCATGCTTCTTTCATTTGATACACTCTCATTATGCATCTGTCTGTAAGCCCCTGAATAAGGGACATATTTTGGAGACGGTCCATATTTATTTGTCTCTTCTTGGCTATCTAATAAACTGACTACAAATACAAAGATATTTAATCCTAACAAAAGTATTAAAAATATAATTAATACGGGCCATGGAATAAACCCAGTATGGTTTGTAATGGTTGAATGGCCAATCTCTGCTACTTCTGTACGTTTTGTAAAAGCATTGATAATATTATAGATTATGCCAACTGCAAATGAAAGCATCGGTATTAACATCGAAAAGCCACAATCATGGAAGCGTCGAACATTTAAAGCTAAGTTCGGAATAATGGTTGCGAGCACGTACAATGCCAACGCAAATAAAAGAACAACACCTACGACTGGAAGGACGAATAGCGTTAAAACACCTAAAATAAGAAGCGTCAAAGTAATGATGAGATGCCATAAGGCGACCCACCAATATTCGCTACGTCGACTTCTCCCTTTAAAATTCAAATAATTCGTCCAAAATAATTTAAACGCTTCGAGAAAACCAACTTGTTGCGTTACATTCATATCTCATGTCCCCCTAAAGTTGTTATACATTTAAAATCTTAACACAAGTATATTAAACTTTTGTAAAAAAATAAATATTGAATTTCAAAAAACAAAAACGTATTTTAATGATTTTGTAAAAGCACCTTCATTCTTGAAGGACAATCTCTTTTTTCGATACACTAAAGGTAAATATATTTTGGAGGCCAGTTTGATGGATTTTATACAACGCACGACCGAAGAAATTGCGAAAGATTTACTTGGCGTTAAACTGATTTACGAAGATACTCAAACAACTTTTAGTGGATATATCGTTGAAACTGAAGCTTATTTAGGTATTAAAGACCGTGCTGCCCACGGCTTTCAAGGTAAACGCACGCCAAAAGTCAACTCCTTATATCAATTAGGAGGCACGATTTATGGTCATATGATGCACCGTTACTTGCTTATTAATTTTGTCACTCAAGCTGAAGGTACTCCTGAAGGCGTCTTAATTCGTGCGATAGAACCGGAAGACGGCATTGACATCATGAAGAAAAATCGTGGGAAAACAGGTTTCGAAATCACAAATGGTCCTGGAAAATGGACCACTGCCTTAAATATCCCGAGATCTATTGATGGCTCACGTCTTAATGAAGGTCGTCTCAAAATTGATACACGACAGCGTAAATATCCGAGGGAAATTTTGGAAAGTCCGCGTATCGGTATTCCTAACAAAGGTACATGGACTGAGGCGCCATTAAGATATACCGTTAAAGGCAATCCCTTTGTCTCTCATATGCGAAAACGGGACTGTGTCGAACCGAAGGCCACTTGGAAATAATGCACTAAAAAGCGCTCAAAATTCATTAACAAATTGAATTTTGAGCGCTCATTTATTTAAAATATATGCCTATTTATGATGCTTTTTTTGTTTTAAACATTCCCAAATGAATAGATATCACTGTACATAAAATCAAAATCACGGGATAAAATGAAAATTGTAAAACTTCTATATAAGAGACGTGGCCAAATTGTTCTGCCATTAACATCCCACTGTCATGTGGTAAAACCATCAAAGCACATGCGGCAAAGATATCAAGGATACTGGCCATTCGTTTCGGTGCAATGCGCGCCGTTTCACCAATTTCTTTAGCAATAGGTGCTGCAATTAAAATGGCAACAACGTTATTGACTAACGCGGCTGATAATACACCAGATAAAATCCCCATTGAATATTCAGCACTTTTACGTCCGCGGGCTTGTTTTTTCATCGTTTCAACAATCCAATCGATACCCCCATAGTATCGGATGAGCGCAACAAGTCCAGAAATTAAAAATGCGACTAAAAAGATACTGAAGGTCGATTCCATACCTTCTCCGACCTTAGACGTCCATTCAAAAAATTGAATTTTACCTTGAATCATCCCTAAGATACCTGTCATCACAATCCCTGAAAGAAGGACAAGCATCACATTCATTCCTGCAATAGCGGCTATAAGGACAAACAAGTAAGGGATCACATCGATAATATTATAAGATAAATCCCCTTTAACTTTTCCAGTTCCCCCAACGATCGCGTAAATAATAAATGTGATAATCGCTGCTGGAAGTGCAATAAGGAAGTTCGCTCTAAATTTATCTTTCATGTTAGCCCCTACGCCTGTAGTTGCGGCAATCGTTGTATCTGAAATGATGGATAAATTGTCTCCAAAATAAGCCCCTGCAATCACAGCCGCAGCCGCAGCCGCCACATTCAAGTCTGCAGATTGTGCAACCGCAACACCAATCGGTAGAAAGGCTGCTTGTGTTCCTGTGGAAGTTCCCATTGCAGTAGCGACAAAGGCACTCATCGCAAATATTCCAGGTATGAGTAGACTAGGAGGAATAATAGATAAGCCCATATTCACTAACGCATCTTGACCCCCAGAAGCACTCGCTGCACTTGCAAACGCACCTGCAAGAAGTAAAATAAGACCAAGTTCTGCAATTCCAGAGGAACCCGCATTTTCTGTGAATATTTTAACCTTTTTATGCAAAGGGGTACGTCGATCATACGCAAGCCATGCAATTGCAATTGCTATAAAAATAGCGACGTGACGTGGTAATTTATCAAAAGCATCTTTTGCTCCAATAGCAGTAAAATATAAACCAACGCCCACATAAATAACAAGAAACACTACTAAAGGCAATAACGCTAAAGCCCCATAATGTTTCTGACTTCTTAATTCATTTGACATGGGTCATTTCTCCTCAAATCATAGTTTTATGATATGAATTATACACGCTTCTTTAAATTTGACAAGAGTTCTAAGATATAGAACATAAAATATCTTATTTAATAACCCATTTTTTCAAAATAATAAATGTACACTTAGTTAGACACTGCTATTGTTTCTCTCTTTAGCATGAAATCACCTTCGTCATTGCTTGATGTGCTAAAGGTTGTAGAAAGTGCAATTGGATATCATGCATGATGACTTCATCTTGTGTTTCAAGCATTAAAGTTAAATGATGAATATGTGTTTCTTCAATTGAAATCGTGTCCATATCTAAACAATTCGGCGTATCAATATCGATGTCACCTTTTTGCAAGATGTCCCCAAATTGGTCTAACAATTGATAGGTAATTTGAGGTGCACCTTCAATATCTTTGATATGGAGTGTCGGCTGCATGACGCCTAACGTCGGATAAAATTGGCAAAAAATATCAAAATCTTCAATACGATCATAGCCACGTGCGACGATATGCATAGATTCATAAAAATCATGGATTTGAGCTTGTTTATACCAATGAGCTGCTGGAAAACAGATCATTTTTAAGTGATTATGGCCTTCTTGAACAAATGGCGTTACATTTATACGATGATAAGTGTCTTCAGGCTCAATATAAGTCACCATTTGCTCATCAATAAATATGATAGTCGGAAGTTTGATTTCATTGATGATGAGGTGGTAGTCATTAACTCGATTGTAATCATTCACGTGAAAGTGAGATTGCAATGTATAACAACGCGATAACACATCTTGTGATGATTTTGTGACTATAAATGATTGATGCTGTTCTATCGTCCATTGATTCTCGATTGTAATTACTGAAGCGGCTTCTTCTTCGCAAAAAGTATTGAAATATTCGTTTTGATTCATATAAGGTGTAATGTGTCTAGGAGATGTTAAACGATTTTTATCTCTATACTGTTCAATGGTCTTTTTTTCTATATACATAATAATCCTCCAAATAATAACATTACTTATTTTTGTACTTTCATAATTTAGCACACCTTTTTCACTCCGAATATATAATCATCGTCCCAAAATATGGTAAAATGTTTCCATTAAATCAATGAGGTGTCATTCTCATGCAATTATTATGGAAGTTATTTAAAAAAAATCATTTTGAAGCAAATATTGATGAATGCGGCATCGAAGTCGGCATCCCGAATGTCAGTTACTCATATCGCGTCGTTAAACCTGCCGTACTACATATTATTATGTCAGGCACAGGTACATTTACTTACCAAAATCAAAATTACGCGCTTAAAGCTGGAGATTTATTCTTATTACAAGAAGGCATGCAAGTCCACTATGAAGCATCTACGGATGATCCTTGGACATATCACTGGGTTGGATTTAGTGGACATCTGGCCCTCGATTTTTTAGCACGCACGACACTGAAGCACCATCCTGTCGTAGTTAATCAAGATACATCAGATATATCTAAAATTATCTATCAAATTTGCACCCGTGCCATTACCTATGAAACTGCAAATTCAGATGATATTCAGCACATGAGTGATCTCTATCGCTTATTATATTTGCTGACACAATTATGCCCGCAATCATTTGAAAGTGATCAAATCGAAATCTATTCGAATGTACAAGCTGCCGTGAATTATATGAATAGTCACTATATGAAGCCTATTTCGATTGATGATGTGGCACTCCATGCAAAAGTGAGTCGTAGTTATCTTTATAAACTCTTTATCAAATGGATGGATCAGTCTCCTCAACAATATTTAATCTATTTGCGTTTGTACCACGCCTCTCAAATGTTAATGACGTCTTCAAAGTCGATACAAGAAGTGGCCCACGCCGTCGGTTATAATGATGCGCTATTATTTTCAAAAGCTTTTCGTAAACACTTTGATATGCCTCCCTCTACTTACCGCAAAAAGTATAAATAATTTATATTTAGCATAATAGATATTTTACACGTAAAAATATATTAATGTATTTAACACGAATTTAATATAGATTTTCAGGTGAGGTATAGTATAATATAATGACGTGAGCGTTTTAAAGCGCTCTCATTATTTATACGAGGAGGATCACCCAGCATGATTGAATTAAATGAAATATCAACCTTGTGTTTGGCAGTGTTTCTATTATTAATCGGGAACGCCATTGTCAACAGGGTCGCTATATTTAGCCGTTTGAGTATCCCGTCCCCGGTAATTGGTGGTTTAATATTTGCAATCTTAACAGCGATTTTATCTAGCACAGGTATTTTAACTATTAAATTAAATGGAAAGTTTTTCCAAGACTTTTTTATGTTGGCCTTTTTCACAACGATTGGACTAGGCGCTTCATTCAAACTCTTGAAACTTGGTGGAAAAGTCTTAATTGTTTATTGGATTCTTTGTGGTGTCCTTGCAACAATGCAAAACGTCATTGGTGTCTCACTATCTAAAGTCTTAGGTATTGACCCATTGCTTGGCTTAACTGCAGGTGCCATGTCAATGGAAGGTGGACACGGTAATGCCGCTGCATACGGCCAAACGATTCAGTCTTATGGCATTGAATCTGCTGTCACAGCAGCACTTGCTGCAGCAACATTAGGATTAGTGGCTGGCGGCCTTATCGGTGGACCCGTAGTGCGTTATCTCATTAAAAAGCATGACCTCGCTCCAAAGCAATCTGTTGCTGAACAAAAAGATTACTCAGAAATCGAAAAAAATACACATTTACATAAACGTTTTAATTTTTCAGAAATATTTTTCATTCAAATTGCGATTTTATTATTTTGTATGGCCGTTGGAACCTACTTAGGGGATTTATTTACAAATATGACAGGCTTTAGTATCCCACTTTATGTGGTTTCAATGTTTATCGCCGTAATTATCCGTAACATTTCAGAATATGGTAATCTCAACTTAATCGATTTAAAATTCACAAACCATATTGGCGATGTTTCTTTAGGCATATTCTTATCTATTGCACTTATGAGTATTAACATTACTGAAATCTATGAGCTCGCATTACCACTTGTAGCAATTGTAATTTGCCAAATCATTTTTGTCGCGTTATTCTCAATTTTTGTTGTCTTCCGCTTACTCGGTAAAGACTACGATGCGGCTGTTATGATTGGTGGGTTTATCGGTCATGGATTAGGTGCAACACCTAATGCGATGGCAAACTTAGACGCTATTACGAAAAAATTTGGGAACTCACCAAGAGCCTACCTTGTCGTTCCTATCGTAGGTGCCTTTTTAGTAGACTTATTAGGGGTTCCTATTATTACGACATTTATTAACATTTTTAAACCATAAAAAGAGTCTGGCTACACGCCAGATTCTTTTTTTCATTTACTTCCCCTCTAGCTAAAGTGGCAAAAATACAAAAAACTGCCCACAAAGTTGAACTTTGAGGACAGTTTGAAGTCACTTCTAATTTATGATTGTCTTACAATTTCCCAGCCGTAAGGACTATTCAACTGAGACCAATCCGCATCAATTTCTTGACGATTTAAAAGACACGCATCTAATTCTTGTTCAATTTTTTCTTTATCTAAATCAATGCCAATCACTACAAGTTGCGTATGTCGGTCTCCATACTCTGGATCCCAATCCGCACGAACATCTTCACGTTCTTGTAGAATTGCTGCGCGTTCAGCTTTAGGCATGGCTGCCACCCAAAAAGTTACCGGATGAATGTCAACAGCTGTTCCTGCTTGTGATACTAAACAAGCTACTTGATTATACTGCGCGAGCCATGCAATCCCTTTTGCACGGACTACCGTTTCTGGCATATTTTCTAACCAGTGGTTGAAACGTTCAGCGTGAAACGGTAAACGACGTTTGTATACGAATGAAGAAATGCCGTATTCTTCTGTTTCTGGTGTATGTGTCTCATGTCCACCTGCTTCTAATTCTTGTAACCAACCCGCAGATTGACTGGCTTTTTCAAAGTCAAATTTTCCAGTATCTAGCACTTTATCTAATGAAACTTCAGAATTTACAGTGCGAATGATTTCTGCTGAAGGTTGCAATTTGCGTAACATCGCCTCTAAACGGTTCGCATCTTCTTCAGACACGAGGTCAACTTTATTTAAAATGAGCACATCACAAAATTCAATTTGATCAATCAATAAATCAGCAACCGTTCTTTCATCTTCTTCTCCAACAGCTTGATCACGATCTAACAACATATCTCCGGATTGATAGTCATTAATGAATCGATTGGCATCGACCACTGTCACCATCGTATCTAATTGGCAAATTTCGGTTAAATCGATCCCTAACGCTTCATCAACATAAGAAAATGTTTGGGCAACAGGCACTGGCTCAGAAATTCCTGTCGATTCAATGACAATATGATCAATGCCCCCTTTTTTAACGATACGCTCTACCTCTTTTAATAAGTCTTCACGCAATGTACAACAAATGCAGCCATTCGAAAGTTCCACTAATTTTTCATCTGTGCGTGACAGGCCCCCACCTTCAGCAACCAAATCTTTATCAATATTAACTTCACTCATATCATTGACAATAACCGCAATGCGACGTCCTTCACGTTGATTCAATATATGATTTAATAACGTTGTTTTCCCTGATCCAAGATAACCACTTAAGACAGTTACTGGAATTTTATTCATACCTAGACCCTCCACTTTTTAAATCGTAATTATTACGATTTAAAAGTATACGCCACATTATCTCACAATGCAAGACTCTAAATAAAAAAGACAATACACAACAAAGTAAAAAGGCTTTGTCGCATATTGTCTTCTTTTAATACAACTGGCGTTGTTGCATCCAGGATTTAAGATAATCATCTATTACAATTGAAGATTGACGCAATTCATTGATGTCTTTCACACTTAGCAATGTCATTATTTTTTTCATTTGTTCATGAAAGGCATTTAAATAATCGATGCCGGCATCGACGCCTTCTTCTTGAACAATTTGCAATATATTTCGTGACATGCCGATACTTTCGGCTCCTAAACGTAACGCCTTAATCGCATCAAGAGGGTTACGTATACCTCCACTAGCTAAAATATAAATGCGATTATTTAAATTTCGAGCTTCTAAAAGCGAAATGACTGTGGATTGGCCCCAATCTTGCATGTAGGACATATCTTTATTTAAGCGCCGTTCATTTTCAATAGAGGCAAAATTTGTACCGCCTTTGCCACTTACGTCTACGTATGTGACGCCACATTGAATGAGCTGCATAATTGTCTCATAACTCATTCCAAATCCGACTTCTTTAACAATCACAGGTACGTCAACACCGTTAACAATTGCTTCGATTGACTGTAACCAATGTTTAAAGTTATGACTTCCTTCAGGCATGACTAATTCTTGAGGTGCATTGACATGAATTTGTAGTGCATTGGCCTCTATCATTTGAATGGCCCGTTTTGCGTCCTCCAAAGTGATATCTGCACTCACATTGGCCCATACAATACCTTCTGGATTCGCTTGTCTCACGATTTTAAAGGAATGTGCTACCGCTTCATTGTTCAATGCCGCATGCATACTCCCTACTGCCATGGGGATGCCGACTGCTTTTGCAACATGGGCGAGCTTTTGATTGATTTCCATCGTCCATTCAGAACCACCCGTCATGGCATTGATGAACAATGCTTTGGACAAGTTAAAATCTGGAAAGTTCGCACTTAAATCCACGTCATTCATGTCGATATTTGGAATCGCATGATGGACAAAATGAACACGGTCGAAATCCGAAATATTTGAAGTATTTTGTGCCAACGCGAGCTTCACATGTTCATTTTTCCTTACTTCTCTTTGATTGGACACCCCATATCTCCTCCATCATTTCATTGATACTTCAACTATATCATATTTAACGCACTAAGAAATGCATAAAACGAGAATAATAGGTTATGATAAAAGTATTCCATGCATATCCAAGGGGGAACTGTAATGATAAAATATCCAATTTTTTATAAAGATCACGTCCATGAGGCATGGATCGATCGTAACGGCCATATGAACGATGCTGAATATGCACACGTCTTTAGTTTATCCATCGATCATTTTCATGATCAAGTCGGATTAACAAACAGCGAACGAGATGCTAGAAATTATACTGTTTTCACACTTGAAAATCATATTACGTATATTAAAGAATTAAAAAAAGACACACCATTTAAAGTTGAAATTGCTATTTATGATATGGATGAAAAACGAACGCACTTTTTCCAAACTTTATATAATGCCACAACACAAGAAGTTTGTGCT
Organism: Staphylococcus chromogenes; assembly: GCF_029024625.1. Taxonomy (NCBI): domain Bacteria; kingdom Bacillati; phylum Bacillota; class Bacilli; order Caryophanales; family Staphylococcaceae; genus Staphylococcus; species Staphylococcus chromogenes. The sequence continues at coordinate 535,075 of NZ_CP118953.1, read as the reverse complement.
ACAGCAGAAACAATGATGATGGGAATGGATCGAAATACTAGAAAACCTGCGCCTTTTCCGGATGATGTTTATGCCCATATTCAAACATATCAAGCTTCACAAGGAGATATCACTTTTCCTGAACAATTAGGCCACACCATTGGCATCCCTAAAAAATAAAACGAACCCAAGCAAAATTTGCTTGGGTTTGTTTTATTTATGCATCTGTCGCGCCACGATTTATCATATCTTGTTTTGTCACAATCGGGTAATTTTTGAAAATGATCGATCCGATAAAGCCCCAAACAGCACCTATAATCGCCATTGCAACTCCATAAATCAACACCGTCATCCAATGATTAAATCCAAACATGACTAAAAATCCTGCAATCGGTGTTGCTGTTCCTGTCGCATCATTAATCATGCCACTCATAGCGATTACCAGTCCAGCAGTGGCCCCACCTAAGAAGTTTGTAATATAGACAGGTATCGGATTGGCCGAGACAATATCCGCTTGTGATAACGGTTCGATACTCACAGAGATTGTTGATTTACGATCTCCTAATTTTAATCGGTGGAATAAAGTCCCGTTCATAAACGCGGAACTAAACGCGGCCATTGCCCCGACAGCCATAGGAACGCCTGTTAATCCTAATAAAGCAGTCAGTGCCATCGAACTAAGGGGCGCCGTGCCGACAACCGTAATAATTCCTCCCAAAATAATACCCATTATGATTGGATTGATATCCATTGAACTTTTAATGATATCTCCAATTTTTACAAGCGTATTATCAACAACTGGGGTTAATCCCATCGCAATAAGTCTTGCGAGCGGTGCAATCACAATAACTGCACCTAAAAGATCAAGGCCATCTGGGACGTATTTTTCTGTATACTTCATTAAATAACCGATAATGTATCCGGCAAAAAAGCCTGGAAGTAAATCCATGCCCCCACATGCAGCTGCAATAACAAGCGCATAAACTGGGGAAACACCAATTGCCAGTGCAGTCAATCCAGCTGCGGCAACCCCACCTAGGCCTCCAGCAGCATCTCCAAGTTGCTCTAAAAATTTTATGCCAAACACTTGGCCCCCCACATATTTATTAAAAGCTTCGACTAAAAATGACGCAATAGCCGCATTCGCTAATGCCCCCATAGCTCTCATGCCACTAGGCGCGCGATATGTAAATAATGTAAAAATAACAAGTACAAGAACTAAAAACAATGTTCCTATCAATAAATCCATAACAATCCCCTTTCCAAAATATCCCATCCCTATGCATAACATAGTCGGGTAAGTGCCCCAGAATATGCTCATAACCAATGAAAACGTTCCGTTATCTTAATATTAACTCCGGAATCAATAATCATTGTTCAATAGTATCACTTCACTCACACATAAAAGGGTCACATGAATTACAATTCTTATTCTACTAAAAAAAATACATGATTGCACGGAACAATCATGTATTGAGATATATTATAATAAAAAATGTTCGTCATTCTATTTTAATTGTTGCGATAGGAATAAGTGGGACGTTTGAACCTTAGCTCAACACTTCCCATTGCCATTAGGGATGTTGGATTGTTTTTCGGATTTGTTTGAGTACTTTTCTAGATTCGACGATTGGATATAACGGAAATGCTGTCACCATATCTTTATATTGATAAAAATGGATGGGTTGCTGTTCTGCTTGAAAATAGGACTCTAATTTCAACATATCTGGATAAAATAGTTCAATGGTTCCCCCAAACATATAAACAGGTGGCAAGCCTCTCACTGGCCCGTAGAGCGGAGACACACGTGGATGTTTAATCTCTAAATCATCCGCCCAAACTTTAGCAATGGCTTGTAAACTTGAAACATTGTGCAGTGGGTCTTTCTTCTGGACTTGTTCTGTAATGTCCGGATTAGAAAGTGATAAATCTAACCACGGAGAAATAAGATAAACTTGACCTGGTAAAGGTAATTCTTGTTCCTTCAAATGTTTTTGAACAAAACTGAGTGCCATATTTGCACCCGAACTGTCTCCCATAATGACAATATTTGAAGGTTCCGTTTCTTTTAATAAACGGCGATAGGCCTGTTCAATCGCTTCATGAGTGTCTCTATAAGTATATTCAGGAGCTTTCGGATAAATAGGAAGCACTACTTCATGTAACGTCTCGTAAGCTAATTTATCCATAAAGCGCCAATGAAAGACAGAAGGCTGAAGCACAAATGTCCCTCCATAAATATATAAAATTTTATTTTTTATATGATGACCAAAATTGAAACGAAAGACTTGCATATCATCGAACATGTCTTTGACGAGATTGGACTTTATATTAATTTGATCCGGTTGTTTATGTTTTTCTTTATTTAATGCTTCTCTCTTTTCTAAAAATGCATCGATTTCAGCTTGTGATTTAAACTTAATATGTCTTTGATGAGATAAATAGCGTCCCATCAAGTTACTCATGACGTAACGTTTCAATTGGATCCCTCACTTTTGCAGTAATAGTTGTGTTATTTTCATTATAATACGTTTTAACTATGAATGCTTTCATAAATTCGAGAAAGTTGTTTTTCAAACTCATCAAATCGAATAAACCGTCCTTGACGATGCACTTCATGAGATTCATAAAAAATCAAATCAACTGGCACAGTAAAAATCGAGAAAGCCCCGGCAATTTCAGGAACTGTATCCGCACTTATCATTCCGATATCTACACCTGGATAATGGTCAATTAAAGCCTCGAGTTGAGGTAAGACCGCATGGCAAACGCTACAAGTCTCTCTATAAATGTGGGCGACAGCTAATGGATGTTCCTCAAGCCAATTTTCTAATTCTGCGACAGATTTTAATTCGTATTTCATAAATTTTCCATCTCCTAAAGATAAAGTTAAACTATGATTTTAGATATGAATATACTATAATATGGGTTGTATTTTGTACGAAAGATTAAACATCGAAACTGAAAGGAGTCATTTATGAAATCTTCACAACCACGCAGTGAAGATTTTGATCAACAATTCAATGATCAACCTCTTCATCGAAACCATCTCTATGCTAAGAAGCGTCGCTCTTGGGTGAGTTTCATTTTAACGCTGATTGCTTTGGCACTCTCAGTCATTTCAGCTTATCACATGTTTTACAATACGCTATTTCAACTTAACTTTTTAGACCAAACTGTGAATTATCATCAATTTAAAGAAGTGATTCAAAATTTAACCCAACAATCGTATATTGATACGAGTGATCTTGAAAATAGTTTAAATATATTACTTACAATGATACATGTCTTTTTTATCCTTGTATTTCTAAATGTTGTTTTAGCTATTTTAACACTCGTCTTTAATCGAACGTTAATCAAAATACTTAACTTCATTATCGCTGTTTGTGCCACGTTGATTCCGGTAGCTATTTTATATATTGTCCGTGAAGCTGCAAAAGAAATGGCGACGAAAGTTGAGCAATATTTAGGCCATATCGATCCTTCCACATTACTTGTTGAAGCGAATGGACTTCATAATGCGATTATTTTTTCTGGCATTGCCACTGCACTCTATTTTATAAGTTTATTCTTTAGAAATCGACGTCCTAAAATGAAATAACGTTAAGGTGAAATAAGACCTAAACTATTGCATTTATTTGTTCATTAATTTATGTAATAAAACTTGTCTGAATCTTATATACTTTCTTAAATGGTATTATAATAGCCATCAAAATTTATCTAAACGTAAATTTTGATGGCTTTCTATTTATAGCTATGATTCAACGCTATCCTTTAATGAACTAAAACGTTGTATTAAGTTTTTATGCATACGCTCCTTCTCATCTTCATTAAAAAAAGGTTCTCTGTCAAATTGGACTGGTCACATTAAATCAAGGAGTAAACTCCTTTTTTGTTGTAAGAGTATAAATTCTTGAACGTTGTTGGTTATTTTAATACTCTTTAAATCAGTAAAACTGAGTCGTAAAATAGATTTTATAACGCTTGTGAATATATAGCATATTTGATTAGTTCCTAAGCCGAGACTTCTGAGGCATCTAGCCGAAACCGAAAATCCATTTTAATATTGAGATTATCTCAATATTAAAATTAGTTGAGGTGAGGCGCCTAGAAAAGCGAGACTTTATGGAACAATCAAATAAATGAAGTTATTTATACATCAGTCCGATTTATTATAGAACCTAAAAAACTGCCTACAACGTCAAAGTTGAAGACAGTTTGTCGAAATATTAAATTTCATGCTGTATGTACTATAACTTAGAAAGACGATAGCGCATTAATGTTTGATAAATATGGTCTAGCATCGTAGCGTCAAATTCCGTATTTGTATCGATACGCCATTGATTAAGTGAGGAAATAATAGCCGTTTGCACGTATCCAAACACTTCATATGGGAAACGTTGGTCTTTAGGTAACTTTTTAATATAAACTTGCACGTCTGTATTGATAGACTGGGTAAAAAATTGAACGAGCAATTTGTAAAAGACGGGATCATCTTCTTGTCGTTTTAATATGTCTCGCATCACAACATTTAATGTTTGTTCCAAACACGAAAAAGGCTCCAACATACGTTTATTTACATCATTATTAAAATAAGGTTTAGTCGTTGCATCAAGCACATGCATCAACAGTTCATTTTTATCTTTGAAATGCTTATAAAAGGTCGTTCTATGTACACTTGCTTCCATACAAATTTGATTAATGGTAATTTTAGAAAATCGTTGCTTTTGTAATAACATGATAAGTACTTCTGTCAATTTGGCAATTGTTTTTTTCACTCGTAAGTCTTGTTTTGGCATCCTAACCAACCCATTTCCCCCTTTGAAAATATATTAATTTTGATTATGAATTTCCTACTATAATTAATAATGCCATTCATTATTTTTTCTCTTAATAACTTCATACATAATTCAACAATCAATCTAATGTGTAGAAAAATTGTGTTTTAATCAACTATTAAAAAAACTAACTTCTCCTATATTAACTGATTCACTAGTATATTTCTAAAGATATGCATGATTATTATTCCCATTTTAGCGATTATCATACGCATTTATTACACTTCAATCATAAAAAAACCCTTAATGTTCTTCACATCAAGGGCTCTTCTATATAAAATATTTCTCATTTTAAATTAACGATACGGTTCATAGTTAACAATTTTTAAATCTTCACCGTCTGCATTTCCCTTTAATAAATAATGACCTTGTTGCACTTGTCCGTTCGTATTTTCATTATTTACGATCACAGAATAAAAATCACCTTGACGACTCACATTCTCCACATTAGACGATTTCAAAGAGGATAAACGGCGTTCTTTTACGCTGTCATTCAATACATCATAATATTGACTCTCTTTCAAAACATAACTTGATACGGGTTTTACTGTGTGATCATCTACAGCGTCATTAAGTGAACTCGTGTATGATTTAAAAAAATCATTAATTTTATTCACAATCGTATCTTCTTGTTCTTTGTTATGGGATTCAATTTCATCTTTATCAAAGGATAACGTAACCGCATTAACGGTTTTTAAATCATTTTTCTTAATGGTTTTTTCTTCCGTTTTAAACGTTTTTCCATGGCTTTCTCCTTCCACTTGAACCGTTAAGTCTTGATTCACTGGAAACGGGCCAAAACCTTGTGCACTTGTGTAAGGAAGACGTTCTCCATTTATGATTATAGTTTTTTTCTCGTCTAATCCGCTCGCATTTTTTAAGTTCACATCAACTTGTGCCGCATCAAAATCTTCCGTCACTGGCATTGTTTCATTATGACTTGATTTAGAGCTAAAGCGTAATTGCCCTTCGAAAGTGCCTCTCTTCGCTTCTTTTTTGGCAGATAAACTGTATTCTCCGGGTATGTAATGACCGAGTGAGACAGTTTGACCTTTTTTGGCAACAACTTTTTTCTCCCGACCATCGGACTCAAAACGATAAGTGGCATCTAAATTGGCTTTTAATTCTGCTTGTTTTGTCGGTGCTTGAAACCCTAAATTATCAAAAATAAAATAACGTCGTCCATTTTTACTGATACGTAAGACGTCAATTTGATCTTTTGTTTTAATATATTGGGCCACAGTGCTATTTTGATCTAAATGTTGAATAGTTTGATGAACTTCTTTGTCAAATTGCGTCATCCCTATTTCTTTTTTAATAAATTGAATATAAGTAGCCGCTTCTTTTCTACCTACTTTATTCGATTTTGAACTTAAAAGGCTCCCAACACGAGAGGCATCATCATTATCAATCGCATTAGTCAATAAGTTTGCTTGTGCTTCAGGAGAATTGTAGTTTCTTAATAATAAAAATAATATGACAAGAAGAATCAAAATAAAACCAACTATGCCGAGCGGAATGATGCGCTTCAACTTGAGTTGCTTCTCTTTCTGTTCGGCTTCTTCTCTTGTTTTAAGCTTTGATACAGACGGTTTCGATGTACTTTTTGAAAATGAAACTTGACATTGACACTGTTTACATCTCATGTCGTCACCTAGTCGGTTGCAATGACAATGCGGACATTGTTCCATTATATGTGGCCACCTCCTCGCTTTAAAAATATTAGAATGTCTATTTTACATGAAATCATTCAATTTAACCTCATGCGAAAGACCGACCTCATACGCTTTGACATTTGTCGTTTGATTACATTTTTCTAAGATGAGATTTTACACGCTCATCAATTTGTGCTAAGACGTCATATGTTTGTTCAATTTGGTCGAGTGGAATATCAAAAAGCATTTCTGAAGCTAAATCCGAAATAATGCGTCGTGATTCTCTCACATATTGAACACCAGCCTCTGTTAAGGAAATATACTTTAAACGCTTGTCATAAGAGTGTTCTAAGTGAACCCATTTTACAAGTTGTAATTCTACCAATTTTTTCACTCGTCGGCTCACTGCTGCTTTATTCACTCCTTGACGTAACGTAATCTCAGTCAACGTCAGTGCCTTATCATGAGAAAGCATCAGTAATACACTCGATTGTTCATTGGATATTCCATATTTATTCCGCAAATCTTTTAATAGCGCTGCGGTGAGGGCATTTAAATTAGTCATAAATTCTCCCATAAATCCAACATGTTTCGCCATTTCTTTGGTCATTCGTTCCACCTCGTCTAATTTCCATAGTATATTTTAATATGAAGGTCTTGCATATGTTTAGTATCTACTGATAAGCATGTATAATGACGATACAAGACATCATGATAATATTCGTATCAGTTTGACAAACGTATATTTCCTATCATTTGAGTTCATCCTTATCGTCTTAAAACGCACCACAAAAATTTTTATCATTACGAATTGAAAGGTCAAGGGTTCAAAATAATGATTTTAGTCTCGTTTATTATAACATCTATCCTCTTAAGTTTGTTTTTTATTATTAATGTAAAACAAAACTTGAATTTCCGTATCGAATTTTTTTCTATTATTCTTGTACTGCATATGTTTTTAATCGCATTTCAACAATTTACACATATTCACCCGTGGAGTCAATATGTTTTCTCTTTCTGTCTCTATCTTTTCTTTATTTGGAAAATGCGCGATAACATTACCTCTTCAAGCGGTATCAAATTTATGAAAAAAATCAATGGATACACGCTAGCGATTTTAAGTCTATGCGTTGGTACGCATTTCCTAGCGTCACTCATGCCTGGAGGATGGTCACTCCCTTTCTATCTTCTAGGGGCATTGGCACTTTGTTTTGTCTTAACTTGGCCTTTTTACTTGTGGTTTACATTTCTCATTGCACAGCGCCCTCCACAAGTGCCATCCAATAGATTTATTATTTTAGGCGCAGGCATTTTTACTGAGCAAGTGACACCGATGTTAAAATCCCGTCTTGATACAGCTTTATCGCTGGCTAATCAGTCAAAATCCTCTCCTATATTTATCGTTTCTGGCGGGCAAGGGCCTGATGAACCCATTTCAGAAGCTCTAGCGATGCAACGTTACTTGTTGGCACAAGGCGTTCCCAAAAAACAAATCCTTATGGAGGATCAATCGACTAATACGGTCGAAAACATGGCCTATTCAAAGCCGTTTTTTCCTTATCAAAAAGGCGTCTGTGTGACGAGTGAATTTCATATCTTACGTGCGTTGAAAATCGGTCAACAACAAGGCCTCTCACTTGTTGGGTATGGCGCAAGTTCACCTATTGTTTTTCGTGCGCGTTCTTTAATAAGAGATTATTGCGGTTTATTGTTTAAATATGCCTTATTATGGTGGAGCTTCGGTAGTCTAGTAGTATTGATTCGGCTCTTGTATATTTTGTCTTAATTTTCCGAAAATATATGTTCACTGTCATTGATTTTTGTTATACTCTACCCAATCCATCAAAATGGAGGGGATGTAATGAGTAACACTGTTCAAAAGAAATCTTTGATGACGCGATTTTTAAACATTGTCGAGAAAACTGGCAACAAACTACCAGACCCTATCATATTGTTTTTTAGTTTGTGTGTTATTTTAGCTATCGTGACGGCGATTGTTTCTCAATTTGATACCCGCGTGGTTCATCCAGGTACGAAAGAAACAATTTCAGTCAAAAATATTTTAAGTCATGACGGCTTTGTGATGTTTTTAAATGATGCGGTCAAAAACTTTTCAACCTTCCCTGCCCTCGGCATCGTTTTAGCGGTCATGTTAGGGATTGGGGTGGCTGAAAAAAGTGGCTATTTCGATAAACTAATGATTCACGTCGTTTCCATTGCCCCTGAAAAAATTATTTTACCGGTGATTATATTTGTAGGAATGATTGGAAATGTCGCGGGCGATGCAGCGCCTATCGTTTTACCCCCTTTAGTCGCTATGATTTTTATGAAACTCGGCTATCATCCTGTGGCAGGTTTAGCACTGGCATATGCGGCAACCTTAGGGGGCTTTGCAGCGAATATATTCATTGGCATGCAAGATGCACTTGTTTATGCTTTTACAGAACCGGCTGCACATTTAATCGATAAAAATATTAAAATGAATGTTGCAATGAACTGGTATTTCATTGCAGCGAGTACTTTTTTTCTTCTTCCTATTTTGTGGTATGTAACGAAAAAGATTGTTATCCCACATTTAGGGCCGTATGACGCTTCACAAATCGATGATACGGAATCATTTGAAAACACCACTATCACGCCTAAGGAGGCCAAGGCGGTACGTTGGGCCAACATCAGTTTCATCCTTACTTTGGTAGCAATAGCACTTTTAGCATTACCTGAACATAGTTGGTTACGTAATGCTAAAACCGGGAGTCTGATTGAAGATGCGCCGTTAATGAATGGGATTGGTATTATCCTTATTCTTGTCTTTGTCATTCCTGGCCTCGTGTATGGTTTTAAATCAGGTACCATTAAAAGCTCAAAAGATATTGGACAAATGCTTACAGATTCAATGGCTTCAATGGGTAACTTCATCGTGATTGTCTTTTTTGCAGCACAGTTATTAGCATTTTTAACGTGGAGTAATTTAGGAATCTTTATTGCGGTGAAGGGCGCTGAAAGTTTACAAAATCAAAATGGTGTCGTATTAATCTTAGGCCTACTCATTTTAAGTGGTCTGATTAACTTAATAATCGGTAGCGCCTCTGCCAAATGGGCATTACTCGGACCCATTTTTGTACCGATGCTACTTTTATTAGGGTTTCATCCCGCATTTACACAAATGATTTATCGCGTAGGAGATTCAGTAACGAATCCCATCACACCTATGATGCCCTATTTACCTTTATTGCTCACCTATGCGCAAAAGTACGATAAAAATATGAAACTAGGTTCACTTATTTCTAGTCTCATGCCTTACACAATATTCTTATCCATTTTTTGGACGGCTTTCTTACTCATTTGGTATTTTCTAGGCTTACCTGTCGGCCCAGGGGGTCCTATACACAAATAAAAGAAGGACCCATAGGCAAAACGTATCTCTTGTTACGCCTATGGGTCTTTTTCACTATGATTTTGAAACGATATTTCCCTCATCTAAATACAACATACGATCCGCATACTCAAATAAACGTTCATCATGTGTTACCATAATTCCAATCGTTCCTTTTGTTTTCACTTGATTTTTAATCATTTCAACCACTTCTGTAGCACGTTTAGCATCTAAACTTGCCGTCGGTTCATCCGCGAGTAACAATTGCGGTTCATTCATCCAAGCACGCATAATCGCCACTCTCTGTTTTTCCCCTCCTGAAAGCATATGTGGATAGGAAATAAGACGATGACTTAACCCAATATCTTCTAACAATTGTTTGGCCCGTTCTTCTGCTTCTTTTTTTGCCAACCCCGCTTCTTTTCCAACTAAGACGAGTTGATCTTTCACTTTTAAATAAGGTAATAAATGTGAAGATTGAAAAATAAAGCCAATGTTTTTTAAACGTTTCGCCGTTAAGGCTTTAGATGATAATTGACTCATGTCTTCACCATTTAAAATCACTTGTCCTTCTGAAGGTGACAATAATCCGCCAATAATACTTAACAACGTCGATTTTCCCGAACCAGACGCGCCATTCAAAATGATAAATTCTCCAGGCTGTACTTCAAAGTCAATGCCCTTTAAAACTTGTGTTTGTGCCTCACCTTTGCCAAAACTTTTTGTAAGATGTTTCACTTTTAAACTCATTAGTTTCCGCCTCCAATCGCTTCAATCGGATCTATTTTAAGTACACGTACGAGTGATAGCAATGCACCAACGATGGCCACGATAATAAATACAACGACCATTAATCCCATCAATTGTGGTGTTAGGTGAAATGGCATAGTCACAGGCATTAAGGCGGATAATGTCGCAATTAATGCTAAAGCAATGACCACACCAAGTAATGTGACAAATAATATTTGGATTAAAAGTGCACTTAATAAGTGACCTGTTTTAATCCCTATCGCTTTTAAAATACCAATTTCGGATGTTTTTTGAATCGTCATCACATAGAAAAAGGCCGTTAAAACTATCGCTGTGATTACAAATAGACTGACAATCATCATGTTCAGTGGGGCTTGTTCTGCTTGATAACTTGGAATGCCATCAGTTAGCGCTTCTTTGTTGACTACACTGATTCCTTGGATGTCTTTCAATTTTTGTTGGTCCGCATGACTCACATGATTTAAAAAGTACATCGAAGTTGGCGACTTATCCCCCGTCACTCGATTTAAACCTGCATCTGTTACAACTGCCAAATCCGTATGCGCATACATCGCATGATCGAAAAATCCAGTAATTTTGAGTGATTCCTCTTTCCCTTTTATATTAATTTTATCTCCGACTTGAAGACCTTCACCTTCTAATTTGCTATTTAATGCAACTTCATTCTCGTTTTTTGGTAAATGACCTGTTTTTAAAGCAGGTGTTTCACTTTTTTGCATCGAGGCAAATAACAGATCACTATTGGTATTTTTATATTCTGCTGTCGACATGCTCGCTTTAAGTGGCTCAGACTTCACTATTTTTTCAATTTCTTGTTGTTGTTGAGGATTGATATTTGAACGTTGAATTTGTTGATCCGCGTCTTTTTGAATCACAAATTGTTCTGATTTAAATTGATTAATCAATGAAATGTTTTCACGTCCTAATCCTTTCGCTAAACCGGAGATAAACAATACCATACTCGCGAGTAATATCACGATAAAGGTAATGAGTAAATACTTGAATTTATAAAATTTAAGCTCATTCAGTGCGATTTTCATAACATAACTCCCTCTCTTTAATATCGTAATCACAGTATAGAAAGAAAGTATGAACTCAATATGAACTGGTAAAAATAAATTTAAAGCGACCCTATCACGAGCAAAATCTAAGCAATTACTCGCGCGCTTTCAACGATGACCTTCGAATATGGTAAGATGAATAAAAAACGACTGGAAAGGATGAGCAACCGATGTCAGTCACTTGCCTTATTGTCGATGACGACCCTGAAATTCTAGAATATGTCGCATCGCATATTGAAAAAGAAGGTTATCACGCCGTTACTCAACCGAGTGGTGAGGCAGCGGAAGCCTATGTGATGCATCATGACATAGACATTGCCATTGTTGATATCATGATGGACCATATGGATGGGTTCGAATTATGTAAAATATTGAAATATGACTATAATTATCCTGTCATTATGCTTACTGCGCGTGACGCTCTAACCGATAAAGAGCGTGCTTTTTTAGCAGGTACTGATGACTATGTCACCAAACCTTTTGAAGTGGCAGAACTTTTATTCAGAATAAAAGCTGTTTTGCGTCGTTATCAAATTCAAACGCATGTCTATTTACGTTTAGGCAATCTTGAAATTGATCAAAAACAACTTGAAGTCAAAGTGAATAATAGAGGGATGATCCTCCCGAATAAAGAGTTTGCGTTATTAAGTTTACTTGTATCTTATCCACGCCAAGTGTTTGAAAGAGAAACGTTAATTGAAAAAATTTGGGGATTTGATTATGAAGGGGATACGCGTACCGTCGATGTACATGTCAAACGTCTACGCACACGCTTAAAAAAATTAGGCGCGAACGTACATATCGAAACCGTGCGTGGCCTCGGGTATAAGGTGAATGCCGATGCTTAAATCCTTATACTCACGCGTTGCACTATACACGATTACGGTAATGATCATTAGCGCTATAGCCAGTTTTTTACTTAGTAACATTTATTATCATTTTGAGTTAAAAGAAAAAAATGATGCAAAGTTAATGAGGACACTCCAACATGCACATGATTATGATCGCGCTTCTAATGAAAAAGAGTTAGATGCATATTTTCAGCTTTTAGGTCAACTCAACTATCAATTAAAAGTTTATGATACCCATCATCAAAGCCGATTTTACGGTCAGCCGTTTCGTAAGGACAATTTAGATGCTAGGGCCGTAGACCAAGTGTTAATAGGCCAAGATTATCATGGGATTAAAGAGCGTCCTTTTAACCCTGTCATTACCGGTTTTTTTGATAATGAAACGCGTAATACGGTGGGCACCTCGTTTCATACTAAAAATAAAACGTATGCTGTGTTTATGCGTCAAGATGTGGGCCATGCTTTAGGAGAGTTTCGTATCTTCTTATTTGTGTTGTTACTATTGCTTATTTTATTTTCAATGAGTCTTGTCGTTTGGTCTACCTACTTCATCGTAAAACCCGTCAAACAACTCAAATTTGCGACGCAACGTATGATGGATGGGGATTTTAAAACCCCTATCGCCAAAACACGTCAAGATGAAATTGGCGTTCTACAAAGTCATTTTGATTCCATGCGCCTTTCTTTAAAACAGCTTGATGATATGCGCCAACATTTTGTGCAAAATGTCTCACATGAAATTAAAACACCTTTAACACATATTCATCATTTGCTCGGTCAGCTTCAATCTGTATCGTCTAAAACGCAACGTGCGCAATATATCAAACAAATTTATGACGAAACGCATCGTCTCAGTCAACTCACGCGTCAGTTACTCTTATTATCCGAATTAGATAACGATGCGCATTTGACATTTGACGATGACATCAACCTTAAAACCGTCATTTTAGATATTATCCAACATGCCTCATACATGCTAGATTACAAAAATATCGTTTTAATGCATGATCTAATGCCTGTCCACTTAAGAGGTAATGAACGATTAATTATTCAGGCCATTGAAAACATTGTGCGCAATGCCATTAAGTATACAGAAGAGGAAGGAACTATCGAAATTAATTTATTCAAAGATACATTTAATCAAGCCGTCATTACCATCACCGACGATGGACCAGGAATAACTGAAGAAACACAAGCTCATATTTTTGAACGTTTTTATAAATCTTCAGCGCACACAGATAGTAATGGTTTAGGATTGGCCATTACCCAAGATATTATGAAGCACCATCATGGAACGGTCACTGTTCAAAGTCGTCCATCAGAAGGCACGACGTTCACATTAACACTTCCTTTGTTAAAATAATATAAAATAGCCATCCAAATTTATGTTCTGATAAATTTGGATGGCTTTCTCATTGCGCGTGCCGTAAATCACGCTTTCGTATTATTTATGGGAGGTTTAACTTAATAAACTACCTTTTTCATTTAATTTAAGTTGTTGAGAAATTTCATGATTTAAAGATTTGAAAAGTTCTACTTCATTTGTTAACTCTTTTCCAAATGATGGCACCATTTCCTTAATTTTAGGTTCCCATTGCTTGAACTCTTCTTTAAATGCACGTTGCAGAATATCTAGCATGACTGCAACAGCTGTTGATGCACCTGGAGAAGCCCCAAGTAATGCCGCAAGCGTGCCATCTTCAGATGTAATGACTTCAGTTCCAAATTGTAATGTCCCTTTACCTTTATCTTTTGTATCTTTAATCACTTGAACACGTTGACCCGCCACAACAACTTCCCAGTCTTCTTCTTTTGCTTCAGGAACAAACTCACGCAATTCTTCGATACGTTCTGAGTGACTTAACATCAATTGTTGAATAAGATACTTAGTCAAGCCCATTTCTTTAGCACCTGCTGCAAACATCGTGCCTAAATTGTTTGGTTTTACTGACTTGATTAAATCGAAATAAGATCCAGTCTTTAAAAATTTTGGTGAAAAACCAGCGAAAGGTCCAAACAAGAGGGCGCGCTCACCATCAATGTATCTTGTATCTAAATGTGGCACAGACATTGGCGGTGCGCCGACTTTAGCTTTGCCATATACTTTTGCTTTATGTTGGTTCACTATCGACTGATTTTTGCAAACAAGGAATAAGCCACTTACTGGGAAGCCACCGATATGTTTAGACTCTGGAAGATGTGTTTTTTGTAATAATGGTAAGCTTGCACCCCCAGCGCCAATAAAAACAAAACGGGATTCTACAGTGAAGGTTTTATCTTCTTTTAAATCTTTAATTTTGATGCGCCATGAGCCATCTTTATTTTGTTTTAATGTTTGAACTTCGTGCTCATAATATAAAGATCCGCCCTTATTTTTCAGTTGTTGCATTAATTGAGTTGTTAATGCGCCGAAGTTTACATCCGTCCCTGATTCATCACGTGTTGCAGCGACTGGCTCCTCATCTGAGCGACCTTCCATCATTAATGGCACCCATTGTTGTAAGGTGTCTCTGTCTTTAGTGATTTCCATACCACTAAACAGGACATTTTCCTTTAATGCTTTGACGCGAGCGTCTAAAAACGCAACATTTTTATCCCCTGTGACGAAACTCATATGTGGTACTGGACGGATAAAAGCACGTGGATCTTTCAATTTATTTTCTTTAACAAGGTAAGACCAAAATTGTTTAGAAATTTGAAACTGTTCATTGACCTTAATTGCCTTTTTGATATCCATCGTGCCGTCTGGCATTTCATTTGTGTAGTTCAACTCACATAAAGCAGAGTGTCCTGTCCCTGCATTATTCCATACATTTGAACTTTCTTTACCACAACTGTCTAATCTTTCAAATACATTGATGTCCCATTCTGGTTGTAATTCTTTGAATAATACACCTAATGTAGCACTCATAATGCCTCCGCCGATAAGTACTACATCTGTCTTGTTATGTAAATTTTCCACAACAATCCAGTCCCCCTTTTTATCATCATGTTTTGAATCTTAGTCATCATTTGTCCCCTTATGGTTCAAACCTTGTGAATCGCTATATAAAACGCGTTTTCAGCTTAAAAGGCGCATTTGTGTGCTTGCTCGCTTTCACAAAGTGATCCCTATATGGACAAAACGAATGCCCCTATTGTCTTTTTATTTTATCATGCATTAACTTTATTATATACCTATTCTGGTAAATTAAAAAGGCAAGCTTATCTTTATATATCCCTCAATACAATTTAATCGCACTTTATTATCACCTATGAAATTATGCATGCTATAATAAGCTTAAAATATACAAATTGAGGGATGCGTCATGAAGTCTATCACTTTTTTAATGCATAATATTTATGCGGTCGGTGGCACTGTAAAAACAATTACGAATCTAGCGAATCAATTAGTGCGACAAGGTCATAAGGTCACGATTATTTCTATATTCTGCAATAAATCTAAGCCTTATTTTCCTTTAGATGAACGTGTGAAAGTTCAAACGCTTGTCAATTATCAACTTCATCCACGTAACACGATACCGCTTCTCGCCAACCGTATTCGTAAATATACCCCTCTTCTTAAGCCCAAAATTTTAACCCAGCTTGAGCCAGGCTTCGAGCAGTATTCTAGCTATGTTGAGAAAAAAATCATCTCTGCGATTCAACATCACCAAAGTGATATTTTAGTCGGTACGCGTCCTAGTCATAATCTGTTAATTGCCCAATATGCCCATACCTCTCAAAAAACGATTGGGATGGAACATATGAACTTCGATGCGCATTCGGCTGCGCTTAAATTAAAAATTAAAGAAAGCTATGCACGATTAGATGCCGTGACGACATTAACTGAAAGTGATCGACAACGTTATCAATCTTCCGTCAATACCCCTATTTTTGTCGTCTCCAACATGATAGATGAAAAGCGTCTCAAATTAATGAAAGAGAACAAAATTATAGCTGCTGGGCGCTTTGAATACGAAAAGGGGTTTGATTTATTAGTAGATGCCATCTACAACATTCAAGATGAGCTAAGAGATTATGGCTATACGTTAGATATTTACGGAGATGGTAAAGAAAAAGAAGCATTAGCGCAACATATCGGCTACGCCCAATTACAAGATTTAATTTTTCTCAAATCTACGACCGATCAATTAAGTACGAAAATCGCAATGAGTAAAATTACAGTAGTGCCCTCGCGAAATGAAGGTTTCGGCATGACGATTTTAGAAGCGATGAATCAAGGAAGCGTCGTCATCAGTTTTGATGGCAATACTGGTCCTGAGTCGCTCATCACACATCGCCAAAATGGGTTTCTCGTGCCGGCAAAGCGCACCGAAAAACTTGCGCATCAAATACTTGAAGTCATTGAGATGCATCATGCTAGACAAATTGGACCTGTCCTTTCAAATGCTTATAAAACCGTAGAATATTATTCACCAGACCATATTTATCATCAGTTCAAAAAAGTCATTGATTATGTCATGGCATAAATGTTCAAGACGTTATGCTCGCATAACGAAAAAAGGAGTTAAGCAATCCATCATTGCCTAACTCCTTAATTTAATATGACCAGTTCAATTTGACAGAGAGCCAAAAAGGGCTCGGACGAATCATTGTCCGAACCCTTTTTTAATTAGCTAAGGAAGAAAGATAAGATCAGTGTCCAAATACAGAAGAAGACGAGTAAACCTACACTGTATTTAAGTGTCATTTTCAATAATGCTGATTCTTGACCAACCTCTTTAACAGCTGCTGTGGCAATCGCTATAGACTGTGGTGAAATTAATTTCGCAATCGCACCACCCGCTGTGTTAGCCCCTACAAGTAATGCACCACTCGTACCCACTTGCGGTGCTACTGAAGCTTGAATTGGTGCGAACAGAACATTGTTATTCACAACAGAACCTGTCATAAATACCCCAATCCATCCTAAAATAGGTGATAAGAATGGGAAGACGGCACCTGTTTTAGCAATCGCTTGTCCCATTGCACTTGTTAAACCACCGTATGTTGTTAATTTGGCAATTGCCAAAATAAAACAAATTGTAAGAATTGGTAACCATAATTCTTTAAATGCTTCTCCTAATAGAGAGAACGCTTGTTTAAAATTCACTTGTTTTGAAAGTAAAATCGTAATAATACCTGCAATTAATAAGGCCATACCTGTTTGTGCAATGATGTTAAATGTTAACATGACAGGTTGGTTTGTCACATCATTCATTGTGCCAGGAATTGGAAATTGAATGTTTAAGAACGAGAGTGCGCCACCTTCAAGGAATAAACCTTTGAAAGATTTAGAACTCCAAATTAATACTAAAATTGTTAATATGATAAATGGACTCCATGCATATACAATGTCTTTGAAAGCATGTTTTGTCGTTGTATGTTGTTCGTTTTCATTGAGTCTGAAAATGTGTTTCGGTTGGAACTTTTTAGAGAATAAAGCCAACGCACCCATTGCTGCAAGTGGTGGAATAATATCTACGAGTTCAGGTCCTAAAAATTGGTTGAAAATAATTTGCAACGCTACAAATGGAATGACCATGACTAAAATTGCAGGGAGCGTTTCTTTAATGCCTTTAAAACCATCAATAATAAAGACTAATAAGAATGGTGTTACAATACTTAAAATAGGTAATGTTAAGTTTAAGGCTTGAGACACACTTAATGCTGTAATGCCACCAGGTAAATTTAATGTGTCAACAACACCTACTGGTATACCAATCGCACCATAAGCACCTGCAGCACCATTTGCCACTAAACAAAGCATCGCTGCTTGTAATGGTTTGAATCCTAATTGAATTAATAATACGGCACAAATCGCAATCGGCACACCGAAACCAGCAACACCTTCTAAAAATGCGTTGAAGGCAAAACCGATAAGTAATAATTGAATACGTTGGTCTTCGGAAATCGCCGTAATACTATCTTGAATGACAGAAAATTGACCCGTTGCTGTCGTTAACTTATACAACCAAACTGCCATCATTACGATGAAACCGATAGGTAAAATACCTTGATAGAAACCTTCAATAATACCACCAGAGACATTGCCTACTGGAAGTTTAAATATAAATAATGTGATAACGATTGTAACAGCTAATGTTGTAATCGCTGCGTAAATCCCTTTCATTTTAAATAGGGTTAAACATAGTAAAAATAGTATAATGGGGATACTTGCAATTAATGCAGAAATTGCAAGGTTTTGAAATGGATCATAACTGTGAACTAACATCCTAAATCATCTTCCTTTGTTTTATATTTGTGTCATTACTTACTTTTTAATGTGAATTATTTCACATATAGAATATACCATTGCTTTGTACACAATTCAATAGGTTGAAGGCATTTTTTTAGCCCCTTTTTACACTATTTTTACAATTCAATTAATTTAGAATGGAACGTGTAAAAAGTACCTGTAACTTGCTTAATATTTTAGATTGGCAACGTTGAAAATGCCCAATGCTCCCCCTTCTTTTCCTTTAAAACGACACCCTCAAGTATAGAGCGATATGTAAAATTACGAGGAAAGATGAAATATCCTTCCCCGTTGTTAAGATTGTTTCCAATATTATTGACGATATGCAGGATCAATAATACGAGGATTTCCAGATTGATCGACGGTAACAATCATATATGTTCCGGGTTGCGATTGATTTAAAAAGCTAAAAATATAATGATATTTTCCACCTTCGCTTTGAATGGCATAATCATTGTACGGATTTTGTTGTCCATTTAAAGCTGTCACTTCTTTTTGTGCAACATCTAATGAGGTTTGGAAATTCGGAAGTTGTTTTAATGCTTGTTGTTGATTTACAGGATTTTGCGCTAAATTTTGTGCCACAGGAACAACGTTTTGTCCGTGATAAGGCGCCACATAGGATTGACCCTGTTGTGTATTCTCTTGATTTGAAGCGTTAGAATTTGATTGATGTTGTTCTGGGCGATTCATATTTTGATTGTCTTGTGTGGACTGAGGAGAACTGGAGTTGCTTTGCGTTGTTTCTTGGTGACCAGAACTATCAGAAGTTGCTTGATTTTCATCTTCTTGAGATGTCGCCTTTTCATTTGTTGTTTTGTCTTTACTATCCTTAGTTTTTGAATGGTCTTTAGATGGATGTTGTTCCGTTTTAGATGAAGAGGAATCATTTTTCTTTGTCTCATCGTCATCGGTTTGACCACACGCAGCTAGAATCAAAGACAGTGCCATAAAACTTGCTAACCATTTTTTCACAACATTGTGCCTCCTTTATGATAAAAAAATTACTTTCGTTTGTATTATAACATTTTTTTATAAATTTATCTGAAGACTTTTACAATTTAAGTGCCATCGTCCAATCAATGTCTACGTGGTCCCCCATTTTAAACTCGTGTTCCCCTATTTTCGTCAGTCCTTGTTTTTCATAAAATGCGATAGCTGCATGATTTTCACTCCACACTCCTAACCATAAGTAGGTTTTATGGAGTTGTTTTGCGATTTGTTTTACTTGTTCAAACATATATTGGCCTAACTTCATACGTTGAAATGAGGGATATAAATAAATTCTTTGTAGTTCTGCATAATCTACCCCAAAAGGTTCTGTTTGTGCTTCTCCAATATTGATTTTGAAATAACCGGCAATCTCCTCTTGGTACAATACAAAATAAAACACAGATTGTGGGTTTTCCAATTCTTTTAACAATTGTGCGTGCGACATTTCATCTTGATAATAGTCTTGAAATAATTTTTCATCATAATCTTCAGCATAAGTTTCATGAAATGTTTCTATACTGACCCTTCTTAATGTTTCAATCTCATGTGTTTCTACTTTTCTAATTTTAAAATCCATGTTTTCATCCCCTTCATTCTTTTGCCTAACTATATTCGAAAGTAAATTATGTTGCAACATCGTTGTCATACACTATTTTAAATGGTAAAGTGTGAAAGTAAAAATTTGAGAGGGGTTACTTATGACATATTCATTTAAAGCTTATGTATTAAATGAGCAAAACGGAAATATCAAAGGTTCCTTTAAAACATTAACCATGTCTGATTTGCCTGAAGGTGACGTAACGATTCAGGTGCATTATTCAAGTTTAAATTATAAAGATATGTTATCAGTACAAAATGATAACAAAATCATTCGCAATTACCCGATGATTCCGGGTATCGACCTTGCCGGGGTTGTCATTGATTCACATCATCCGTCATTTAAAGAAGGTGATGAAGTCATTGCTACTGGATATGATTTAGGTGTTGCGCATGCGGGTGGATATAGTGAAATCGCACGTGTAAAAGGAGATTGGCTTGTGCCACTTCCAAAAGGACTGACATTAGAAGAAGCGATGATTATCGGTACGGCAGGATTTACTGCAGCCGTTTCGATTCAATTATTAGAAGATAATAAAATCACTTCTGGTGGTGGCCCTGTGCTTGTCCGAGGTGCAACTGGAGGCGTCGGTGCGCTCGCTACAATGATGCTCAATGCGCTAAACTATAAAGTGACCGCAAGCTCAAGTCAAACTGAACAGTATGATTGGCTAAAATCACTCGGTGCACGTGAAGTCATCGACCGTTTAGAAGAAGTTACAGACAAACCGCTTCAATCATCACAATGGCAAGCGATTGTCGATCCAGTAGGGGGGCCTACTGTAGGAGAATGTTTAAAACATGTTTTACCCCATGGTGCGATTGCATTAAGCGGGAATGTAAGTGGTGTAGATTTCCAAAGTTCTGTATTCCCATTCATTTTACGCGGCGTGAAACTATTAGGTGTTGATTCAGTGAATTTCCCAATGAAACGTCGTCTTCTTCTATGGCGCCGCTTAGCTACTGATTTAAAACCACAACAGTTACATGATATAAAAACAGTTGTACCTTTTGAAGAGCTAGAAACACATCTCCAAGCATTAAAAGATAATCAAGTCCATGGTCGTATTGTCATTAAAATGACAACTTAAACCACGTATATTTGCCCTCATCATTGGTTTTCATAACTTATTTTGAGGGCACTTTTAATATCATTTGTGTTTCACTTTTTCATTTCATACATCTAACAAACGAAAGTATTTATTTTTAGCGTTTTCAATTGTCATAAATTCGATAAAATAAAACACTAATTATTCTCATATGTTGGAAAATTATAATTTACGTATTATTGTTGAAAGCGTATACTTATATCCATACTGAATTAATTGGAGGTTACCTGATGAAAATCAATAAAAAGCTTATATTCTTTATTGGAGCTTTAGGCGGATTGCTCTATGGGTATGATATGGGCGTCATTTCAGGGGCGTTATTGTATTTGAAAAATGACATTCCGTTAACACCAAGTATGCAAGGACTCGTGGTTGCTTCAATGTTATTTGGTGCTATTTTTGGTTCCGGATTTAGCGGACCCTTATCAGAAAAATTAGGACGTCGTCGTCTTGTCTTTATAATTTCTATCATTTTTATTGTTGGCACACTCGTCCTCGCTTTAGCACCAACGGTTGAAATCGTTGTTTTAGGTCGTTTCATTATTGGACTCGCTGTTGGGGGTTCAACAGCTATTGTTCCTGTGTATTTATCTGAACTTGCGCCAACCGATGCGCGTGGCTCTTTAAGTTCATTAAACCAACTTATGATTACGATTGGGATTTTATCTTCATACCTCGTCAACTATGCATTATCACCCTTTGAAGCGTGGCGTTGGATGTTAGGTTTAGCTGTCGTCCCTTCTTTAATCTTAATGATAGGTGTTATCTTTATGCCTGAAAGTCCACGTTGGCTTTTAGAAAAACGTGGAGAAAAAGCAGCACGTGATGTGATGAAACTCACATATCCTGATCATGAAATCGATATCGAAATTGCGAACATGAAAAAAATCAGTTCTATTTCAGAAAGCACTTGGGATGTCTTGAAATCACCATGGTTACGTACAACAATTATTATTGGTTCTGTGTTTGCTTTACTTCAACAATTGATTGGAATTAATGCGATTATTCACTATGCACCGACGATTTTCCATAAAGCGGGTCTCGGTGACTCCGCATCTATTTTAAGTACTGTAGGTATCGGTGTAGTGAATGTACTCGTTACAATTGTAGCGATTTTAATCATTGATAAAATTGACCGTAAGAAATTGTTAATGATGGGTAACTTAGGCATGGTCTTCTCATTATTAGCGATGAGTTTACTGATTTGGCTTTTAGGCGTTGATGCTTCCGTATGGATTATCATTGTTTGCTTAGCGTTATTTATCGTGTTCTTTGGCCTTTCTTGGGGTCCAGTATTATGGGTAATGTTACCAGAGTTATTCCCAATGCGTGCACGTGGTGCGGCAACAGGGATTGCAGCACTTGTGTTATCTATCGGAAGTTTACTCGTAGCTTACTTGTTCCCAATTATCAGCAGTGTTTTAAACGTCCAACAAGTCTTCCTCATCTTTGCTGTTATTGGTATTATTGCATTCTTCTTTGTAATGAAGTTTTTACCGGAAACACGCGGTCGCAGCTTAGAACAAATTGAGGCGGATTTACGTGGTCAATCTGCACAAAAATAATTAGACAAAGCATTTGCCTTTCACTTTCGGGTGAAGTAGGCAGATGCTTTTTTAGTCTCTTCATTGATAATTATTCTCATTTATAAGATAATAAAAGCACTATAAGAAATGAGGGAATCATTATGAAAGATGTCACAATTATCGGGGGCGGCCCTGCTGGTTTATATGCCAGTTTTTACGCAGGATTACGTGGAATGGACGTGCAAATCATTGACGCTCAAGAGAAACTAGGCGGAAAAATGCGCTTATACCCCGAAAAAATAATTTGGGATATTGGGGGTGTGGCACCTAAAACATGTGAAGCCATTACACAAGATATTATTGAACAAGGGCTACATTTCAATCCTGAAGTTATTTTAGAAACAAAAGTCACTGATATAAGAAAAATGGCCGAGCATCATTTTGAAGTCGTCACTGAATCTGGGAAAGTTTATACTTCAAAATCTGTCATCATTGCGATTGGTGCTGGGATTATTAAGCCCCAGCGCCTTGAAATTGAACATGCCCATCGATTTGAACTCATGAATTTACACTATGTAGTCCCTCGATATGAGCATTTCAGAGGCAAAAACGTCTTGATTTCTGGAGGAGGCAATACAGCGCTTGATTGGGCAGAAGCACTCGCACCTATTGCGCAATCAGTCACATTGGTCTATCGGCGTAACGACGTCTCCGGTCATGAAGCGACGATGCAAAATTTGAAGTCTTTAAAGGTGAAATGTCATTCGAATATGATGATTACCGACTTAGAAAGCCCATCAAACGCTTCCCATTTGATTGAGAAGGTTACGTTAACGCACCTGTTCACAGGGGAAAAGATAAAAGTCCAAGCTGACGAAGTGATTATTAGCCATGGTTTTGATCGCCAACTCGAGTTATTGAACGAGGCTTCACTCAAAATTAATATGGTAGATCACACTTATATTCAAGGTCACGGCAACTCTAAAACCAATATTGACGGTGTCTTTGCATGTGGCGATATTTTACAACACCCAGCAAAAATTCATCTCATCACAAGTGCCTTTAGTGATGCCGGTCATGCGGCGAATAGCGCTAAAAATTATATTAGCCCACAAGACCCAAAAGAAGGTTATGTGTCTAGCCATAACCCTGTTTTCAAACAGGCTAACAAAGCATTTTTACCTAAATAAAGGAGAGGATTAACAATGTCGGTACAGCTTACCCACCACATTCCAATGCCAGAAGATTATTGCGCTTTACGTAAAGTATGCGGGCTCAGTGAAAAAAGTCTTGAGGCAGCGGTAATAGGTCTACAACACGCTTGGCATACGGTAACGCTTTATGACGATACACAACTCATCGGAATGGGACGTATTATTGGAGATGGCGCCACAGCTTTTCAAATTATCGATATTGCGGTGCATCCCCATTATCAAGGTCACGGTTATGCCAAACAAATCATGCAAGACATCATGAACTATATCGACAACATTAAGCTTCCCGGCACCTATGTTAGCCTCATCGCAGATCATCCAGCTGAAAATTTATACGCACAATTTGGCTTTCGCTTGACTGAACCTCTCTCAAGAGGAATGTCTTATCATTATACATACCATTCTTAAAATTTCATCTACTTTCAAAAAAAGCGTGACACAAACCTCTTGGATAAGAAGTCTGTGCCACGCTTTCTCATGTTTCATCATTATTTTTTCTTCTTTTTTCGTTTTACGAGAGGTTCGCCGTCACGAGGTTCTGTTAAAATCGCTTGTCTTAATAAAAAGAACAACAAAATAAATCCTGCTGTAATTGTGACATGTCCGATGCCTGCAAAACCAGCAAGACTTGGTGATATGGTTTGGTGCGAAACTTGCATAAATCCTTTTGTAAACTGCATGCCTACCGTCACAAGTACCCCGATATTATAAATGATGAAAAACCAATTAAACAGATAATAACTACTGATTTTAAAGAGTTTTTCGATAGGGATTAACATTAAAAACATAAACATTCCTAATGTGAGTAGATGGGTATGCATAACACTCATCTGTGTGTCACCCGTAAAATTGTAATGAACTGTAATTTCACGATACGCAAAACCGCTTAGTAAGCCGAGTGTCGTATAAAACATGAATGTGTACAAAATACGTTTCATTTAGGATTCAACTCCAATCTTATTCACATTCATTATGACGACTCCCCAAAGACGTGTCAATGTCAATTATTTGTCTTTATTTCTAGGTAAATAACGTTTAAATAAGGCTACTAGCGATAAAATTAAGGCTAATATTGAAACGATCCACAGTGCTGGACTAACCGCTTGTGATTGTGCTTTGGTCTCTTCTTCCTGATGATGTGAATGCCCGCTGCCATCACCGCTTCCTTTTTTAACTTCCGTTACGGGAGCCGGATGCTCACTATCCGGATTATCTTCGACCCATTTTACTTGTTTACCATCTTTATATGTTTGAATAGCTTTCCATTTATACTCGCCTTCTTTTTCGGGATTAGCAACCACAATAGGAAAATCGACATGTTCATGCTCTCCAATTCCTTTTCCCGTCGCTTCCCATGTCACTTTTTTAATATTGTCTTTTTTGTCTTTTTTAAAAGAATGTTTAAAACCTGGTACAGGTTCTACACTAGATAAAGAGAGCTCATCTGGGACTTCTAGTTCAAGTTTCGTCGTTGGCACTGAGCGTTCAACTGGAACACGCACGTTATATTCATCATATGATCCCGGTTCACTTTGGTTTGGATTTAACGTCACATGCGCTTCCGCTTGAGAAAATGTCCCTAATAAAATACTCGCAAAAATAGTACTACCAATCATCTTTAAACTTTTCAATTTGTCCACCTCTTCATTTATAAAATCTCAATTTGACTCATCACAACGCCGACAAGAATTAAAAGTATTCCTAATCCGAGTTCAATATAGAGTAATGGCCCATGTATGGATTTTTTATTTTTCATGACTTTAAACGTTTGGAAGCCTCCTAGTGCCATCATCACAAAAGTCACGATAAGTTTTGTGTACCATAAACCACTATACGTCGAGAAATGGCTTAATAAACGTGGTAAAGACGTTAAATCTAACGTCATGAGTAAACCTGTTAAAATAATCGTTGTCACTGCAGTCACGTTGAGTTTAAATAAAATATCTTTCAAAATTAGTACATATGAATGACGATGTCGTGCAAATATGTAAAATACTAAATAGACTAAACTCCCTAACCATAACGCTATTGCAAATAGGTGCAATGAGCGAATAAGAATGGAATATATCGGATACGTTTGCGCCCAAACATGTCCAGAAATCGCCATCGCTATGATGATTAAAATCGGCATCAAATCATACCAAATTTTTTCCATATTCCGTAAAGCGTATAAAATGATGAGTGTCATAAGCGCAACGACTGAAATAATAAATGGAAATTGTTTCCACGTGCCAAAATTAAGCGTCAGAATCTCATTAATCACTTGTTGCGGTAACGTCATTAAATACAAAATTCCTGTGGCTAAGGTCACCATAAATAAAATCCACGTCATCGCACGAGATTTGATGGAATAAGTTGGTAATTCTTGTCTTTCCATGAGACGATTCACAGCATGGAATCCCACAAGTACGAGTAAGAGACTTTGCAAAATAAAACGCATGGCGCCCCACCAAAATGTTGTATCCGTTAAAAGCGAAGAGGTCGGCTCAACTGAAGAGGCCGTCTCATGCCCCACTGAAAAGAGGTAGTGTCCTTTCATATCATGCCCATCTTGTGCCACCGTTTCCCATTCCACAAGATAAGTCCCCTCTTGTAATTCCTCTGTGGAAAACGTAATCACCTTGGAATAGTTTTTTTCATTGGGTTGAATCGCTTTGATTTCTTTTCCTCGATCATTGTACAGCGTTAGATGTGTATAGGTCATATTGACCGGTTCGCTCATTTCAAGTTTGATTTCTTTTGGTGAAGAAGAGACAACGGCTTTTTCTGACGGTTCTGCATGTTCAAGTGATGCATGCGCGGACGCGACATTGAATTGCCCTCCTATCCCAAAAACGAGCATAAACACAAAAAGCAACCCTTTTATGTACATTTGAAAATGCTTCATCTTACCCCCCCTTAAAGTTCACATAAGCACAATTTTATCAAACCCTTTATTGAAAACAATAACTTTTAATAACGTTCAAAGAATTGTAAAAAAGAGACTTGGCCTCACTTTTTGTGAGTCAAGTCTCTTGAAATTTTATATTTCATGTGTCGCAATTTCTTCATCTGTAGGTACGTCATCATTTAATCCTACTAATGATTCAGAAATATTTCGTGAATGGTAACCGATACGTTCTAATACTCCAATCATATCGATGTAGATTAAACCGCCATCAGTCGAACATTCCCCACGATTCAGACGTTTAATGTGCCCTTTACGTAATTTATGTTCAATGTTAAATGATTCTCGACTGCGCTCGACGATTTCATCTTTTTTCGTTGTGTCATAGACGTCTAGCATTTCAATCGATTTATCAAAAGATTCCGTAACATGATGCAGTAACTTTTCAACGCCACGTTGCGCATCATCTGTTAAATAAATCTCTTTTTGATGTTTGCGGTCAATTTGTTCAACATACTCTTTAATCAAATCGGCCACTTTTAAAATTGAGCGATTCACATCAAACATCACGGCTAAGCGTTCGACATCTCCTTTATTGATATCTTTAGTCGAAATTCGAACGAGATAACTGCGAATACTGTCGTTGATGGTTTCAACCGCTTGATGTTTTTGTTCTAGTTTTTTGACAAGCTTTTTGTCAACTTTTGACGTATGTTTCACGTCATCAAACATTGAAGTCACAATATTCCCTACATTTTGTAGTTCCTTTTGTGTTTCTTGTAAAGCCACGCCAGGCGCATGGTAAACAAGGTCTTTATTTAAATGTTGCGGTTTATAGTCTTCAGTAATATCTTTACCTGGAACAATCTTAGTAACAATCCATGCAAGCACTGCCACAAACGGCAATTGAATTAATGTATTTGTCACGTTGAATGCACCGTGCGCAAAAGCAATTGCCATAGCTGGTTTTAAATGCCACGTTTCTTGTAACAACCCAACCAGATGGGTGACGATAGGTAAAAAGATTGAAAAGATGATGACACCAATCACGTTGAAAATAACATGTACGAATGCAGCACGCTTTGCTGCAAGTGAGCCTGCTAAGCTTGCTAGTACGGCTGTAATCGTTGTACCAATGTTATCTCCTAATAACACAGGGATCGCAGCATCTAAGCTGATCATGTTTTGTTGGTAGAACTCTTGCAAAATACCAATCGTTGCACTTGAACTTTGAACGACGGCTGTTAATGCCGTACCCACAAATATTCCAAGTAATGGATTAGACGACATATCCAGCATCAATTGCTTAAATCCATCTAACTCTGCTAAAGGTTTTACAGCACCGCCCATAAACTCTAAACCAAAGAATAAAGAACCGAAACCAAATAATATGCGGCCGATATTGTTCACTTTAGATCGTTTGAAGAAAAAGATTAAGAAAGCTCCAAGTGCTAATATTGGCATTGCATATTCTCCTAAATCAATACCAATAATAAAAGCTGTGACAGTCGTACCAATATTGGCGCCCATAATGACCCCTATGGCTTGTTTCAATGTCATAAAACCTGCTGTGACGAGTCCAATTGTTATCACTGTTGTTCCTGAGCTACTTTGAATTAAAACTGTTACTACAATCCCTGCGATGACACCCAATATAGGATTCGAAGTAAACTTGTTTAAAATATTTCGTAGCCTATCTCCTGCTGAAGCTTGAAGCCCATCTCCCATAACTTTTAAACCGTAAAGGAAAATCCCTAAACCGCCTAAAAAGGAAAAGATGACTTCCATAACCGACATTTCCATTATTTCACCTCTATTAAGCTTTATAGTTCGATTATCGCTTATATTTGTAAATTTAATGTTAAGATTACGTAAAAAATGATTACATTGCGTGGATTATGCCACTAATAATGTGAAGTCATTCGTCTTAACTAACAATTTACTATAAATATGACACATCTTTTGAGTTTACATTAGTTACATAAAATACACAATCCAAAATCAAAAATCCTACGACTTTACCATGACACCAAGCGTAAACTCCATTATAATAAAATCATTATCGAAAAAAAGGACGTCGATTATGAGCCAACAAAATGATTATGAACTCTTATTATTTTATTATGCCTATATGACTTTTACAGAAACTGCGGATGATATCATTAAGGAATACGGTTTAAGCCGACAACATCACCGCTTTTTGTTTTTCATTAATAAACTTCCAGGGATTACAATTAAAAAACTACTTGAGAACTTAGAGATTTCAAAACAAGGTTCACATGCGACATTAAAGTTATTAAAAGAAAGTGATTTGATTTACGAAGAACCTGATATTAGGGATCGACGACTAAAATGTTTATATCCTACAGAAAAAGGTAAAGCATTGATTGCAAAGTTAAACCAAGCTCAAAGTGAGTTATTTAAAAAGATAAAAAATGCCCGTGGTGAGAATTGGTACGACATAATGGAAGGCTTTGCAGAAGTGAGGCAAGGCTTTCAAGATATACGTCACTTAAAATCAAACCATGAAGAAGGAGACACTCATGATTAAAGCCTATCGTAACAATGAAGATTTATCTATTGTGGAAACAAGTGAATGGTCTCATGCCCAATGGATTAACGTCGTTAAACCTACGCAAGAGGAAAGTCAGGCCTTATTAGAATACTTTCCGTTTCCAAAAGACTTTTTAGAAGATGCGCTCGATAGTGAGGAAAGTTCACGTATTGAAAACGATGAAAGCGGATATTCACTTATTATTAGCGACTTTCCTATTTTAAAAGATGATCAATATGAAATTAAAAGTTACCATACTGCCCCCTTAGGGATTATTATCGGTAAAGGAGTGATCATTACCATTTGTAGTCGCAACTTTGATTATTTTGATCATTTGCTCTATCAACGTATTAATCTCAAGTTCAAAAGTCGTTTTGCTTTAAATTTATTATACGAAATGTCTTCTGAGTTTAACCGTGCACTACGCTTACTTAATAAAGAACGTTTGCAAGTCGATGTTAAATTACAAAAGCGTGTCACAAATCTACGTCTTTACTTTTTAAGTGAAATTGAAAAAAGCCTTGTTTATTTTATTGCATCACTCAAGACAAATGCCTCAACTCATCGAAAGTTGTACCGAATATCCACTTTAAAGCGATTTTCTGAAGATGATGAGTTGTTGGAAGACGTCTTAAATGAACATCAACAAGCGATAGAAACAACAGAATTGTATTTACGTATTGTTGAGAGTATGACAAATTCCTATGCTTCATTGCTCTCAAACCAATTAAATACTACGATGCAAACATTAACTATTTTTACCGTGTTACTGACATTACCGACACTTGTTTTCAGCTTTTTTGGAATGAACGTGCCGTTACCAATTGATGCGCAATCAGGTTTATCTTGGATTATCGTCATTGCGATTTCGCTCGTTTTAGTCATTGTAACTTCAGTTCTATTATGGCACAGTAACCGGCTCAAATAAAAATAACGAATTGGGGCCGTTCCCAATTCGTTATTTTTTCACTAAAACAGCTATTTCCTCTCGCTTATCTCTTTCCCAACTTTCAAATCAGCACCCCACATGCTTAATTTTCACCTTATGTTGTGCGTTGATGATATATAATAGCCACACGCAACGATAGTTTCTCGTAGAAATCACTTTTAATTCGCTGCATAAATATTACTTTAATACGCTATTTGCCTTCTCTATAAAATACAAACTAAAATCTAGACATCTTGCACTTCGTTTTCATTCCTCAAATGCCTTTAATCTTACATCAAAAACTTAATTTTAGATACATTATTCTAAAATTCAATTTCCATCATTCCGTATAGAAGTTCCATATCTATTTTTTATATCCAAATTTAATAAATAATCCTTATCTTAACTTGAACGTCAAGTTTATATGTCTAATTATATCAATAAGTACTGAAAAAATTAAAATAAAAGAGAGAATATTGTTTCTCAATATATTAAGTCCTATAATACAAATTATTTATAGCAAAAATTTAAACTACGTCATCCAAAAGAATACATTTTGAGTAAGTGAGGTCACATACATGCAAAGCGTTCATATTGAATTATTTGAACAATTTCAATCAGATTCATATCGTTGCTTTAATGCTGTAGAATTGTATTTTTCTCTCGATGGAAAGTTAAAAATTCAACATAACGGATTAAATAAAGAACAATATTACCAAGTTGCCATTATCAATCATAGTGACTTGGTTAAAATTCATCATGCAAAAGCTTTAATAAAAGTAACACTCCCCCTCCATTTATTAATGGATGTTCAGTCTAATTTTATGAATGGCTTTTTTGATGATACAAAACTGTACGCACATGAACAACTCCGTGAACACATTCAGTCTATGCTAATATATGACAACCCAGAACACCAATCTAAGACGTTACATACGCTCATTCAATTGATGTTAAAAGAATGCTACATGCCTTGTGATAACGTATACTTACCACACATGCATGTTGAATCTGACATGCTCATCAATGTCCTTAATATTATTCATGAAAAGATTGAACAAAAAATCACCCTTCAAGATTTAGCACAACGTTTTTTTGTGTCTTCATCTTACATCTCTATATTATTTAATGAACAACTCGGGTTTAATTTTAAAAGCTATACCGTCACTTTAAAGCTAAGTTTATCCTTACCACATTTACTATGGAATAATGACTCAATTTATGATATTGCGCAGAACTTTGGATTTTCAAATTACAGTAATTACTCTAAACAATTTAAAAACTACATTGGCGTAAGTCCATATACTTATAAAAAAACACAAGCCAATGTTAATTCAAAAATAGTCATACATCAAAAAAATTCAGATATTTTCCAACGACTCTATCAACAATTTGTAGCGCATACACAAGGGGCTAAAGTTCAATTGGATCTTGATGCCATCCTTCAGCCCTCAAGATTTAAATTACCTAAAATAAGAGTCGCTTTGAATCGCTTGGAGGACTTATGGCATTATCAACAATTTTTCGATTCGATGCAAGACGTTCTCGCCAAACAACCGCACTACTTATATTTTGAAGAAGCATCACATGTGACACTCACCCATAATAAAGGTCAGCAATTAGAACATCTCATTCAATTTATGAACGCACATCATTTACATTTTAGCTTTAAGATTGCTTCACTTTATGAGTTTGACTTACTCGAAGTACAATTTTTAAACGGGGTGAAAAAGCTCTTACATTGCATTCCTACCTTAACTCATGCGCTGCCTAAAGTTAACGTATTGTTTGATATGCGCTTTTTAACATTTAAAGATATCGATTATTTATCAGAACGCTTAGCTCGTGTATTTCACACATATGAAGTCGAATTACTCGTCTCACATGACGTGATTCATCACCGAAATGCTTTTTTAGAAGAAGCGCAAAAACTTAATACGACCATATCAGGCTACACTTTTGATGTGAACGACTTTATCAATGATGAGCTTCATGCGAGTACCTCTTTCCAACATATGACGCATGAATGGCAACAATTGATGAGCTATCCATCTCTTCAAAAATCCGTGCCATCATTATCCTTAATCGGGTTGACATCAACAGCGTTTGAAAAATTGTTTTACAAAAATATCATTCATCAACCTAGCGATTGGTTGCATTTTATGATGCATACGGCACCAACATTTACTTCGATGAATATCCCGTTAGTAACAGACGACACGAATGAGTTTGGTTACTTGACCGCACGCCATATGCAAACGATGTTGCCATTCATCTCAGAGTTGTTACATCCTTTTACAGATAATTATATTAAAATTCAGCATCATACGATGTACAAACAAACAGATATTGATTATACAATCTTTTTGACGCCAAATACGCTAGGCGGTCAAAGAGAATTTCAAAATGAACCCACCTACTATCAACTCTCAAGTGATTTTATTCGAGATAAACATTTGGTCATTATTCGGACTTATGATGATGAAACAATGAACATCCGGAATTTGATACAATATGATGATCAAACTTACATTCCAATACAACATATTCAAGACATTCAACAAACGCAACATTTAAGAAAAAATATTTGTATTCATGATTTTAATAATGGCCCCTTAGAAATTAAGGTGCTACCGACACAACTCAAAGTCATTCATATTTATAAACAACCGACTTCTTTATTCAATGATTTAGAATAAGATATGCCTTCTAGCTCCCTTTAGTAATTCTCATAGTTTTATACTATAATGGAATTAATGACAAAGATTGAGCTAGGAGGCTATTTTTTTATGTCAAAAATAAAGAAAGCAATCATTCCAGCTGCAGGTCTAGGCACAAGATTTTTACCTGCCACAAAGGCAATGCCAAAGGAGATGCTCCCTATTCTCGACACCCCTACGATTCAATATATCGTTGAAGAAGCGGCACGAGCTGGCATCGAGGATATTATTATCGTTACTGGAAAGCATAAACGTGCCATTGAAGATCATTTTGACAATCAAAAAGAACTCGAATCCACCTTAAAAGATAAAGGCAAGTTAGATTTACTTGAAAAAGTCCAACACTCCACCGACTTAGCAAATATTTTTTACGTTCGTCAAAAAGAACAAAAAGGGTTGGGACATGCGATATGGACCGCACGACAATTTTTTGGCGATGAACCTTTCGCCGTTTTATTAGGTGATGATATTGTTCAGTCTGAAACACCTGCGATTCAGCAATTAATCGAGCAATATGAAGTAACACAAAAGTCTGTTATAGGCGTTCAAGAAGTACCATACGAAGAAACCCATCGTTATGGTATTGTAGAACCTAAAACAAAACAAGGCCGACGTTATGAAGTAAGCCAGTTCGTAGAAAAACCGGCTCCAGGAACTGCGCCTTCTAACTTAGCAATTATGGGAAGATACGTCCTGACCCCTGAGATTTTCAAATATTTGGACACGCAAGATGTCGGTGCAGGTGGCGAAATTCAATTAACCGATGCCATTGAACGTCTCAATCAAGATGATTCTGTGTATGCTTATGAATTTGACGGCACGCGTTACGATGTCGGTGAAAAGATTGGTTTTGTCAAAACAACCTTACATTTTGCGCTCAATGACCCCTCTATGAAAGAAGAAATGACACGATATATTAAAGACCTCTTAAATGAAGACACTGCCTCCCAATAAAAAAACGCCACTTTCACAAATTGGAATGATTTGGAAAGTGGCCATTATTCTATTTATACATTATTGTTTTCCGAATTCATCTTCTATCACTGCCGCTCGCGTGGCATAATGTCCAACTAAACAGATGATCACAGTCATGATTAAAAACATCACTATGGCGCTATTCCAATTATTCGAATAGTCATATAACGCCCCCATTAAAAAGGGGCCTATCGCCGCAATCCAATAACCGACAGACTGCCCAAATCCAGAGAGTTGCATACTGCCTTGCGTCGTTTTTGCCCGTATTGAAAATAGTGTCATACACAAACTAAAGCACGCACCAATTGCCAAACCAGAAAATATCATCGCAAGAATGAGTAACATTACATGCTGACTCCATAATAAGCTGAATCCTATTAAAAATAGGATTGTAATCATTTGGATAAGTCGACGCTGATTTTTCATTTTTGCCGCAATGATTGGGAATGTAAATGTCATCGGAAGTTGCGCAAACTGGTTAAGCATCAACATATATCCTGCTGTTTCAGGTGAAATCCCTTTACTTATTAAAATAGAGGGATACCATGCGACAATACAGTAAAATGACATCGACTGAAATGCCATTAATAACGCTACAGCCCAAGCCAGTTTTGACTTTATGATTGGATAAGCATGAGGTTCGTCCCTTTGTAAAGCAGCTTTGACTTTAACTTTGAGTTGAGGAAGCCAAAATAAAATTGCGACCACTGCAAAGACCACCCAAAACGAGAGAGATAAACGATAGTCCCAACCACTGACTTTCGAGAGTGGATAACTTAATCCCCCACCTAGCCCTGCGGTGAAATTCATCGTGGCACTATAAATTCCTGTAATCAGACCTATTTGCAATGGAAAATATTGCTTTGCATAAGCAGGCAGAGTGACATTACAAAATGCAATAGAGACGCCTATAATAATCGTCCCAATCACAAACATCAATAAGTCTCCAGAAATACGAATGACTAAGCCAATAATGGTCACAATGACAGCTACAAATAAAATATGCGTCATTTCAAACCGTTTTAAAATGCGTGTCACCCACATTGAGACCAAACCAAAAATAATAAGAGGAATGGTTGTAATGAATCCCGCTATAAAATGATTGATATGTAAGTCAGATTGAATGTTGTCAATGACAGGACCAACGGCTGTAAGCGGTGCGCGTAGTGTGGATGCAATCAAGACAATCCCTATGACGACGAACCACTGATCTTGTATTTTTAACGAGCCCTTTCTACCTTCCATTCGCCCTTCCCCCTTCAACTCTTCTATATGTATTTTATCATAAAAAAATAAGGCGCTTAGACACTGTCTAAGCCCTTACATTTATAGAGGTGAAGGCATGTTTTTACAATAAAGAGTGAATCTTATATGTAAAAAACTGCCTCATACCACCCTTTAACGCCCTTTAAATTTGGCTATACAAATGTAATGCGCGTTTAATGATATTCATTAAATCATTATCCACGGTAGTATGTTTATGAAAATATGCTAGTATTTCATGAGGATGTACTAAGTCCCGTGGAAAATCAATATCATTCACTACAAATGACGCCAATTCTCCTAAAGGGGTCTTATCTCCTAAAAATCCTAACATAAACTCATAAAAGCTCATATCATCACCTCTTACATGATGAGCTAACGCTTATTTTAGCATTGATGAAATTGTTTTGAAATAAAATCATACTAAAAAACTCATCTTTGTCATCAAAAAAGGTTCGTCACAATTTTGTCGATATTTCAACCCCTTTTGCTTTTAGGAATATTCCTATACAATAGCATTATATTCAAAAAAGGAGCTTTCATACCTATGAAAAACAAACAAACATTAGGTTTTATATTAATTGGAGTTATGGTCCTTGCAACAATTATCGTCATCGTGGCAATTATGATGTCAGGACAAAAAGAAACTTACTACGGTTATATGAAAGATAACACAACAGCAGAAAAAGTGATTAGCGAATCTGAAAAAACAGTTGAAAAAAATGTAAAACTTCCAACTGACAGCGATTTCCAACCTAAAAAAGGGGATTTCGTAAAACTTGTTGCAGATAAATATGACAAACATCATTATGTAAAAAAAGAAGTTGTCTCTCATGACGACGTGCCCCACGGTTTAATGATGAAAATTCATGATATGGGTAATATGCACCACTAAATTTTACGCAAGGCTGAGTATCGTCTCTCACCTTGCGTTTTTTAATGCCTCGTGAACATTTAGATTACTTTTTGGAATGATACCCTATAAACCAACATTTCTC
Organism: Staphylococcus chromogenes; assembly: GCF_029024625.1. Classification (NCBI taxonomy): domain Bacteria; kingdom Bacillati; phylum Bacillota; class Bacilli; order Caryophanales; family Staphylococcaceae; genus Staphylococcus; species Staphylococcus chromogenes. The sequence continues at coordinate 498,542 of NZ_CP118953.1, read as the reverse complement.
TATAACCTAGAGGCTACATTAACGTCATCAAGTTGGGTTCATAAATAAAAATGCGGTAAGAAATCTTATTCCCATTTCTTACCGCTTCTACGCTTATTCATATCTTTGTCTAAAAAATACGTTTCGCATTAAATCTATTTTTTCATCACTGATAATACGACGATCATCATAATGATACATATGACGCCTATCAATTGCCATACGCCAAAACCAATATGTAACCAAATAACAGAAGTCACAAGTGCCATCAACGGTTCGATAGTCCCGAGAAGACCGGCTTCATGAGGAAATAAGTAGTTTAAGCTATCAATATAAAACCAAAACGCAAGCATCGTCCCAAAAATAATCGCAAACCAAAAGAAAAGATGTGTTTCAACTGTCCAAAGTGTAAGGTCTACATTCCAAGGCGGATGAATAAAGCTTAAAGCGATTCCCCCAATTAACATCGCCCAACCGACAACGTTTAACGATCCCCATCGGGCCAATAATTTCACAGGATAAATCGTATAAAATGCTAAAGCGATCGCCGATAAAAGCCCCCAAATAATCGCTATTTTCGGAACTTGTAAATTTTCTATATTGCCATTGGTAAGTAATAAAAAAGAGCCAAGCAACGCTAATATGACAGCAATAGCTTCCTTACGCCCAAAAGTCGTCATTTTTGTAACTACTAAATAAAAAATCATAAAAATAGGACCTAAATATTGTAAGAGTGTAGCCACTGCGGCATTTCCATAACTGATAGAGGACATGAATGTAAATTGCACCGCGAGCATTCCAAAAATACCATAAATGAAGATTTGGAATGACGCGCGTTTATCCCACCAAATCATCAATACTTTGGGGCCTTGTGTAAAAAAAGCGATGGCGATTAGTAGCACTCCGGAAATGATAAGTCGGACAGCGACAAACCAACCGACATCAAGGTGTGCATGTTGAAACAACCATTGTGAGACAGTACCCCCAACACCCCAAAACGACGCTCCAATAATAACGAGCAAATAGCCTATCCATCGCTTTTGTGCTTGTCGCATAATATCGCCCCTTCTTCGATGTATTTCAATTAATCTAACATGAATACTCCTATAATGACAATAACTATTTTAAAAACCGTAAAAATAGGTTAATACATAAAAAAACTGTCCCCAAAGTCAAAACTTTGAGGACAGTCTTATGACGATAAATGAGATATTTACCAGATTAAATCTTCTACCGTTTCATCATTTAATGCTTTAACCACTTCAGTGACTAATTGAACGGCTTTTTTGTAATCGTCTTGATGCAATACAGAAACGTTAGAATGCATGTAGCGCAATGGCACTGAAATCACGATAGAAGGAATACCATCCAATGCCGTATGAATGTTACCTGCATCTGTCCCTCCACCTGGCATCGTATCAAATTGTAAATCAATGTTGTGGGCTTTAGCGACTTTTTTAACGTGGCGGAATAAACCGACATGCCCTATGTTTGAGCCATCAAGCGCCATCACTGTTGGTCCTTGTCCTAATTTCACATCCCCATCTTTTTCCATTCCTGGAGAATCATAAGCCACACAGACATCTACCGCAATCGCTAAGTCCGGTTTGATTTTGTGTGCTGCAACTTTTGCGCCACGAAGACCGACTTCTTCTTGAACGTTTGCGCCTGCAACGACATTCACATCCACTTTTTCATTTTTCAATTCGTCTAAAACATCGACAGCTAAGGCACATCCATAGCGGTTGTCAAAAGCTTTTGCTGTCATGTAATTATCGTTGAGTAATGTTTCGAACTCAGAATAAGGTGTAATCATATTTCCAATTTCGATTCCTGCTGCTTCAACTTCAGCTTTATCTTTGGCACCGACATCAATAAACATCGCCTTCATATCTACAGTGTTTTTACGTTCTTCAGCACTTAAAACATGAGGCGGCTTTGAACCGATGATGCCTCTAATTTTATCACCTTTTTCTGTAGTAATAGTCACTTTTTGAGATAACATGACTTGGTTCCACCAACCACCGACTGGCGTAAATTTGATATAGCCATTGTCGTCGATTTTAGTCACCATAAAACCAATTTCATCTAAATGTCCCGCAATCATGACCGTTTTATTTCCAGATTCGGCACTTTTTTTACCAAACACGCCTCCCAAATTGTCGAAAATCATTTCATCACTGTTAGGTTCAATCAACTCACGCATCGCTTGTTTAACGTCATATTCATGACCTGCAATACCATCAATGTCTGTAAGTTGTTTCAATAAAGTTTTTGTATCTTTCATGCTATGTATCCCCTTCCTAAAATATTTAATACTAGTATATCAAAAATTGATTGTCCGATACCTCATACAAACTCACAGTAAACATTTAACGCTTTAATGGATGATGATAAGCACTACTATAAAAAAACGAGTTGAACTTGAATCTGTTCAACTCGCTTATCGTTATTTCATTTTATAATTTTCATCAAAGAAATTGTATTTCGCTTTTTTATCGTGCTTTTTCGTTTTTGCATCAAAGCCTTGCAAGAATAATCCACGTTTTAAATGGATGGGCTGTGCGATATAAATATTTTTTTCGTCACCTTTTAAACGTACTTCTTTATAGAAAATCCCTTTACGTTGATCGTAATCACTTTTCTCATCAATGATTTTAGATTTTAAGTTCTTTTCTACTAAATATTGATCAATTAGCTTAAAATTTTGGCTTTTTTGATATCCCTTATAGGCAAAGAAGCCGACAGCTACAATTGCGAATAAAAGTACGGCAGCCAAAATGAAACCTAAAATTTTCTTCGCCATTCTTCTCCAACTTTCTCTTCATAGTCATTATATCTATCTTATCACATAATCATTTCTTGGCGGTAATTGTAAAAGGAGCGTCACATAAAATTCAAAAAGCAGATTGTAAATTTGTTGTTGTCTTCATAGTATGAAAACCCTTACAATTGAAATTGTATAATCGATTAAGTGTTAGAACAAGGGGGATTTATGATGATGAAATGGCAAACTGCCGCAGATCGGGAGACTTTACTTAAACAACTGGTGGCACATTCGAGTGTGACACATTCTACAGGTGAAAAGGAATTTCCCTACATGATACAAGAAGAACTTTTGACATTAGACTATTTTAAAGCACGACCTGAACTGGTGAAGCTAGTCGCAACGAACGATAAACGCCATGCGGTCGTTGCTTTTTATCAAGCACCTCAATCTAAAGAAACTGTCACACTCATTAGTCATTTCGATACCGTTGGCATTGATGATTATGGCCCATTTCAAGGACAAGCATTTGATATGGATCAGTTAACACAAGCATTCAAGGAAGATAATACGTATTTGGGAGAAGTGGGGCGTGGAGACTTAGAATCGGGAGACTATTTATTTGGTCGTGGCGCTATGGATATGAAACCTGGCTTAATGTTACATATGGCATTAATTGAAAAAGCGAGTCTCGAACAGTGGGATGTTAATTTAATCTTGATGACTGTTCCGGACGAAGAAGTCACATCAAAAGGAATGCATGCGGCCGTTGAATACGTTAATGCGTTGCGACAACAGCATCAATTGTCGATGCGTTTACATTTAAATAGTGAACCTACTTTCCAACAAGCGCAAGATGATGACCATCATTATTATTACACGGGGTCTATCGGAAAAATTATGCCGAGTGTCTTAGTTTATGGTCGTGAAACGCATGTCGGCACACCTTCTAACGGCTTAAGTTCAAACTTTTTAATGAGTTTCATTCAACAAGAAATCGAATATAGCCTAAATTTCAAAGAGGATTTTGAAGGTGAATATACACCGATGCCGGTCAGTTTAAAAGTGACTGACATTAAAGATTATTATGACGTACAAACACCGTTCCGTTCGGTCGCTTTATTTAATCTCTTTTTATTCAAAAGTAATGCTAATGAAGTGTTCGAACGCTTTAATCAAGCAGTGAAGACTGGTGTGAATAAAGGAATGGCGATTTATGAGGAACGCATCCATGCTGAAAATGCAGAGTCCAACATTCATATTAATTTTATGACGTATCAAGAACTTTATGCCCATGCGGTCGATATTCACGATGAAAACACGGTACAACAAATGATTGATGATATGATTTCACAAGAGTCGGCCCCTCATCAACAATCGATGATGATTGTCGATTTGCTCATGAATATGTGTCGAGACCTTGGGCCTTCAGTCATTACGTTTTTTACACCGCCATATTATCCAGCAACCAATACGTCATTTAATGAGATGACAGAAGCTGTTGGTGAAACGATTCGTGAAACAGCCTTATCCAAATTCAAGCGTGGTTCTAAGCGGATTCATTATTTTAATGGGATTAGTGATTTAAGTTATGTGGCCCCTTCCCCTAATGGATCGGGATTTGACGCCTTTGAAAATAATACTCCTGTGTTTAATCGAACGTATAAAATCCCTTTTAAAGAGATTGAAGCCATTCAAGCTCCACTCATCAACTGTGGTCCTATCGGAAAAGATGCCCATAAAGTGACAGAACGTATTCATAAACAAAGTGCTTTTGAAGAATTACCCGTCATTTTAGAAGCAATCATTCAAAAACATTTCTTAAAATAGATAAAAGGTGTGCGACCGAGATATCTCATTGATATCTGTCGCACACCTCTTTTTTTATGATAGCGTTGCTTTTTCACGTTTTGATAAGTTCATCATCGTTAATAAAGCGATAATACCAAACACACTTAATAAAATAAATGCTAGATGACTTGAACCTGTCATTGATGTTACCGCAGAAATCACGAGGGGTGGGAAGAATCCTCCGAGACCGCCCATCATAGAAACGATACCATTCGCCACACCCGCTTCTTTCGTAAAGTAATGGGGTACGAGTTTGAAAATAAGTCCGTTGCCGATACCTGCACATACACTGATAGTTAAACAGCCTAATGTAAAGAAAAAGATATTTTGTGAAACACCTAAAATAAATGAACCAATAATCATAATTGAGAAGAAAATTTTCAACATTGTGACCGCGTTGAATTTATCTCCAAGCATGCCGCCGACAGGACGTAAAAATGTAGCTAAAGCGATGAATACACCTGTACGGATCCCTGCGTCTACTTTATCAATTCCAAAGTGTGTTACTAAATAGTTCGGTAAAAATAATCCAAACGCGACAAAAGCACCAAATGTAATGAAATACCAAAAACTTAAGTAATAGAGTTTGTAATTGGCCATTAGTTTACGAGATTGTTCAACAAGTGGCACTTTCACTTTTGGTTCTTTACTATCTCCTAAAAAGAACATAATAATCGCAAATACCGCCATGACAATTAAATAAAGTTTAATTGTAGATTGCCAACCAATAAGCCCAGCAATTGGCGGAGCTAAAAATGAAGATACAGCTGTACCTAAGTTCCCCATCCCGTAAATCCCATTAGCTAAACCGACTTTATCTTTAGAAAAATATTTCGGAATGGATGTTACACCTACTGAAAAGATGGCGCCCCCCACCCCTAAAAAGAAGCCGGCAAACATTAATGCGCCAGGGGATGTCGCTTGACTAAGTAAGAAAATAGGAACGAGTAATACGATAAAACTCGTAAAAAACACCCATTTCGCACCTACAATATTTGTTAAATAGCCGAATGGCACACGAAGTACTGATCCTAAAATAACCGGTATTGCTAAGATGATAGATAACTGTCCACTTGAAATTTTAATATCTTGAGAAATAAATGGCATGAGTGGTGAGATAATACTCCACGCCATAAATCCAGCTACGAGACTTAACGTTTGTAATCCGAGCTGAAGACCACCTTTTGACTTATTCATTCTCTTTCACCCTTTTTTATAAATTTCACTATGTACTAAAATGTGCGCGTTTCTTCCATTTGCTTGTCATTTTAATACGTGTTATTTAATTCATATTCAGTTTAGCTCTTTTGTGAAATTTATAACATAAGGACTTCCCCTAAACACATAGGGGGCATCCCCTAATAAAATGTTTGCTCCATTCGCATCCTTAAAATACTATTCTTTACAAGATTTTCATTAATACCATAAAAAAGCAATGGAATCTCAATTGTTGATTTCCATTGCTTTCTTTTAAAAATCCAATAATTTTTTCTTTAATGCATATTCAACGAGCTCAGGTTTTGATTTTAAGTTCAACTTATCCATAATTCTCGTTTTATGGGCTTCTACTGTTTTTACCGAAACAAATAATTTTTCAGCAATATCTTTATTGCCATACCCTTTTGCGATTAAAGGTAAAATTTCTAATTCGCGTTTAGAAAGAATTTTAAACGGGTCATTTGAATAAGAGGCATCATCCGAAGATTGCACAAACTCTTTCACTAAAGATGTGGTCATCTTAGGATCGATAAATGTTTCTCCTTTGTATACTGTACGAATCGCAAGTAAAAGCTGCTCGTCAGGCGCATTTTTTAAAATATAGCCTCTTGCGCCACTTCTCAATACGTGAAATAAATATTCCTCATCATCGTACATCGTTAAAATTAAAATTTTAGTCTTAGGAAAACTGTCTAATATTTTGCTCGTTGCAATGAGTCCCGATTCCCCCGGTGGCATACTTAAATCCATAATTAACACGTCAGGTTCATATTTCATCACCATTTGATAGGCTTCCACACCGTCAGCGGCTGTACCGACCACTTCCATATCTTCTTGGAAGTTTAAAATCATAGAAAAGCCTGTTCGTACGACGGCATGGTCATCTGCTATGACGATTTTCAAAATCAACGCCTCCCAATTTACTCGAGTGGTACTTCTAATGTCACCATTGTACCTTTCCCTTTTTCTGTCTTTATCTCTAGTTTACCATTCACAAGTTCTGCGCGCTCATTCATACCATATAAACCAAGCCCCGAACCTTTAGGGTGGTCTTTCGGATTAAAACCTTCTCCTTGGTCTGACACTTCTGCAAAGAGGCGATTTTTATCTTTTCGAATGTTAATGTCAATGACGTCCACATTCGCATATTTCATCGCATTAAACGCAGCTTCTTGTACGACGCGATAAACTACTGTTTCAATTTCACTATCGAAACGTTGCGGTGGCATATCAAAATGATAATTCACGACTAAACCATAATTATTTTCTAATTGTTTGAAATAACTTTTAAATGCAGCATCTAACCCTAAATCATCTAATGAAGAAGGTCTAAGTTCTGACGATAAATTGCGAATATCATCTATCAATTTACTCATTAATCCTTCGACATTTTGCGATTGTGACACCATACTTTCCATATCTTGTTGATATTTAAGTAAACGCATTTCTACATTAACATTAATCAACTCTTGCACCACCCCGTCATGAAGCTCACGAGAAATACGCTTGCGTTCATTTTCCTGTGCGGCAATCGTTTTTTGAATCATATGACGTTGATGCAATTTTTCATGTCGTTCCAATTGGGGAGTCACATTTTGTAAAGTAAAGGCTTTGATGTCATTATCTTCATCGATTACTTGATAAGATGCGGTAAAGGGTTCGACTTTATTTTCTCGTGTTTTCATAAACACTTGAAATGTTGAATCTCCCATTTCATTCGAATGTAAAAAACAATTATAACACGTCTTTAACGCATGTTCACTCGTAAATCCTTCGCAACGGCCACAAATCGTATTGGAAGTAATCGCTTGAAGGTTATTGTCCTCAGATAACACACGCTTTGCGGCATCATTCATAAATATGACTTCACCTTCACGGTTGATAAATAAAATCATTTCTGATGTATTTTGAAAATGCGATAAAAGTAAATTTGATAAATTTGGGCTTTCAATTTTAGGTTGCATCACAATATCACCTTATCTTCACTTGTTAAAGCACCAATTCCTTCAACTCTTATGGCGTCGTGTATCTCGTTAGGCAATGGATTTCCATTTCTTTGACCAAATAACAAGACCCCTTTGACACGATGATTGTGCCAAAGCGGTATCGCTATGAGCGCCGTTAGTTGTTCACTCAAAAGTATTGGAAAATTAAATAATGATTGCTGAATTTCATCTCTATCTGTATTCGCAATCGCCATCGGTTTACCTGTTTTCATGACAGTTCCAGCAATGCCACGGCCATTACGAAGAACGATGCGTTGATATCTATTATTTAAATTACCTGACACGTAACGCCACTTGATTTTCATTCCAACATGATCTTCGGTTGGCAATGCGAGTCCTGCAAAATCAAAGCCAAAACGTATGCGCAACTGGTCTAATTCTGATTGATAGTCATGTTTTGAAAAATCAATAGGGCTCACGGTCTTCACCTCTTTTTTATACTTTGTGTTTACGGTAAATAATATAACTTCTGCTGGCATAGGATAACGGCACACTCCATACATGAACAAGTCGTGTAAATGGCCATAATGCCATAATTGAAAAACCGAGCAATACATGTAATTTAAACGCAAATGGAACTGCTGTCATTAAGTTCGCATCTGGGCTTAACATAAATAGTCCTCTAAACCAAATTGAAATCGTTTGACGATAATCAAAGTCCGGCGTCGTTGCATTGACAACTAAAGTCGCATAAAGTCCAGCAAATACAATAACTAATAAAAAGAAATTAACTAAAATATCTGAGGCTGAACTTAAACGACGAACATTGGCTTTCGTTACCCGTCTCGCAGTGAGCAAGAACATACCGATGAGTGTTATTATACCAAAAATGCTTCCAATATACACAGCACCAATATGATAAATGTGATTGTTCACGCCGACCGCCTCTAACCAATGTGCGGGAATAAGTAATCCGACCACGTGGCCAAAGAAGACGGGAATAATCCCTAAATGAAACAATAAACTTCCCCATTTAAGTTGCTTTTTTTCAATAAACTCACTTGATTTTGCAGTCCAAGAAAATTGATCAAATTTATAACGTGCGATATGACCAATGATAAAGATTGCAAGACAAAGATATGGGAATATGACCCATAAAAATTGATTAAACATGTTGTGTCACCTCATTGTCTTGTACGATACAACGCTTGAGCGTCTCACGTAAGCCTCTTATTAAATGACTATATGGATTTTGTTTTTCCTCTAAATATTTCATCATCGGGTACGTTCCATCTTCAATAATCATGATAATTAATTGCATATTTTCTTGTGCACGATCATCTCCATCCACAGGTGCCGCATATAAAAATTCCAACATTAGTGGCAGAAAATCTGACAGCTCGGATGAAGGCATTTGTAGGCCAAACATTTCGTATAAAACTTTTAGCTTAGCCAACATTTGTCCACGTTCTTTTTGTGTATCAAATTTATTGTAAGTCATGTAAAGTGTCGTTTTTTTATTAAAATCGAATGTGTCCGTATAAAGCGCCTTGATTTCAGACAAACTGAGTTCGTACATGCGCTCACGATACGCTTTCACGTGAGGATACGCAGGGTGATCCTCACTGAAAATCGCATCAAATGTTTTAGGATGAAAGGTCAATTTTTCCGGAAAACTTAACTGTTGGCTCATATAAGCAAAAGTCTCTTTATAATATTTGAGCGTTTCAAGATTAATCACGGAAAATCCCTCCATAGAAGTTATCGTTGTAGATTTCTTGACCTGTTTTGCCGCCCGCACCTACAGGTACACCACAACCATCACAGTTCGCGCCGAAATGTTCACCACCGTAACCTTGACTTCCTTGGGCAGCATAAGTGTCCATATATTGTTCTTTGTGAGAAGTTGGAATAACAAAACGATCTTCATGTTTGGCTATCGCTAATAAACGATACATATCTTTAGCTTGACGTTCTGTTAAACCGACACGTTCTAAACGAGAGATATCAAATTCACGACCTGTATTTTGGGCACGCATATAACTCCGCATCATCGCCATACGTTGTAATGAACCTTTAACAGCTGTTGTATCCCCTGCTGTAAAGAGCTCTGCAAGATATTGAACAGGTAGGCGCATTTCTTCAATTGCTGGGAAAATGGCATCCGGATTATTCCCCGCATTTTTCCCTTCAAAGTAATTCATAATTGGGCTGAGTGGTGGACAATACCAAACCATTGGCATCGTACGGTACTCAGGGTGAAGCGGAAATGCTAATTTGTATTCAATGGCCAATTTATAAATCGGTGAATTTTGCGCTGCTTCAATCCACTCTTGAGAAATGCCATCTTTTTCCGCTTGTTCAATAACTGCTTCATCAAACGGGTTTAAAAATAATTCTAATTGTTTTTCGTATAAGTCTTGTTCGTTTTCAGTCGATGCCGCTTCTTGAACGCGATCTGCATCATAAAGTAATACACCTAAATAACGCATACGGCCAGTACATGTTTCAGAACATACGGTTGGAATCCCTGCTTCCACACGTGGGAAACAGAAGGTACATTTTTCAGCTTTATTTGTTTTCCAGTTGAAGTACACTTTTTTGTAGGGACAACCTGTCATACAGTAGCGCCATCCACGACAAGCTTCTTGGTCAACAAGAACAATACCGTCTTCATCACGTTTATACATTGCACCTGAAGGGCATGACGCTACACAGCTTGGATTTAAGCAATGTTCACATAAACGTGGTAAATACATCATAAAAGTTTGGTCAAAGTTAAATTTGATTTCTTCTTCAATTTTTTGAATGTTAGGGTCTTGTGGACCAGTCACGTGACCTCCCGCTAAGTCATCTTCCCAGTTTGGACCCCAATCAATATCCATGCGTTCACCAGTCATTACAGAATGGGCTTTCGCCACAGGTGAATGTTCTGAAGCTTTGGCTGTTGTTAAATGTTCATAGTTGTATGTCCATGGTTCATAGTAATCTTTTATGACAGGCATGTTCGGGTTATAGAAAATTTTACCAAGTGCAATCTTATTAATACGTGTCCCTGATTTTAATTCTAATTTCCCTTTTTTATTGAGTGTCCATCCGCCTTTGTAGTGCTCTTGGTCTTCCCAACGTTTTGGGTAACCGATTCCTGGTTTTGTTTCTACGTTGTTAAACCACATATATTCTGCACCAGGTCGATTGGTCCATGTGCTTTTACATGTCACACTACATGTATGACAACCGATACATTTGTCTAGGTTCAACACCATTGCCACTTGTGCTTTAATCTTCAAGCCAATCCACCTCTTTCATCTTTCTCACTGCAACGTATACATCACGTTGGTTCCCAATCGGGCCATAATAGTTAAATGAATAACTGATTTGTGCGTAGCCTCCCATAAGCTGCGTTGGTTTTAAATGGATACGTGTCGGCGCATTGTGTGAGCCTCCACGTGTGCCAGAAATTTCTGATCCTGGCGTTTCAATATGTTTATCTTGTGCATGATACATAAACATTGTGCCTCTTGGCATACGATGTGACACAACCGCTCTTGCTGTCACCACACCGTTTCGGTTATAAACTTCTAGCCAATCATTATCTTCAATGTCATGTTGTGCGGCATCTTCATTAGAAATCCAAACCGTTGGGCCTCCACGGAAGAGCGTTAACATATGTTGGTTATCTTGATATGTGGAGTGAATATTCCATTTCCCATGCGGTGTCAAGTAACGTAAGACGAGTGAATCTTGTCCACCTTTGACTTGTTTGTCTTTCGTACCAAATACCATTGGTGGGAGCGTCGGTTTATAGACAGGCAATTGCTCTCCGAATTGTTGGAACACTTCATGGTCGATGTAATAACTTTGACGCCCTGTTAATGTTCTAAATGGAACTAAACGCTCAATGTTTGTTGTGAATGGTGAATAACGACGACCTTGTTTGTTTGATCCTGGGAACACAGCTGTCGGAATCACTTCACGTGGTTGCGATGTAATATTTAAGAACGTGATTTTTTCAGACGCACGTTCGATGGAAATATCTTTAAGTTCCATGCCTGTTTGTTGTTCTAAATCTTCATATGATTTTTGTGACACACGACCATTAGACGCAGAAGACACATTTAAGATGACATCTGCCACTTTACGTGCTGTATCAATTCTTGGTTTATTATTTTTAACCGTATCATCTTCCCATGTGCCAACCATGCTACGTAATTCATCGTATTGTTCTTTAACTGAGAAACTTACGCCGTGCGCGCCAACTTTACCATTTTCAAGTAATGGACCGACAGAAATAAATTTGTCATATACATCTGTATACGTACGATCAACCACCGCAAATCCTGGCATTGTTTTACCTGGAATTGGTTCAATTTCACCTTTTGTCCAGTCATGTACTTTACCATAAGCAAGCGCAATTTCTTGCTTAGAATCATGTGCAAGTGGTGAGGTCACAACATCTTTATATGTTCCAGTTAAGTGGACACGCGACATTTCTGAGAATGTTTTACTGATCGTTTTGAAAATATCCCAGTCCGAACGTGATTCCCATAATGGATCTATTGCTGGATTAAACGGATGGATGAAAGGATGCATATCTGTTGATGATAAGTCATGTTTTTCATACCATGTTGCTGCTGGTAGCACGATATCTGAATATAACGGTGTCGCAGTCATACGGAAATCCAATGATACAAGTAAATCTAATTTTCCGACTGTATCTTCTCTCCACGTAATTTCATCTGGCTTTTCAGTCTCATTCGGTTCTGCCATTAATGCTGATTTGGCACCAAGTAAATGTTTCATGAAATACTCTTGTCCTTTGGCAGAACTTGAAATTAAGTTTGAACGCCAAACGAACAACGTTTTCGGATGATTTTTACGTAAATCTGGATCTTCAATTGCAAATTTCGTTTCACGTGATTTCACATCTTCTAACGCACGTTGTAAAATTGCTTCATTTGAAAAGTCACCTGCATCTTTTGCTTCTTCGCCCCACAATAAACTGTTACGATCAAATTGTGGATATGAAGGCAACCAACCGTTACGAGCCGCGAGTACATTGTAGTCAGCGGGATGTTGTAACTTCACGCTGTCTGCAAGTGGTGAAGCTAAGCGATCAACGCCAGATTCTTCATACTTCCATTGGTCTGTCGCAAAATAGAACCAACTTGTGCCGTTTTGTAAACGTGGCGGTGCTTGCCAGTCTTTCGCAAAAGCAATCGTATTCCATCCTTCAATTGGGCGACATTTTTCTTGGCCAACATAATGTGCCCAGCCCCCGCCGTTAACCCCTTGACAACCGCAAAGGATGACGAGGTTTAAAATAGAACGATAAATCATATCAGAGTTGAACCAGTGGTTAATCCCCGCACCCATAATAATCATCGAACGGCCACCCGTATCAATCGCGTTTTGCGCAAATTCTCGGGCCACTTGTGTCACTAGATTTGCTTTGACACTTGTCACTTTTTCTTGCCATGCTGGTGTGTAGAATGAATCCGCATCCTCTAAGCCTTTTGATTCAAGCGGATGATTAAAACGTTTAACGCCATATTGACTTGTCATTAAGTCATAAATCGTTGTCGCTAACACTTCTTCACCGTTTGCTAATGTCAGTTTTCTGACCGCAATCGGACGTTCAAAAACACCATTGCCTGCGTTATCAAAAAATGGGAATTGAATTGTCACAATGTCGTGGTCTCCACTTACGACTGATAGACTCGGATCAATTTTTTCACCTTGTTCATTTTCAAGTTTCAAATTCCATTGTTTGCCTTCTTCCCAACGTTGTCCCATTGTCCCGTTCGGTACTTGAATCGTATCTGTTAAAGCATCGATAACCACCGGTTTCCACTCGCTGTTTGGCGTTGTGCTTCCTAAATCACTTGAACGTAAGAAACGTCCTGCTTTATAGCCTTTTTCATCTTGGTCTAAGCGAATGATAAATGGCATATCTGAATATTGTTTGGCATAATTGATAAACATTTCAGACGGTTGATCTTCATAAAATTCTTGTAAAATAACGTGGGTCATCGCTTGAGCAATAGCGGCATCCGTCCCTGGATTAGGTGCCATCCAGTTATCCGCAAACTTCACGTTTTCAGCATAGTCTGGCGCAACTGAAATGACTTTCGCCCCTTTATAACGGACTTCAGTCATAAAGTGAGCATCTGGTGTACGTGTAAGCGGAACGTTAGACCCCCACATCATAATGTATGAAGAGTTATACCAGTCACTGGATTCAGGAACGTCTGTTTGTTCACCCCAAATTTGTGGTGAAGCTGGTGGTAAATCCGCATACCAATCATAGAAACTTAACATTTCTCCACCAAGTAATGAAATGAATCGTGCACCCGCAGCATAGCTAATCATCGACATCGCAGGAATAGGTGTAAATCCAGCAATACGGTCTGGGCCGTCTTTTTTGATCGTATAAATTAATTGTGCGGCAATGAGTTGAGAAACATCTTTCCAGTTGGCACGTACATGTCCGCCCTTACCACGTGCCGATTTATATATTTTCGCTTTTTCGTCATTTTCTACAATGGAAGCCCATGCCTTAATCGGATCATGATGTTCATCTAATGCGCTCGTCCATAAATCCCATAATTTTCCTCGTACATATGGATATTTAATACGTAATGGACTGTATTCATACCATGAAAACGAAGCGCCACGCGGACAACCACGGGGTTCAAATTCAGGCATATCCGGTCCACAGCTTGGGTAATCAATTTGTTGGTTCTCCCATGTAATGACACCATTTTTAACAAATACTTTCCATGAACATGAACCTGTACAGTTCACACCATGCGTCGTACGAACGACTTTGTCATGACTCCATCTTTCTCTATACATCTTTTCCCATTCACGGCTTTTATGTTCTAAAACTGACCAGTTGCCATTGAACTTTTCAGTCGGTTTAAAGAAATTCAATCCAAATTTAACCATGTTCATCCTCCTTAATACATAGGCTTTCCGAATTACTTTTATTGTATAATCGTTCAACCATTCGTAACATTAGGGAAATACCTAATTCCTAGGTGAAATCCCCTAATGTTAAAAAATTCACATACTTTTGTGGGTGCCTCTTCAGATGATGTGTTCAATTCCCATTCCACTAAGAAAAAAATAAAAAATGACATAAAAAACAAACCTTACTTGCGGTAAGTAAGGTTTGTCTCTATTCACAGGTCGTCCCTCTTTAAAGGGATTGTTGACCTGGGGTTTATCAATTTTTCATATCCATTTTATGCTGTAAAACGTCTCACAAGCACGAGTCCGCTGACAATCAATATTCCTCCTAAGAATACAGGGGCTTGTTGTGTCTCACCAGTATTCGGTAACGTCGACGTCGAATGTTGTTGAACTTCTTGTGCAGTTAACATGGTCTTACCTGTGTTAAATGACACAAGTGCGCCTTTGTCATTTATATAGGCAGGTTGACCATGATAATGTATTAAAGCAGACTTAGGAAACAATGCTTTTCCCGTACGTTTTGAAATCACTTGTTGATTTTGGACAATCACACCTTCTTGAATAGATGACGTTACAGGTGAAGCAGGTATGATGATTTTTCCAGATTTTCTGTGGATAAGGTTCCCTTTTTGATCAAATATACATGTCCCAGGCCCTTGTGTGTGATAGCCATGGTTCTGTTTGGAAGAGGAGTTGGCTTTATCACTCAGTTTTGGAAATGGAATGATTTTTTCTGGTTGATTTGCTTTTAAAACTTCTGGTTCTCCATTGATGATCCTTGTTGGTTTTGTTGTTTCATATTGAGATAGATCGGCTTGTTTTAAATAATCCGCAAACACTTTATCTAAAGACAGTCCTTCTTCTCTCGGCCCACCAAACATTGTAAATCCGTCTCCACCTGAAGCGGTAAAGTCATTTGTCGCCACGCGATACGTGCGATTTGGATCCAATGCTTCGTATTGTCCCGTCGCTTTATTTAAAATATGGATGGCTTTAATACGTTGTCCCGGCGCTTGAGACATATCAAAATAGACACGAATGGATTTCGATACTTGTAATAAGCCCCCATTTGCAGACAATTGTTGTTTGCCCTCATTATTTTCTAGAGGTGCACTTAAACTGTGTTCAAATGCAGCGAGGACGTCACTCCCTTTGACTTGAATTTGAGAGATTGTATTGCCAAAAGGTAATACGGTAATAATATCGTTTAAAGTGACTTTCCCTTTTCCGATAGACGCACGAATACCGCCACTATTGGTCACAGCAAAATCAGCCGGATGACTGAAATGCTCCAGACTATATGCTTCCATCGCATCTGCAATGGCATTTCCTAAATTTGTTTCATGACGGCGAACATCGTCACGCTCACCTTGGAATTCAACAGTATTATTAGGAATGACCACTTCTGATGTTTCTTTTAAAAACGCAGCATTAGCTTTGTCCACTTGTGCTTTCACTGTTGCGTCAGGCACTACATCTGCGACATCATTGACATTAATCAAGGATGCTTTTAAATTTCGAATCGTAGGTGGATTAAAATCAAATGTAATTTTCCCAATATTAGCTAAGGCCGTTCCAGTTTGCGCCAATACATCCTTGCCATACGTTTGTCCATTTTGCATCACGGTGTGCGAATGGCCATCAATAACAATCGTTGGCACTGTAAACTGCTTATTTTGACTAATTTGTTGCGTTAAATAATCTGAACGCCACGTTTGTTGTGTCGTTGGATCAACGCCTAGATGTGAAAGAATGACAAAGGCATCGACTTTCCCATTCAGTTGATTCATTTCGCGTAGGACACTTGGCAAAGGATCTTCAAATGTGACACCTTGAATGCCAGTTGGACTTGTTTTTGTTTTCGTTTCCGGTGTGGTCACACCGATAATGCCGTAACGCACTCCGTTTTTCTCGATGATTGTGGAAGGCTTGAACGCCAATTGATGGTCTTTATAAATATTAGAACTTAAAATCGGAAAATTCAACATGCCTTCCAATTTCTTCAATTGATCGTACCCAAAATCAAATTCATGATTTCCGGGTACCATCGCATCATACCCTACCGCATTCATTGCTTTTGCCATTTCTTCCCCTTTGGATTGGTTAGATAATGGCAACCCTTGAAAAGCATCTCCAGCATCTAGCATGAGGTCTGGTTGATTTTGATCTTTAATCGTTTTTGTTTTAGCCATTCCGATAACTCGGTCCGGTTCTTCAACTAAACGGCCATGCATATCATTCGTATGTAAAATAGTATGTTCTGTGGATGCGGATGCAACGGCTTGTTTAGGTTGAGCGGTTCTTTGGACATCCGTTAATGTTGCGGGTGCCTGAGATTGAGTCACTTCTTTCGCAACTTGTGGCGCGTTTGACTTTGGCACGTTATTTTCGACAGCTTCAACGGGTTGTGAAGGGGGCGAAGGCGTGGCCTCAGTTTGAGTCGTACTCATAGTTCCTGGACGCTCACTCGTTGTCCGCTGTGTTTCTGATAAATCTGATGAATCTGATGCACCTGTGTCAGCGTTCGATGGTGCTATCGCCGTGTTGTCATTCGTAGATGATGTCTGATTGTCCAGTGTTGTTATCGCCGTGCCATTATTTGTGGATGGCGTCTGATTGTTCGTTGGTGGTAACGGCTCAGTTGCGGCGGGTGCTATCGTCGTGTTTGTTGTCTCCTGTAGTGTTGTTTTTGCATAGGACTGTGATGGTAAAAGCCACATGAAAATCCCAAACAACAAGAGGACAAAACATACACTGTATAAACTTCGTCGCTTCATATGTAACCTCCCTAAAAGAATCGTACAAATAGGTTGTACACTTTTATCCTAGCACAACTCTTTATAAAAATATGAAACCATTATGAAATTTACTTGAAAAAGATGTAAAAAAACCAACGCCTCCTTCTTAAAAAGCAGACGTTGGTTAAAATTTATAAATGTTGTGTAAATGTGGTCGTGTTCATTAATTCAGTCAAAAGCGCTGTTTGTGTCGGATGCAAATCTTCCACATCTCGATTATCGATAATGGCCCATCCGCCAGCTTCATATATATCTAACGCTTTGTCCATATTTTCCGTGCGCGTCCCATGAAAACATACATATTCCATCGTTTTGTTCGCGGGGAGTTCTTTTAAAATATCCCGAACGACGTGACCTACAATAGTAATCCCTGGACCGGTTCTCTCTGCATTCGCTACTTTTTCTGAGATGGTTGAGACGTCTCCTGCAATCACGTGTTGATTCACACATGTCGCATTAAAAATAACTGCTACTGGTAAATTTTCTTGTATCGTCGAACGAACTTCTTCCATTAAATGAGGGAGTCGTTTCACTCCCATATAAATGGCGAGCGTTCCTCCATTTTTTAGTGTTGTGATATCAATGGACGCTTCTTCGTCATCTTTAAAATGTCCTGTCGTAAATGTAATATTTCGTGCGACACCGCGTTCAGTGAGGCCACGATGCAGTTGACTCATTGCGGCACTTGCTGCAGTAATGCCAGGAACGACTTCAAAAGAAATACCCGCTTTTTTTAACACATCCACCTCGTCTGCCAATCTTCCAAATATCGCAGGGTCTCCCCCTTTTAAGCGAACCACAGTTTGATGCGTTTTCGTTTTCTCGACCATGAGTGCATTGATTTCTTCTTGGCGCATAGACGTCGAATAAGGTGTTTTCCCAACATGAATCCATTCAGTTTTCGGGGATGAAAATTGCAGTATGAATGGATTAACCAGTTGATCATATAAAATCACATCCGCCCGTTGAATACAGCGCTCTGCTTTTTTAGAGAGCAACAACGGATGACCAGGTCCCGCTCCTACAAGATAGACTTGAGGAGGTGCTATTAAAGACATAAATAAATTTCTCCATCTATCACTTCAACAGGGTACGTTGCTACGCATCCTTCATCAGGCTCTTGAACTTGACCTGTTTCTAAATCAATTTTTTGATCATGTAACGGACAATAAACATAGTGTCCACTCACTGTCCCTTCAGATAAAGGCCCTTGTTTATGTGGGCATACATTATTAATCGCGCGAATGTCGCCCTCTTCTGTTAAAAATAAACCGATTTGTAAATCACCGACAATGACTTTTTTACCGATTAACGGTTCTAATTCAGAAATATGTGCCACTTTTACTTTTTCATGCGTTATTGCCATACTTACACCTTCTCCACTTCAAAAATTGTACGTTTCTCAGTGTCTTTCACTACTTCGTGCCATGGTTCGTTTTCATAAGCACGTTTCGCATCCATAATACGTTGGTACAATGCTTCTTGTTTTTCAGGATCTAGAACGACGGACTTCACTTGGTCAAATCCTAAACGTTTTAACCAAGGGGCTGTACGTTCAGCGTAGATGCCTGTTTCACGATAATATTGCATGTACGCACCACATAATTTCACCACTTCGTCTTCTGTTTCAACCGTTGTTAATAACTCAGCGACAACGACGTCTGTACCGCCGTTACCCCCAACATAAATTTGGAAACCATTTTCAACACCAATTACACCAAAGTCTTTCACGCCTGATTCTACACAGCTTCGTGGACAACCAGAAACCCCCATTTTAAATTTGTGGGGTGTATCGATGTATTCAAACGTTTTTTCTAAACGAATGCCGAGTTTTGTTGTATATTGTGTACCGAAACGACAAAACTCTTTACCGACACAGCTTTTTACTGAACGTGTTTTCTTACCGTAAGCTGAAGCTGAGCGCATATCTAAATCTTCCCATACTTGCGGTAATTCTTCTTTTTTCACGCCATATAACCCGATACGTTGTGAACCTGTCACTTTGACTAAAGGTACGTTATATTTTTTCGCTACTTCTCCAAGACGTATTAATTGATCCGCGTCTGTTACGCCCCCACGCATTTGTGGAATGACTGAGAATGTTCCGTCATTTTGAATATTGGCATGGTAGCGTTCATTCGCAAAACGAGAGGCTTTTTCATCTTCGTGTTCATGAGGATACACCATATTTAAATAGTAGTTGATCGCTGGACGACATTTTGGACATCCACCTTTATCTTTGAAATCTAAGACGTGACGGACTTCTTTAGACGTTTTTAAACCTTTCGCACGAATTTGGGTCACGATTTGGTCTCTTGTTAAGTCTGTACATGCACAAATTCCTGTTGGTGCACTTGCGACAAACTCCTCTCCAAGGGTATGTTCTAATAGTTCAGCAATTTGACCTTTACATTTACCGCATGAATTTCCTGCTTTTGTCGCTTTTGTCACTTCTGCCACAGACTTTAAGCCTTGGTCTTGAATAGCTTCAATGATGGTTCCTTTAGAAACACCATTACAGCCACAAATCGTTTCATCGTTGTCCATGTCAGCGACACTGATGGCATCGACTTCTCCTGCTTTATGCAAGAGGGACACGAGTGTATATTCGTCGATAGTGTCGCCTTTTTTCATCATATTGTAGAAGCGGTTCCCTTCTTCAGTATCTCCATACAATACGGCACCGACAATCGTTTTATCTTTGACGAAGACTTTTTTGTAGATGTTGTCCACACCATTAAATGTTTCAATCCCACGGATACCGTCGCTTTCAGTAATCCAACCTGCACTGAATAAATCACAGCCAGAGACTTTTAAAGAGGTAAAGGTTGTCGAACCTTTATATCCTTCAGTCGGAATACCTGTAATATGATCCGCAAGAACTTTACCTTGTTCATATAATGGTGCCACGAGACCATACACTTTTGAACGGTGTTCTGCACATTCACCGACCGCGTAAATATTAGGATCGCTTGTTTTCATAAAATCATCAACCACAATACCGCGGCCAATTTCTAACCCAGCAGCACGTGCTTCTTTTGTGACAGGTCGAATCCCGACTGCCATAACGACCATGTCCGCTTCAAGCACGCGTCCATCAGATAAACGAATCCCTTCGACGTGTTTTTCACCTAATATCTCTTGTGTGTTCGCTTGTAGTTCAAAGTGAATCCCTTGTTTTTCTAAATCCGCTTTTAACAGTTCTCCTGCTTTACGATCGAGTTGGACTTCCATTAACCACTCTGCTAAATGCACCACCGTCACGTTCATACCTTGGTCAAC
Source organism: Staphylococcus chromogenes (assembly GCF_029024625.1). Lineage (NCBI taxonomy): Bacteria > Bacillati > Bacillota > Bacilli > Caryophanales > Staphylococcaceae > Staphylococcus > Staphylococcus chromogenes. Next base: position 477,723 of record NZ_CP118953.1, on the reverse strand, counting down.
AAGTCCACGTGCACATTCAAGTCCAAGCAATCCTCCACCGATAACGATGGCATTTTTCTTTGTTTTTGCCGTTTCGAGCATTTTTTCAGTATCATCAATCGTTCTAAAGCCAACGACCCCTTCAAGTCGAGATCCGTCAATAGGTAAAATAAATGAATCAGAACCCGTCGCAATAATCATTTGATCGTACGACACAATTTGGCCTTGCTCTGTTTCAACATGTTGGGCCTCACGATCAATTTTCACGACCTTATCTCCTGTTATTAAACGAATGCCACGCTCTTCATACCATTCGTACGGATTCATAATCGTTTCTTCAACCGTCATTTTATTTTGTAAAATATTCGATAACATAATGCGGTTGTAGTTCGGATAAGGTTCTTTTCCGATAATCGTGATGTCAAATTTGTCTGGGTCACGTTCTAAAATTTCTTCAATTGTGCGTACGCCTGCCATCCCGTTACCAATCATCAAAAGTTTTGTCTTACTCATGCATATCCTCCTCAGTTGCAGCTAAAATCTCTTTAATTTTCGCCGCATATCGTTTCGTCCGTTCTATATTCTGCCCTTTTGAACTCACACTGATGGTCAGCCCATCGTGCTCAAACGTTAACATATTAAAAAAGTCTGATTGTGTTTGGTCTCCAGTATGATTTATCCATTGCGTGGGTAAAGCATCTTGAGCCACTTGGTTGTTGATTTGGGGATTATTCGTCGCAATCACGATTAAATCGGCATGAGCTATTTTAGTCGCATCGTATTTTTCTCGTATCAATCGAAATCGTTCTGAAGATTGAACTGTCTCAAAAGCCTCATGAAATTCGGGACTGACAACGTCAATTGTACAAGGCTCGGTCACTAGCTTACTGAACTTGCGCCAAGCAATTTTGCCACCACCTATGATGACCACATGCCTATCCTTAAGATTGAGTTGTACCGGATACATCAGGCACCTCCTCACATTCAGCGATTCTAATCTGAACGATTTCTTTGAGTACAGGATGGAAATTAATCGCCGATGTAAAAACGAGTGTATTACTTAAATTCAAAGCTTCAATACGTTGTTTTGTTTTATTGACAAGATAACCATCATAAAAGAAAAATGGAATAATAAGTAGCTTTGGATGCTTTTTCGCAATCTTTGGCAATGTTTTTGTAAATTCGAGTTCTCCGTATACCATGGATGGATAACATGGATGCTCAACCGTCGACAATTTGTCACAAATTTCAGTCAATGCAAGGTCTGGTTCGTTAAATCTCGCATTCCCATGTGCCAATATCACAATGCCCGTGGCTTTATCGATGTCATTTTGATAGGCTTGCATTTGATCAGCGACCCAATCCGCCATTTTAGGATGTGTTCCTAATGGATTGGCTAATACAAATTGAACATTGGGATTTTGTTGTTGAAAATCATGATAAATAGCTTCGATATCTTCATAATAGTGTGACGCAGTAAATAACAACAACGGCACTAAATGAATACGCGTATAGCCTGCATCTACTGTTTTTTGAATGACCTCATCCAATTGAATCGTTTCACTCTCTAAAAATGCCACTTCATAATCCACATCTATATCTTCAAATGTTTGGTCAATAAAGTGTAACAACGTTTCATTTAATTTACCTTTTCGCATCCCATGCACGACTAAAATGGTCTTATGCATGACGACACCCCCTACATGTTTATTGTAAATGAAAATGGACATTAAATGTGATTGGTTTCACAACATATATGAAAAATAGGGAATTCCCTTCTCCTATTGCTAAGGGATTTCCCTATCTCTTTTTATTCCCCTTCATACCACGGCGGTGGTGTGAGCAATGATTCATTATAACGTTCTGGAATGAGTACTTTCACCATCATGGCACCACGATCGCCACTTGGTTCTTCAAGTTCAAAGAAGGAGGTATATCCTCTACGTTCATAAACGTCTTTAAGCCATGACATTTTACGTGCTGAAGTTCCTAAAACCACAGCAGGTGCTTTTAATGTGTCTCTTAAAATGGTTTCTTCGATGTATGTCATGAGTTGATTTCCGTAGCCTTTGCCTCCAAAATTAGGATCAGTCGCAAACCACCACACAAATGGAAATTGTGATACTTTATGTTTAGGCTCCCAAGGAAAACGAATTGACAATGTGGAAATCAAACGTCCATCTTGTTCTAGGACGTACGCTGCGTTATATTTAATGTTTTTTTCAATCATTTCTAAATCTGCATTCACGGATGGCCAATCAATCCCCGCTTCACGTAACGGTGTAAACGCACGGTGCATGAGTTTTTGTAATTCGGGTGCATCTTGTAGCGTGGCCATTCTAATTTGTGGTGAACTCATAGGTTTCCCCCCTTTGTCATGTTAACCTTAGCGTAACAGATTTCATCGACGTTCAAAACAAAAAAGTCCAAGCACAGTGCTCGGACTTTAAACTGATTAATATTTTTTGCGACTTCCGTTGAAGTAAGCATAGAGTAAACCGACTAAAATACCGCCACCAATGTAGTTTCCGATAAAAGCAAAGACGATATTTTTAAGCACGTCTAACCATGAAACGGCATCGATATTATAAAAAATCATACCGACAAACAATCCCGCATTATAAACCACGTGTTCATAACCCATAAACACGAAAATAATTACACCAACGGCAATAAAAAATGTTTTTGAGAGCCCCTCTTTAAACATCATGGAAACGTATATTCCAATATTGATAAAGAAGTTGGCAAAAATCGCTTTAACAAGTATGGCGTGCCATGTTGAAGCGACCGTTTTTGCATCAACCGTAGCTGAAAGTGCTTGAATCATTTCAGGCGTCATGACCTTCGTAAAAATCATTAAACCAAATAACACGAATGCACCTAAAATATTTCCAATAAAACATACTGTAAAGAGCCAAAGCATTTTTCCAATTGAAATGGCGCGATAATAAGCCCCTACAGTAAGATACATAAAGTTACTTGTTAACAATTCTGAATGCGTTAATACAATAAAAACTAAGGCGATACTAAAGGCTATGGCCCCCATTAAGTTGACAACCGCAGGCAGTGCCCCAGCAAATTGTGTTTTCATGGCAAGCATAAAAACTGTCACAATGGCGAGTAAAAAGCCAGACATCATCGATTTCAATATGTATCTTGGTAAGGCACGATCTAACATGACTTCTTTCATGGCCACTGAGCTGACAATGGCTTCTACAATTTCTCTCGATGCATAGGTATCTTTGAGGTGTTTTGTTGGTTTTTCAATTCCCATATTCATACCCCTCCACTCATTTTTAACTACCCTTTTATATTACAAGATAACATTTAAACTAGATAGTCAAAATCAGCTAAAAATAGGAATAATATGCTTAAAAAACATTTCAATTCATAATATCAATAAGACCGAAATGACCTTGAGATAGAATACTCATTTAAAAAGGAAAAGCCATCCAAATTTACCTATAGATAAATTTGGATGACTATTTTAAACCGACTTAAATACGTTCCAGTCTTTTCCTTATTGTATTGTTGGTCAAGAAATTTAGCCTTTTGTTTTTGCACGTTTCATAGCTTTCAAACCATAAGCAAATACACCGTAACCAATCGTTGTTTGTGTAAACCATTTTAAGAAGTGTTCATGATGACATATGCGTGTGACTACAGTGGCAATTGCCGTGCTTAAGACATATAACCCGAGCACTTTCATATAGCGTTGATTCATTCTTTTCACCTCTGATACTTTAAAAGTTGAATGACACTGATAAAGATTGTTTATATGCATTAGAACCGCTACTTTATCATTTTTAGTCATTCTCAAGATTGATACAAGTTCACTTTATCACAATCAAAATAATTAAAAAGAAGGAAGTTGCCTATATTGGATAGGACAACTCCCTAATCTTTTATAATAATCCAAGCCATTGCCAATAAGTCATACTGAAAATAATGACTAAAATATAGCCGATGACTGTAATTGGAATCCCTGCTTTAAGGAAATCTTTAACTGTAAATGTTTCAGTTCCATAAGCCAACATACTTTGTGGTGAGCTGACGGGTAATAAGAAACCAAAACTAATCACAAATTGTTGAATCAATACAAAACCGATGGACATATCTCCTAAATGTAACGTAGATGTTAAAGAAATAAACACCGGTATTAACGCCGACGCCAAACTTGTGGCACTCGCAAAACCGAGATGGATTAAAATGTTAAATAATGAAATGAGTGCGATCGTTGCAATGATAGGCATATGTTGTAAGCCCATTAATCCAAATGTTTTATCACTCAACCACTGTGCAGCGTTTGTTTGAAGTAAGACATTACCTAATGCAATCCCTACACCAAAGACAATGATTGTTCCCCAAGGAATACGACTTTCTGCTTCTTTCCAGCTCATGACCCCAATTTTAGGTGTGAGCATAATCGCAAGAGCAATCAATGTGATTGACGAAGAATCAATTGGATGAAGTATTTTTTCAGTAGACCATAATAAGAGTAAAGCCACAGAAATAATGATGAGACGCCACTCTTTACCTGAAATAGGGCCAAGCTCTTGTAATTGTTTTTGGACAAGCTCTTTTCCACCTTCAATTTCCGTTTGTTCTGGCGGAATGACTTTCAGCATCACAAAATAGAGCACGACAGACATAATGATTGACCAAGGCGCCGCATATAAGAACCATTCTCCCCATGAAATATCATGTCCGAGTTGTTCATTAATAAAGTTCACTGCGACGATATTTTGCGCGGCTGCGGTTTTAATCCCGATATTCCAAATGGACACCGCTTGAACCGCTGTAATAATTAATAGCGCCGCTAATTTACTTTGCTTTGCAGCCCCAAATGCCGCGACCATTCCGAGTAATATCGGAACCACTGCGCCTGCACGTGCCGTTGCTGATGGCACGAAGAACGCTAAAATAATCGAAACCAAAATCGCGCCAATAACGATGCGTTTCGTTTTATTCCCAACCAATGAAAGCACCCATAACGCTAAACGTTTATGCAATTGTGTCACTTGCATCGCTGTTGCTAGAAAGAGCGCTGCTGCTACAAGGGCGACTGCACTTGTAGAAAAACCACTGAATGCGAGTTTCAATGCATTGGCTGTCCCTAATAAATCTCCGCCACTTAAAACATCTTTGCCGACTTTCGGATTGCCTAATGCTTCTGTTAAGTTTTGAACTGGGCTAAACCCAAGTAACAAAATCATTAAAACGACAATCATCGTTGCAGATACAGGATAGCTCACCGCTTCAGTCACCCATAAAATAACCGCAAATGCCAAAATGGCAAGCGCACATTTTCCCATTACGGGTAAACTATCAGAAGTGGGTAACAGTAAAATAATGAATAATACAACAAAACTTAACCCAAACCATAGCGGTTTAAAGGTCGATTTTTTTTGATTTTTTGCCGCCGTTGCCATAAAAAACAACCCCTTTTATTTTAATCACCCTAAGTGTACCAATAAATAGAGGTTGTCGCCCACTCATGTTCAAACATTCACAAAAATTTTACATTTATTTTTAGTTTAAAATAAGTTGGATTTCTAAACGTTTCCAGTCATTTGATTGCGTCGCCATTGTCTATATCCGTATATACTGTTGATTAAAAAGGCCATCCACATTAAAATCATCGCCATTGCGCCGTAAGAGACCGTATGCGTCTGTATGGCATCATTGAAAGCTTGTGCCCATAAAACGATGGTAATGAGATTGACAGCAATCCAAAATAACCACTGCTCTTTAAAGCGAAGAGTCATCAACGTTTGCCCCACAATAGATAAAGCGGTAGAAGCCCCGTCTACCCATGGATGTTGGGCATAAAAATCGCCTGAAAGTTGATATAAAAGCGCGACAAGTCCTAAATAAAGAACAACTGTCAACACTAATGTCACTATCCACGTCAATGGGGTTAACCCTTTGGCATCGACTTCTTTGACTTTCGCATTTTTGACTTCAGGATCTTGTTTCATATGGCGCCACCAAACCACGAGTCCTATAAATTGAAAAATGAGAAAAATCACTTGCATGCCCACTTCTCCCATAAAATGGGCCTTAAAGCTTAAATAGCCATAGGTACATACTTGAATCACTCCGAAAAAATAGGTAGACAAACGCCCCTTAGCGGCCATAAATACACAAACCACACCTGAAATACTTGCAATCAGGTTAAGTATCGCCTCTTTTCCAATCCCTTGTGCTTCACCAACTAATAAAGGAAGAACAAATACAAAACATTGCAATATGAGAAAAAGACTAAAGAACCATTTCTCATATAATGTAAACCCCTTAAAATCTTTAAACATTAACCCATCCCCTTATCTCTTTCTATCTTTATGATTCGACCGTTCTTAACGTTTGGTCGCCTGGGCAAATCCATTGTTTTTTCGACATCACATAGTAAATTAACCCTGTGACAATCATTGGCAATATAAAATGGAACACACCTATCAAAATCCATGTGTTTAAAGAACTTCCCATCGTGTGAATGGTCATAATTTGGCCGACAAAACCGCTCGTTCCCATGCCTGCCCCTGCAGCATTATTCGTCATTGGGAAAAAGACCGTCATTATCGGTGCAATCATCGCACTCGCAAGTGTTGGTGGAAGTAATAACAATGGTTTTAAAAGGATATTCGGAACTTGTAACATACTTGTACCTATTCCTATTGAAATCAAACCACTAATGCCATTGTCTTTATATCCCATTACTGCAAAACCCACCATTTGACACGCACATCCTATAGTTGCTGCACCTGCTGCGAGTCCTGACAACTCTAGCATTAACGCAAGGGCTGCGCTTGAAATGGGTGCCGTTAAACACAATCCAAAAACAACTGCCACAATAATCCCCATTATGATCGGTTGTTGGTCCGTCGCTGAAATAATGACAGCACCTATCGCTTTCATTAATTGATTGAGCAATGGTCCTAAAAGTTTAGCGACAATACCTCCAATCACCAACGTCATCATCGGTGTTACGATAATATCAATTTTCGTTTTTTGTGCATATAGTCGGCTCAGTTCAACGGCTACAAGCGTCGCAAAAAATGCACCCACAGCGCCGCCTGCAAATGTTTCGTATCCCATCATCCCGACAATGAGTGCTGAAAATATGACTAAAGGTTTACTTTTAAATCCGTATGCCATCGCAGCCCCAATTGCTGCACCTGTTAACCCTTTAGCGACATTACCAATGCTGACTAAAAAGCTTAAATCTATATTAGGAAATAACGTTTGTTTGCCTATCGTCTCTAAAATAAGCCCGATAATAAGAGAACAAAATAGGCCTAAGGTCATAAAACTAAGCCCTTCGATAAACCATCTATGTAATAATGTTTTCAATGTCTCTTCTCCCCCTGAATGAATTTGTACAGTTGAACCATACAAGTTTTATATTACCATAGAACTTTTGAACCGAGGACACTGAATTTTCAGTTACATAAACGCGTTTTATACATACAAAAACGCACTGTGCGGGGAACACAGTGCGCTTTATCAACTTTAGTTCTACTTTATTTAAGGAGGTCTTACAGGTCTTGCTTTTGGGGTGTATCTTTTATCTTAATTGGGATTGAACAGTTAGGATTGGGAATTGTTTGATTAACTGTTCTATACATAGAATACCCCATTTTATTCCGACTCACATCGGACAATAGAACGCTCTTTTTCTAAGACCTTAGTTCGAGTTGCATTAATCGTAATAATTACTGTTTACAAATATCAGAATAATCTTTATAATGTAGAGTAGATACAATTTTTTATTTCTATAAAAGTTGTATCTCTTAAAGACATTGTGCAACATACTTACACTTACACACTCTTCACAATGGCTTTAAACGGATGTAAATCAGTCATTTTCAAACATGAGTCTTTCAATTTTTCCCCATTGAAAAGTTGAAGCGGAATCGAGACTTATCTTTCATAGCGATAATACTCATTCCACCCCATACTTATCCCCTCTCTATGTCTTTCATAAAGAGGGGTTTTTATTAGCATTCTAAAATTAATTCACTACCAATTTTAAATTTTCCATATGAATCTTCTTTTATGTTGTATATAAGTCATATAAATTTACCTATTTTCCTACAAGCGTTAAAATAATGAAAGAGCAAGATTAATATTAAGGAGCGTTTTGACCTTTGTCATCGCTCTAAAACTAAGGGGCTGAAATAGATGTCAATTCAAGTAAAAGACTATATCTCAGAGCAATATGATTTATTTATAAACGGTGAATTTGTGGCACCAGAATCTGGTGAATATTTAGAAGTCCACAACCCAGCAACAAGTGAAGTCATCACAAAAATTGCAAAAGCCAATGAGAAAGACGTTGATAAAGCTGTTAAAGCAGCACAAGAAGCCTTTCCATCTTGGTCACGTATCTCTAAACAAGAACGTTCTGATTTACTACGTGAAATCAGTCGTCGCATCTTAGATCAAAAAGACCGTCTTGCAACAATCGAAAGTATTAATACAGGTAAAGCATTACGCGAAGCTTCTATGTTAGATATTCCGCTTGCAGCACGTCATTATCAATATTTTGCGAGCGTGACAGATTTAGATGAAGGATCTGTCAATCAAATGGACGAACATACACTCAGCCTTATTACTCATGAGCCAATCGGTGTGGTAGGCGCTGTCGTGGCTTGGAACTTCCCTAGTCTACTTGCAGCATGGAAACTCGGACCTGCACTTGCTGCCGGTAATACTGTAGTCATCCAACCTTCATCATCAACACCTGTGAGCTTAATTGAAACAGCTAAAATTTTCCAAGAAGTTTTACCTCCAGGCGTTGTGAATGTCGTAACAGGTAAAGGTTCTGAATCCGGAAACGCCATTTTCAACCATGAAGGTGTCGATAAATTATCATTTACTGGATCTACAGATGTAGGTTACCAAGTCGCTGAAGCTGGAGCAAAACGTATTGTTCCTGCAACATTAGAACTTGGCGGTAAAAGTGCCAACATTATTTTAGATGATGCCAATCAAGAAGTGGCATTAGAAGGCAGTCAACTCGGTATTTTATTTAACCAAGGTGAAGTATGTAGTGCTGGCTCACGTTTACTCGTACACGAGGATATATATGATGAATTTGTTCCAAAATTAGTGGAAGCCTTCAAAAAAATTAAAGTTGGCGACCCATTAGATATGAACACACAAATGGGTTCACAAACTGGTCCAGATCAAATCGAAAAAATCCAAAGCTATATCGACTTCGCTAAAGAAAATAACGCCAACATTTTAGCTGGAGGCGAACGTATCACTGACAATGGTTTAGATAAAGGTCATTTCTTCCAACCGACAATTATTGAATTAAACGATAATAAAAATAAACTAGCACAAGAAGAAATATTTGGACCTGTGCTTGTCGTTATTAAAATTAAAGACGACAAAGAAGCTGTAGAAATTGCGAACGATTCAGAGTACGGTTTAGCCGGTGGCGTATTCTCAACAAATATTAATCGTGCCCTCAATATTGCTAAAAATGTTCGTACAGGCCGTATGTGGATTAACACATACAACCAAGTACCTGAAGGGGCACCATTTGGCGGATATAAAAAATCTGGTATCGGACGCGAAACTTATAAAGAAGCGATTAAAAATTATCAACAAGTGAAAAACATTTATATCGATACAAGTAATGAAACAAAAGGTTTATACTAAGTTGACCTTAAATAAGAGGCGTAGACTTGCCGTCTACGCCTCTTCCTCTATATCAATGACTTGTATCGTACGTTCTAGTTCTGTTTTCAAATCAGGCGTTCTCCATTCTCTTGGATAACCTAAACATGCCGCAATATAACTCGTATTTTCCTCATGGACCACCTTTCTAAAATGGACATGCCCCATGATGCTATATCGTATTGGATAACGTTCAAATAGCGCATCAAAACTTTGTGTCCCTATAAATCCATTAAAAAAATCGAACACGCGATGCGGTGTTGGCACTAAAAATGCAGGGTGTGTAACAAAATGCGTCACAAGAATAACTTTCTTTCCTTGATATTGCTCTAATTGCTTATTGACTTCATCGGCATAGTGCATCGCGCGCACGCTTGCCTCCTCAGTAAAATCCGTATGGACTAAATCTTGCCAAGTGGCTCCATAATGTTTACCTCGTTGTAATTTTTCATCACTAAACCGCGCATCAGCATACGCATAGTCAAACCATCCCATATGCCCAACGATACACCAATCCCCTCGAATGATAGGTGCATGCATTAAACATAGTGGGTGCTCACGATATCGCTTTAATATCGCCTCCGTCGTAGTAGTATCTTCTTTATTCCGCCAAATATCATGATTACCGGGGACAAAGGCCACTTGTGCTGTAATCGCAGCATCTAGCTGATTGATGAAAGCTAGCGTTCGCTCGCTGTTATTCGATATATCTCCTGCAATAATGATTAAAGAGACCCTCGCTTCTTCAATCACTTCGATTAAATATTTTAAATATATTTCAGAACTGTAAGTTTGATGACGATCAATATGTAAATCCGATATCACACCCAATTTCATTTTTTACCCCTCCATTTTTATTATCTCATACGTTCCAATTACTAGAAAAGAGTATACTGACACCATTTACATTTTACTCATATATTGCATATTATCTATTTCTGAAAATTATCATAATTAGAACTTTTCAATGTCACAAATATGTCATTTTAGTATAAAAATGCGGTAAAATTTATTACTTTAATGTGAAAAAGCGTCAAAGCGTTGCGGTATAATAGTCCTTTGTTTGAAAAACATTTCACAATCTCTATAAAATTTTTATTAATAGTATTTTCAACTAATAAAAATGCCTTCATCCCTTGAAATACGGCTATTGCATACGCTTTCAAAAAAGTCTATATTTGATTTGGAAATAAAGCGCGCTTATAAAAAAACTAAAATTTAATTGAGATGAGGAAAGATTATGGATTTTATTTTAGGTATTGGAACATTACTCGTTGTTTTACTTGCAATGACTTTGTTTTTGAAATTTGCCCCTAATGGAAAAGTCAGTTTACAAGCATTATCGGGAGCAGCATGTGCGACATTTTTACCTGAAGCGTTCTTAAAATATGCGATTGGTGGCGTATTTCACTTAGAATATTTCACAAAACTTGGTGAAATCGCTGGGAGTTTAAGTGGTGTTGCCGTAGGTATTTTAACGTGTTTAAAATTTGGAGTAAATCCAGTATTTGCTGTGTTAACAGGTTTGGTGCTTTTTGATTTTAAACTTCTTCCTGCATTTATTGCAGCTTATTTTGTAGCGTTTGGTCTTAAATATTTAGAAAAGAAAGTACCAGAAGGATTGGATCTCATCGTTGTGATTTTACTCTCTCCTGCCATTACTTATGGTATCGCTTCTATCGTCTCTCCAAGTGTGACTGCTGTCCTTAAACAAATTGGTACTGCTGTTACTGCTGTTGGAGATAACAACCCATATGCTTTAGCTTTAGTGATTGGTGCGATTGTGCCTGTCGTAGGTATGACGCCTCTAAGTTCAATGGTATTCACAAGTCTTCTTGGCTTAACAGGTGTGCCAATGGCCATCGGTGCGCTAGGTTGTATGGGAAGCTCATTCGTTAACTTTGTAATGTTTAGAAAACTTAAAATCGGCAATCCAGGTAAAGCGTTTGCCGTTGCAATTGAACCGCTCACTCAAATCGATATAATTGCTAAATATCCTGTTCAGTTGTATGGTACAAATGCCATTGTCGGAATGGTTAATGGACTCTTTGTCACTTACATGGGCATCGTCGTGAACCAACCAGGTATGGCTACACCGATTGCAGGACCGATTGTTGCCTTAGGTTTCAATGATGTGACAAGCACAGTCATTACGATTGTTGTTGTTGCTATCATCAGTTTGATTTTAAGTTTCATCATCGGTACATTCATTAATAAAAAACAAATGGGCATTAATTTAAATACACCAAAACTTAACAAACAAGTAAATTAAAGGAGCGAATATATATGGCACGTACGAAAGATTATCAAAGTGCATTTGACGTGATTGGTCCAGTTATGATGGGCCCTTCTAGTTCACATACTGCAGGTGCAGTTAAAATCGGACAAGCAGCGCGAGCTGTATTAGGAGATACACCTGAACGTATTGAAGTACATTATTATGAATCATTTGCTGAAACACATAAAGGACATGGCACAGATTTAGCAATTATCGGTGGCTTACTTGGCTTTAGTACATTTGATTCACGTATCAAAACATCTACAACTATCGCACGTGAACAAGGGATCCCTTTGGAATTTATTGAAGAAAAAGGTGCGAGCCTTGGCGAACATCCGAACTGCGCTTTAATTATTATTGATAAAGGGGATCGTCACGTTGAACTGAATGGAATTTCCATTGGTGGCGGTGCTTTTAAAGTCAAAAGTATTCATGTCAATAACATGTGTATCTTACTGTCACATACACCAAATTTATTAGTTATTGACGGTGAATGTGATATGTCTCAAATCAACCATTTAATTAATGATCTCGTTGAAAAAAGTGTAGATATTAACGAAGAAATTAAAACAATGAGCCAAGATCGTTGTTTACTGGCGCTACATTTAAATAAAGCTATTAAACCGGAATTATTAGATGAAATACGTCAAAAATATACGAACTTAAAATTCTCATATATACAATAGTCTGGAGGAATCGATATGTTTGATTCAATGAAAGAATTAATCGAATACGCTGAAACACATTCCAAATCCTTCTCAGAAATTATGATTGAACACGAAATGATGACACGTGGGCTTTCACGTGAAGAAGTTTTTGAAATGATGCAACAAAATTTAGATACAATGCGCAATGCTGTGGAAAAAGGCTCAACAGGCGAAGGCGTAAAAAGTGTGACTGGCTATACAGGACAAGATGCGATTAAAGTCGCTAAATATAATGAAACACACCAAGCCCTTTCTGGTCATGATATGATTACAGCCGTTCAAGGTGCGATTGCTACAAATGAAGTTAACGCTGCTATGGGTATCATTTGTGCCACACCAACAGCTGGTTCCTCGGGAACGATCCCGGGCGTGCTCTTTAAATTAGAAAAAACACATCACCTTGATAATGAACAAATGATTAAATTTTTATTCTCGGCTTCAATGTGTGGCTTAATCATTGCCAATAATGCCTCTGTTGCCGGTGCAACGGGAGGTTGTCAAGCTGAAGTCGGTACAGCATCAGCTATTGCGGCTGCGGCTGCAGTTGAAACATTTGGAGGGACACCTTCACAAGCAGGCCATGCTATTGCTATCAGTTTAAGTAACTTATTAGGTCTTGTATGTGACCCTGTTGCTGGTCTTGTGGAAATTCCATGTGTGATGCGTAATGCTATCGGTTCTGGTAATGGTTTAATTTCAGCTGACCTTGCATTAGCAGGCGTTGAAAGCCGTATCCCAGTTGATGAAGTCATTATGGCAATGGATAAAGTTGGCCGTAACTTACCTGCTTCTTTACGCGAAACAGGTATCGGTGGTTTAGCAGGAACACCAACAGGTCAAGCGATTAAAGAAAAAATCTTCGGCAGTTCAAATCAAGAACAAGTCTTTTCATAAACAGTAAACAAAACGGGGTTAAGGGCATCTGATGATGCCTTTAACCCCGTTTTTTTATTATTTATCTTTTTTTAACAAGTGATGCTGATAGGTCTCTTGATGAAAGGTCGGTGTGTGTTCCTGTTGTTCTTCAGTTTGGCGATCTTTCACCTTAAATCTTATAAAATGATAAATAAAAAAGATGATGATACTCAATGAAATTGATTGCATAAACAAATATTGCCAAGTCCCTGCAATCAAATAGTTCTCCGCAATACTTGTTGATACGACCAATGCAATAAATAAAAATAAGAAGTTTTTAAGCATCATCTCACCCCTTTGTTCCCCTTTTTTTGTCTTATACATGTTATACCACGAAAGATGTTGAAAAGATACCCTTTTTCAGATAATTTTGTATTTTTATATTTTTAAAAACCACACACATTTCAACACCCATCCTTAAATTGTTTAATTTGTGAACATTTTCCTCTTATATTGACAAATAAATGAAAGCGCTTTATCATTAAGTAAACATTATTAAACAATATCAAACATTTACAATTTGATACAAAGGAGGTCCATCGATGTCTATTCAACAGTACATTCATTCAGATACCGTATTTGTTGTAGATGCAACAACACAGTCGCAAGTTTTTGAGTTGATATCTGAAAAGTTGTCTCACCTGTCTCTAGTGAAAACAGACTTTTTGAAGCATTTACTCGAAAGAGAAGCAAACTATCCGACAGGACTCGATTTATCACCCATTCATCACGATTTACCTGATATTGCTATCCCACACACTGAAAGTCAGTTTGTGAACGAAACGCGTATCGTTCCTATTCAACTTAAACAATCGATAGCATTTCAGAATATGATTTCTCCAGACAAAGCTTTAGAGGTCTCTTTTTTATTTCTTATTTTGAATCACGATACAGAGGCTCAAGCGAATATACTCGCAGAAATAATGGATTATTTGAATCAAACAGATCACGCACAATTACAAAAATTATTCAGCTCAGAAGATTCACAAGAAATTTTTGAAATACTAACAAATTAAAAAGAAAGTAGTGAAGACCATGATTAAAATTTTAGCAGCCTGTGGTGCAGGTGTGAATTCAAGCCATCAAATTAAATCTGCCTTAGAAAGTGAACTTACAGCGAGAGGTTATCAAGTCAGTTGTGACGCAGTCATGATTAAAGACGTGACTAAAGATTTAATTTCTAAATACGATATTTTTGCGCAAATTGCCAATACAGATTTAGGATTTGACATCGACATACCTGTTGTAGACGCCGGGGCCATTTTATATCGCATTCCAGCAATGGCAGAACCTGTTTATCATGAAATTGAAAACATCATTAAAAGTATGCAACGTTAAGTCATCATCGTGAGGGGGAAGCCAAATGAAACAAATCATTGATTTTTCAAATACCCTTTTTGAACCATTAATCCAGTTAGGAGCCGCGCCTTTAATGGCCATTATCTTAACGATTATCGCCTTATTATTTAAAGTTAAATTTTCAAAAGCTTTAGAAGGCGGTTTAAAATTAGCCATTGCATTAACAGGGATCGGGGCCATCATTGGAATATTAACTACCGCATTTGCAGACGCATTAAAGTCTTTCGTTGAACGCACAGGACTTGCATTAACGATCACTGACGTGGGTTGGGCACCGCTCGCAACCATCACTTGGGGTTCGCCCTATACTTTGTATTTCCTATTAATTACTGTATTTTTAAATATTGGTTTATTATTACTCAAGAAAACCAATACACTCGATGTCGATATCTTTAATATTTGGCATCTATCAATTGTAGGATTATTTTCCATTTATTGCGGTGCTAATTTATTCATAGCCACATTGCTTGTTGTATTTATTGGTGTACTCAAAATCATCAACTCAGACTTAATGAAACCCACATTCAATGATTTACTCAATGCACCTGCAACGAACCCAATGACAACAACACATATGAATTTTATGCTTAATCCGATTATTATGGTTTTCGACAAACTATTTGATTTACTTTTCCCTTGGTTGGATAAATATGATTTCGATGCCGCAAAATTAAATAGCAAGATCGGTTTTTGGGGTTCAAAGTTTGCGATTGGGATGTATTTAGGCGTTTTCGTAGGTTTACTTGCCGGACAATCTCCTACAGAAATTTTAGCACTCGCCTTTACAGCTGCCGTGTGTTTAGAGTTGTTCTCAATCATTGGTTCTTGGTTTATTGCTTCTGTAGAACCTCTATCTCAAGGGATTGCAGATTTCACGAGCCAAAAACTTAAAGGGCGAACACTCAATATCGGCTTAGACTGGCCGTTTATCGCAGGGCGTGCGGAAATATGGGCAGCCGCTAACGTTCTTGCGCCGATTATGTTATTAGAAGCGATGATTTTACCAGGGAATTTATTATTACCTCTAGGCGGAATCATCGCAATGGGTTTAACCCCTGCACTACTCGTAGTGACACGTGGAAAACTCATTCGAATGATTGTTATTGGTGCAATCCAACTGCCGATTTTCTTATGGTCGGGGACACTGATTGCAGATTTTGTGACACAAACCGCTAAAAAAGTGGGCGCCTTCCCTTCAGGCCTCTCTGAATCGACACTCATTTCTCATACGACTATGGAAGGACCTATTGAAAAATTCTTAGGTTTTCTTGTTGGTCATGCGTCAGAAGGGCAAGTTCAATTTATCATTTATGCACTATTAGCACTTATTGCGTACTTACTTCTCTTCTTATGGTACGCGTATGAAATGAAAAAGCGCAACAAAGTTTATGCCTCTGAAAGTAACCAATAATTTCAAAAAGGACACCACAAAAAAGAGCTACGAAAATGCAAAATCATTTTCGTAGCTCTCTTTTTATTTCTTATACGCTTTAAAATCAATCACTTTCCCATTTTGATGGCGCTCTTCTTGATTCATAATTTCCATATATTCTTCAAAAGTGTGCCCATGATAGATCCAGTTACGCATTTTCATATAAACAGGTTTTACTTTATTGATGGCTGTCTGTTCTACGCGCTTACGTAAAATACCATCTTGTACTAAAGAGTACATCACATCTGCCACCATCTCGTATTCAATGGCATGCTTCATCATTGTTAAAATTTCTACCGCTAATTCATCAGGCGTCACATTGTAGTCGTTATTTTCACGCATGTTTTTACCTAACCACGATAAGAAGTTAAAGTACGTGTCTTCATCAATGCCAAAAACATGTGTTTTATAAAAAAGCATCTCTTCAAGCGTCTCAGGCTCATAATAATGTGCATCTCTTAAGAAATGATGCAATTCATCAGGCTCTAGCTCTAATCCGACACTCGAAATCAAACCTTCACCTACATTAAAGTTACATATCTCGGGCATCAAGCGATTTAAACGCATGAGGATACTTCGCGTTTCTAATAATGAGTAGTCGTGCTCTAAATAGCGATTCAAAACTTTTTGAAGTTGCGCAAAGGAATATAATCCATATAAGTTTGTTGCTGCTTCAATTAAATCTTGTTCTTGTTGATAGCGTTTGAGTGTTTCGTGCTTTTTAATCCACTTTCCAACTTGCTCAAGAATTTCGTCAGGAATCCATAATAAATGCTTTCCTCTGTCATCTTCTTCTGTCTCAAAGATTAAGTACGACTCTGGAAATGACACATTACTTTCAATCGGGGTATCTAAATCATTGAAGGCATACACTTGAATCAATAAGCGCTTTTGATTTTCATCCATTTGTGCAACCGCTTCATTAAAATAGTCTTCTGTGACGAGGGAGGTAATAAACCAATGAGCAATTTCTTCTTTCCTCAATGTGGAGTAGCCTTTCACACCATTTTCTTTACATAATTGTTTTAATTCTTTAACCGTTGGATTGCCTAGTAAATTAATTATGGTATTGGGCGCACCATGTAACAAATCCATAAACATTCTCTCCAAATTCAGCTTTTTCATGACTTCTTTATCTTGAAAAAGTGTTTGCAATTCTTCATCCTTTATAGACATTTTGATCACCTATTCGATTAATAGTTACTTTCATTGTACTATCCGTACCATAAAATGCAAATGAACATATGCTTAAATCTTTTTTTAATACAGAACTGTCATTAAACATTTTAATATCATTTAATGTAATAAAGAAACTTTATTTAAATTTCTCAAATTTGTTGTTCACGAGGAAAGTAAAAACAAAAAAAGCACAAATCAACATGAATGCTTTAAACGCTTAAAACATCATGCAATCTGTGCATAAATTTATATATATATTTTCTTCTCAAAAAGACATCCTTACGATTGATAGGCGAGTAATGCTTTTTGAATATCTTGATTTCCATTTAGAACTTGGAACTCTTTGCCTTGATTTTCAGGTTGTGTCACAATTTCATACAATACGCGCGCAACATCTTGACGTGCAATTTTGCGTTCTTTAGGTTGATCAAATAGTGCTTCAATACGCACCTTACCCGTACCTTCTTCGTCTGTTAAACCACCTGGATGGACAATAGTTGCTGTTAATTGACTGTGTCTTAAATAATCATCTGCGTAATGTTTGGCAATGGTATATGGTTTCAAATCTCCGCCTTCTTCAATCGCTTCACGTCTTGAATCCCATGTAGAGACCATAACAAAATGAGGCACGTTCGCTGCCTCACTCGCTTTAATGGCTTTGACCGCACCATCTAAATCTACTGCGAGTGTTTGGTCTGCACCGGTTTTTCCACCTGAACCGACTGAGAATACAACTTGATCATACCCTTCAAATTGCGATTGTAACGTTTCAATACTGTCATGTTCAACATCAATCAATGCTGCCTGAATATCTTGTGCTTCTAACGCTTCTTTTTGCTCTTGTTTACGTACACCAGCTGTAAATGATTGGTTGTTTTCTTTTAAAAGTTGAACGAGATAACGTCCAACGCCACCATTTGCACCGAGCACCATTGTTTTGACCATATGAAACCCTCCATTCATTTGATAATGCCATCGTATAACACATTTCATAAAAACTCACATCATGTGCTTATACAACGTTTTACTTATATCATCTCATCTTTAAAGAAGGAAGTGTTTATAGCATGTCTTTAGTTATCTTATTTTATTCTACATTTTTTGAAAAAGAAATGTTCACGCTACGTAGACAATTTGATTGTTTCAAATAAAATGTGTCGGTTTTTCATACAAAATATATACAAAAAATGACAATAAGCAAACGCTTTCAATTTTCAAGTGATAAATTTCACAAGAGTTGGTATACTGATTGTGAAATGATGAACAATGGAGGTTTGATCATGATACATGAAGCTAAAACACAAACAAACGCTTGGAAAGGGTTCAAAACGGGGCTTTGGTCTCACCGTGTAGATGTCCGTGATTTCATCCAATTGAATTTTACTGGTTATACAGGAGATGACTCATTTTTAGAAGGACCTACTGAAGCGACAAAACAACTTTGGGACCAAGTGATGGCACTTTCAAAAGAAGAACGTGAACGTGGTGGTATGTGGGATATGGATACCAAAGTGCCTTCTACAATTACTTCTCATGATGCAGGTTATTTAAATGAAACGCTTGAACAAATTGTAGGGGTACAAACGGATAAACCATTCAAACGTTCAATGCAACCATTTGGCGGTATTCGTATGGCTAAAGCTGCTTGTGAAGCATATGGCTATGAATTAGATAAAGAAACAGAACATATCTTTACAGAATACCGTAAAACACACAACCAAGGTGTTTTTGATGCCTACTCTAAGGAAATGTTAGCTTGCCGTAAAGCCGGTATCATTACGGGTTTACCAGATGCATATGGCCGTGGTCGTATTATTGGTGACTATCGTCGTGTTGCACTATACGGTGTTGATTTCTTAATGGCAGAAAAACAAAAAGACTTTGAAAGCTTATCAACAACGATGTCTGAAGATATTATTCGTTTACGCGAAGAACTCTCTGAACAATACCGTTCATTAAAAGAGTTAAAACAATTAGGTGAAATTTATGGATTTGACTTAAGCCGTCCAGCTGAAAACTTTAAAGAGGCTGTACAATGGCTCTACCTTGCATACCTTGCTGCGATTAAAGAACAAAACGGTGCAGCGATGAGTTTAGGACGTACATCTACTTTCTTAGATATCTATGCACAACGTGATTTAGATAATGGCACAATCACTGAATCTGAAGTTCAAGAAATCATTGACCACTTTATTATGAAATTACGTCTCGTTAAATTTGCACGTACACCAGACTACAACGAATTATTCTCAGGAGATCCAACTTGGGTCACTGAATCTATCGGTGGTGTTGGCATTGACGGACGTGCGATGGTTACTAAAAACTCATTCCGTTTCTTACATTCACTAGATAATTTAGGTCCAGCACCTGAACCAAACTTAACAGTTCTTTGGTCTACACGCTTACCTGAAAACTTCAAAAAATATTGTACGAAAATGAGTATTAAAACAAGCTCTATCCAATATGAAAACGATGATTTAATGCGTGAAAGCTATGGCGATGACTACGGTATTGCATGTTGTGTATCTGCAATGCGCATCGGTAAACAAATGCAATTCTTTGGTGCACGTGCCAACCTTGCTAAAACTTTACTCTATGCGATTAACGGAGGTAAAGATGAAAAATCAGGCCTACAAGTCGCACCGAACTTCAAAGCGATTGAAGATGAAATTTTAGATTATGACGATGTCTACGCACGTTTCGATGAAATGATGGAATGGTTAGCGGGTGTTTACATTAACTCACTCAATGTCATTCACTACATGCATGATAAATATAGCTACGAACGTATCGAAATGGCACTTCACGATACAGATGTTCACCGTACGATGGCCACAGGTATCGCAGGGCTTTCAGTTGCAGCGGACTCTTTATCAGCAATTAAATACGGACAGGTAAAAACAATCCGTGATGAAAATGGCTTAGTGGTCGACTTTGAAACGACAGGCGATTACCCTAAATATGGTAATAATGATCCTCGCGTCGATGACATCGCGGTACAACTTGTAGAAAGCTTTATGCGTAAACTTCGCAAACATAAAACTTATCGTGATTCAGAACATACAATGAGTGTACTCACAATTACTTCTAACGTTGTTTACGGTAAGAAAACAGGTAACACACCAGATGGACGTAAAGCGGGAGAACCTTTTGCTCCAGGTGCAAACCCAATGCACGGTCGTGATGAACACGGTGCGCTTGCTTCATTATCCTCTGTTGCGAAATTACCATACGACTGCTGTAAAGACGGTATTTCTAACACATTCAGTATCGTTCCAAAATCATTAGGTAAAGAAGACGATACGCAACAACAAAACTTAGTCAGCATTTTGGATGGTTATGCAATGCAACATGGTCACCATTTAAACATTAACGTATTTAACCGAGAAACATTACTTGATGCCATGGAACACCCAGAAGAATACCCTCAATTAACCGTACGTGTATCAGGTTATGCAGTAAACTTTATTAAATTGACACGTGAACAACAACTAGATGTCATTTCAAGAACATTCCACGAGTCAATGTAACAAAAACAGGAAAAAGATTGAGAAAACGGGGAGATAATCATGATTCAAGGTCATATTCATTCAGTAGAAAGTCTAGGAACAGTTGATGGTCCAGGCCTACGCTACATCCTATTTTTACAAGGGTGTTTGCTGCGCTGCTTATATTGTCATAATCCTGACACGTGGAAAATAAACACACCCTCAAGAAAAGCATCAGCAAATGAACTTATCCATGAGATCACGCCTTATCTTCCCTACTTTCAAAGTTCCGGTGGTGGCGTAACGGTGAGCGGTGGAGAACCCCTACTCCAAATGCCGTTTATTACAGAGCTATTCAAATTGTGTCATGAACACGGAATCCACACATGTGTCGACACTTCCTTAGGCTGTGCCAATGATACAGAAGCTTTTAAAAATCATTTTGATGCGTTACGTCAACATACTGATTTATTCATGGTCGATATTAAACATATCGATGATGAAAAACACCGGCATTTAACTGGAAAGTCTAACAAAGCCATTTTAAAATTCATTCAATATTTGAATGAACACAATCAACCCATTTGGATCCGCCATGTGCTTGTCCCAGGTCTGACAGACGCCCCCGAAGACTTGCGCAAACTAGGTGAGTTTATCAATTCACTAGATAACGTCGAAAAGTTTGAAATACTTCCTTACCATGAACTCGGCGTGCATAAATGGCAAGCGCTTGGTGTTCCATATCAACTCTCATCTGTTGAGCCCCCTTCAGATGAAGATGTTCAAAAAGCCTATGATCTTATTCAGTTCAAAGGAAAAACAACACAAACATCACTAGTCCAATAGATGCGTTGTTTTTCAATTCATCAACAAGCCTATACCCTACCCACTTGTTGATGTACACAAAATCATGTAAATACTAACATCACTCCTTTAATGATGGCCCGGAAGCATAGCACAATGGTTCCGGGCTTTTTGTAATGGACCATGAGCGTGTGGTGACAGGCATCGATGACCTGCATCTGTGGCTAAGGAAGCCCTCAGTCTACAGTTTCAATGTACATTAAAAATTCTCCCATCGTTCCTTTAATTGAATAAAAAAATGGCCATCAAAATTTATCTACGTGTAAATTTTGATGGCGTTCTCATTATAGGTGGAGGTTTTAGCCTCCGACGATGGTCCATTGAGTGCTTTCAATTCAATGGAGGCGTATTGCGTTAATTATGATTTAGTCTCTTCTGCGGCTAGGAAGCGATAAATATCATTAGAATAGAGTTTTAATACTTTCGTAAAGACAAAGTTAAGGATAAACCCAACGACGCCTGGAATAATAACAAAGACGAGTGCGACTAAAAATATATTCAAGCCTACAGGTCCATCTAACATTTCTATCGCTTTAATCGGTCCGACTAATCCAACAAGTCCAAATCCTGCTGCTTCTTTCGTACCGATAATTCCAATCATTCCTGCGGCAGCACCAGCACACGCCGCTGACAAACCAATAGGGAGCAGCATGATTGGATAGCGAATCACATTAGTCATCATCATCTTCATCGCCCCTAATAAAATCGCAATAGGGACACCAATTTTATTCACTTTCATTGTGCATAGGAAGAGTACGACTCCGGTTGTCGCAACACCTACTGCAGCGGCACCCGCAGCTAACCCGGAAATACCAATGGCCAAACCGACCGCAACCGTTGAGACAGGTGAAACAATAATAAACGAAAATAAAACAGCAATCAAAATACACATCAACACCGGTTGTAACGTCGTAAAGGTATTAATCAATTCACCAATGGCAAGCGTAATCTTACTCACATAGGGAAGTGTAAAAATTCCTATTAATCCAGGAATCCCCCCCACAATAATTGGGAGTAAAATAATTTTCAAACTTCCTAATTTATCTTCTAACCATAAGACTAAAAGTACCGCAATGGCTGCAGTGATCATGGTATTAATCAAATCACCAATCCCTACAATTTGCCATCCTGTTTCTGTCGCTTTAGCCGCCCCAGAACCGACATAAGAGGCCGCGCCGACAATGACCGTCGCAAGTGCTGATAAGTTAAACTGAATCGCAATGAGCACACCGACCATCATCGGGAGCATAAGTTGAATGCCCATGACCACATTAAATAACGTGTTGAAAATATCGGCATATTGTCCTAAATATTTAAACAAACCACCGAGCACGGCATTCGGAATTAATCCCGCTACAATCGCTACCGCAAGACCATTTAACACATTAAAGCTAAAGGTCTTAAATGTCATTTTCTTCTTTGTTGCTTCCATCTACATTCCCCCTCATATTTTATGTATTCGTCTAACGAGACAATCGTGTCAAATTTTGTCTCAGTTCCATACTATCGTGAATGTATACGATGTATTACAAGTAGGTTAAAGTAATTACCATGAAAATTCAATAGTTATTTTGTGAATTTTATCACATTTATGTTTGAAAATAAAAAGTGTGCCTCTACAGACACACTTTGACATATGGTTAACAGTGAAATTAACGTTGAATTTGATTGTTCGGTTTCGCTGAAAATTTACTATGAACACGCATCATTGATTCGATACGATCCTCAGCCAAATGTTCCGCTGCTTGTAATGGTAAAATATTTTGTTCTTTCGCAATATTGAAGATTTTATCCATTTGATCATAAATGCCCTGAACTTTTTTCGTTGCACGTTCACGGTTATAACCATTGAGTTCGTCAGCCACATTGATAACGCCACCACTATTGACGACAAAATCTGGGGCATAAATAATACCGCGTTCTTTCAACATTTGACCATGTGTTTCCTCATCTAAGAGTTGATTATTGGCACTGCCGCAAACCACTTTCACCTTTAACTCAGGTATCGTTTGATTATTTAAAATACCACCTAAGGCACAAGGTGCAAATATATCCGCTTCAACGCGATGTATTTCATCAACATGAACGGCTTTTGCCCCAAAATCATTAACTGCGCGTTGCACTGCTTCTTCATTAATATCAGCCACAATAAGAGAGGCTCCCTCTTCATGTAAAAAGCGACACATATGATAAGCGACATTGCCGACACCTTGTACCGCAACAGTTTTACCTTTTAAACTGTCATTGCCAAAAGCTTCTTTGGCGGTACGTTTCATCGCATAAAAAACACCTAAAGCGGTCATTGGACTTGGGTTACCACTTGAACCATACGATTCACTCACACCACAAACGTGTGGTGTTTCTAAATAAATCATATCCATATCTTCAACCGTTGTCCCGACATCTTCCGCCGTAATATATCGTCCATCTAAGTTATTAATATAGCGGCCAAGCGCTCTAAAAAAGGCTTCAGATTTGTCTTTTTTAGGATCACCAATCACCACTGTTTTGGCACCGCCTAAATTCAAACCTGCTGCCGCATTTTTGTAAGTCATTCCTTTAGCCAAGCGCATCACATCGGTAATCGCTTCCTCTTCTGATGCGTAATTCCAAAAACGGCAACCTCCTAATGCAGGTCCGAGTGTCGTGTCATGAATACAAATGATTGCTTTAAGTCCCGTCGCTTTATCATGACAAAACACTAATTGCTCATAGTCTGCGTGTGCCATTTGTTCAAAAATCATTTCCATTCCTCCTCTGTATGTTACAAGCTTGAGATGTGTTTCCGCCCGTTCCAATCTTAATTATGTACAAAGAATGCTCATCGTACAGCCCCTTATTAAGATTCAAAACGATAGTATGCAAGCGTTTACAATCTCTATTTTTTATCTTATCATACCCTAAGATTAAATTCATTGTTATGTTTTAATGGCAGAATATTGATTCAATTTCACTGTGCTTAAACACACGTTAAAAATAGGCCATTTCCCTGGAGAGATATAGCCCTTTCCCTAATGTTCAATTTCTCACAAACATTTTAAACTAAGCGTAACTTATATTAGTAAAGGAAGCGATAATATGATCGATGCACAATCACACGTAGCCGATGTCGTAACGAAATATCCTAAGACTGCTGATGTTTTCCGCAAGTACGGCATTGATTTTTGTTGCGGGGGCAATGTCTCTATCGAAACGGCTGCAAATCAAGCCAAACGAATCACTTTACCAGAGTTACTCGAAGCATTAGAAGAAGCCAGCCAACTTCAAGGCGAAGGGATTAACCCAAGTTATTTGGATGTGCCTTCGCTTATCCAATACATCCAAGCGCGTTATCACGAAACATTAAAGGAAGAATTTGTACAGCTCACACCGTATGTGACAAAACTCGCACGGGTTCATGGGCCCAATCATCCTTATCTTGTTGAACTAAAAGAAATCTATGATTCATTTAAGTCTGCGATGCTCACACATACCGATGAGGAGGATCAACGTGCTTTTCCAAAATTAATTCAAGCACATCAAGGGGAACAAGTTGAAGACTTAGAAGCAGCTATTCAATCACTCGTGGATGACCATGATGGCGCTGGAGAAAAACTAGAGCACATGCGTCGTTTAACCAACGACTATCAACCTCCAATGGAAGCATGTGGAACTTGGCGTTTAGTTTATAATCGCCTAGCTTCATTAGAAAAAGAAACACATCAACACGTCCACTTAGAAAATCATGTGTTATTCCCTAAAGTTGAAAATCATTCAAATATAGGTTAAGACATAACACTACCTTCAGTTAAAGCACCATCAAAATTTACGCTCAGATAAATTTTGATGGTGCTTTTTAAAATTGCATTTTATACACTTTTGCGATATTGTACGCCAAGCGTTCTAAATGTTGTGGGCCTTCATTTAATGCGGTTTCGAGTGAAATTGGTCCAGGAACAAGTGAAAAGACCGCCTCAATCCCGTAATCATAAACTGCCTCATACCCCTCACCTAACATGCCGGCAACCGCAATCACCGGTTTGTGATAAGATTGTGCCACTTTTGCGATGCCTATAGGCGTTTTTCCATAGATCGTTTGCGCGTCTATTTTCCCTTCACCTGTAATGACTAAATCACAGTTTAAAACGTGATGTTTAAATCGTGTCATTTCCAAGACAATATCGATGCCTGGACGTAACTGAACATTTATTGTTGCTAGAAGTGCAGCCCCTAATCCTCCGGCAGCACCTGCTCCCGGTTCATGCGCAATATATTGATGCAAATCACGTTGAATCACTTCATTGTAATGAACCAGTGCGGATTCAAGGCTTTGAATCTCCTCGGCTAACGCGCCTTTTTGAGGCCCATAAATCATCGTCGCCCCACTTTCACCTAATAAAGGATTATCAACGTCACAAGCAACTTCAAAGGTGATTTCTTTTAACCGTGGGTCGAAATGCGTTAAATCAATCGTTGCTAATTGCGCAAGCGCAGCTCCCCCGAATGGTAAATCTTGACCGTGTTTATCTAATAAACGTCCACCTAACGCTTGAATGAACCCAGCACCCCCATCATTCGTTGCGCTCCCACCAATCCCTAAAATAATATGAGAGACCCCTTGATTCAAAGCATCAATCACAAGTTCGCCTGTTCCAAAAGTGGTGGTCTTTAAAGGATTGCGTTCATCTCTAGCGATAAGTCCTAGTCCTGAAGCTGAGGCCATCTCAATGACAGCCGTCTTCCCCTTGTTCGCAATACTGTATGCGGCTTGAATAGGACGTCCTAAAGGATCTGTGACTATGACCATTCGCCATCGGCCCTGTAACGCATCATGTAAAGATTGTGTCGTCCCTTCGCCACCATCCGCCATTGGGATTTTGATGCATTCGATTTCATTCCCAAAGACCTGGTGAAATCCACTTTCTATCGCATACGCCGCTTCAAGTGCAGTCATACTTTCTTTAAATGAATCCGGTGCTATCAGTAGTCGTTTCATGAAGATCCTCTCCTTTTCTCTACTATAGCACAGAAAAAAACGAACCTGACTCGATTTAGAGTCGGTTCGTCTCTTTGATTAAGCTACTTCCTCTGCGACGTAAATACTACGTGTTAACCATTTTCCTGTTTTTTCATCATAATCATCACACGTAATTAATGTGAGTTGTTGTTTATCTTTATTCATCTCATCCAACACTTGAACGGCATAAGGATCGACATCTTTAATAGAGGTGATTTTATATTTACGTGTCTCTTTGCCGACTTTGAGCGTGACTTCATCCCCTTTTTTTGCCCCATGTAACTTCGTAAATTGATAGTTCATGGAGTAATCTGTATGGCCTGCAAGCGAAATGTTTTGATCTTTCAAAGATTCATTTTCCTCAGCAAAACTCACGCCTCGGTCCAATTGTTCAGGTGTGGCAGGTCCTGGATAGACAGGCTCTTTAATATCGACTGAAGGTACGCTTAACACCCCTACCACTTTAGACTTATCCTTAGAGATGTTTGTGTTTTGAAATGAACTTTTATTCTGAGAAGCTTGGTATTCTTCAATTTTATTGTTATTTTCTTGTTTTGTAAAAAATGCATCCACTTGAGGACGAAAAACTAAGTATAATCCACCAAGTATTAAAATGACACCTAATAATGGCATTAAAATTCGTGATAATCGTTTCATACATCGAACGCCTTTCTAAAAAGTATTGCTTATATTTTACCATATTAAATGAGAAAACAAATCAAATAAAGATTTGCGACATCAACATTTTTATCCTCTTTTCTCTAATATAGCGCACTTAAATGATGTCGGAATTTTTTTAATTTCCACCTAAATTACCTAACGCTCCTAAGTTAAATAAGAGAGACTTACAATTTTATTTTATATGTACTACTCTATCCATGTCTTTAGCCATTATGGCATCTCCTCGTGGATTTAATATAGGTTGGCTGACCAATATTATTCTATTATAAAGAGATGTCTTTTTTACATTAAAACCCTTTCGGAATTCTGTGCGTAGTGTTCGAACACCTTAAAAAAATAAAATAGCCATCAAAATTTATGTTCAGATAAATTTTGATGGCTTTCTCTCTATAGGGAAAGCGATGTCCCCTATATTTGTGCATCTATTATATTTTCACTTAATTCATTATACTGCTTTTTCAGATTCGTCTTTTACTAAAGGATGGTCTGGTCTAACGAAGAACCATAACACAATGGCTAAAACGACTAATACAAGCATAGATAATAACGTTGATGTCCATCCAATACGTTCAGCTAAGACTGCAGCTACAAGTGGACTTACCATTGCACCGACATTCCCCCAAAGGTTCATCCAACCTGAAACAGATCCTGAGAAGTTACGCCCGATGTCTGTCGCTGAAGCCCAGCTCATAACCATAGAAAGACCTACACCTGCTAAACAAAGTGACATCCAGAAAATGTTCATCGCTAATGACTCGGCATACACTGCAAAGACTAAAGAAATACCGAAGACGACAAAGCCTAAAATGGCAATCGTCGCACGAGCAATAAATCTTGATTTGCCTGTGCTTAAAATTTTATCTGAAATTGCGCCACCAACCATGATTAAAATAAACATGAGTAACCAAGGAATACCAGCGAGTTTACTCATCGTCATTGTATCAATCTTGTACGTTTCAATTAGGTATGTTGGATACCAAATTAAGAATAAAGTGATCACAAACTGAACGACAAAATATTGTGCTGCAATCGCATAGAAACTAAATCTTGCGAAGAAACGTCCCCATGGTGCCACTGACTTTTCAGTTTCCACCACATCACGGTTTTCCATGATATAAAGTTTTTCAGCTTCATTAACCATTTTGTGATGTTCTGGTAAATCTTTCGCTATAATTGCCCAAAGAATCGCAATTACAAATCCGACAGCCCCAAAGATGAAAAATACAGCTTGCCAACCAAATGTATTATAGATCGCTACAGTAATAAATGGCGCAAGTACAGGACCAAAATAAGAACCTGCTAATAATGCACTTGAGGCACGTCCTTTTTCTGTTTTAGTAAACCAAAATGTATTAAATACTGCGTTTGATGGATACATTGGTGCTTCCCCAACACCAAATAAGAAACGTGCTGCAAAAAGGACACCATGATTTTTGATGACCCCTGTTAAAATGGTAAATGCACTCCACCATACTAATGCAATGGATAACATTCTCTTAGGTCCAAATTTTTCTGCTAAAAATCCAGACGGAACTTGCATTAATGCATATCCCAATGAGAAGAATGTTGCAAGTAAGGAGAATTGTGTTTTTGATAAATTCAAATCCTCCATCATCGGCGTTGCAATATATGAAATATTCGCACGGTCCATATAAGCAATAACCCCAATTAAGAAAAACATTCCTGCAAACATCCAACGAACTTTAGTTCTTTTTTCACGTTGTTGATTCATGATTTGCCCCCTCTTTTTCATTAGGTCATCAGATGACCTTTTCAGTTAGCTTTTTGAATATACCACATGAAGAAAGCGGTTACAATAAAAAATTTGAATATTTTATGAACAAATTTGAAAAAGTCTAAAAAATTATATTCAAAAACCATTCATCTGAAAAATCATGAATTAACACGTCTATAGAACTCATGGATACTTTAATAGCAAATCAATTTGATGTTTATTTTTCCTGTCCCCGTGCTTGAATATGACGGCCATGAACCATCCAATATAACCCGATACAAAGTACTAAAATAAACGCAGTCACCGCATACATTTTACTGAAACCTACAGACGACGTTAAAAAGCCTAAGGCAAATGGACCAAATCCTAATCCAAAATCGAGACCAATATAAAACGTAGAGGTTGCAATCCCCATTTTGTCTTTGTCGGACACTTTGATGGCTGCAACATTACAAACAGCAGTCATTGAACCGTATCCCACACCTAATAGTGCGCCAGAAATGAGTAAGAGCCATCCTGTTGAAGTCGTCACCACTGCTAAAGTAATTAAGCTGAGACAAAACAAAATGAGTGCAGGGTAAGCGATTTTGTTTTCATTATAACGATCCATAATTTTCCCTACGATAGGACGTGTAATGACTGAAGCAATGGCATAAGCGATGAAATAATAGCTTGCCACTGTAACGAGATTTAGCGTTTCCGCATAAATTTGAATAAAAGATAACACCGAGGCATAACCTAAACCACAAACGAGAATGACACTCGCGATCGGTAAAGCTGGAATAGAAACAAATTGTGAAAGTTTAAATTGCTTGTCCTCTGCCCTTAAGGGTTCCACCGTAAAATCGATATGTAAGGTAAAAGACATGAATAACGCAATAAATGCGATAATGACGCAAAGTACAAATAACACCACCGTCGGATAAATGTGTGACAATAATAAACCGACAAAAGGTCCAACAGCAGCGCCTACCACAAGGCTCAGACTAAATAAGCTGATACCTTCAGCGCGTCTGTCAACAGGTGAGATTAACGCGACAATGGTTCCTGTCGCTGTTGTTGCGATCGCTAAGGCAAAGCCGTTTAATAAGCGTGTCACCATTAAGAAAATAAGTGACCCTTCAAAAAAATAAAGACATTGCGTTAATATAAAAGCGATTAACCCAATGACTAAAATCTTTTTAGGTCCAATAACATTAATAAAACGGCCAATCATAAACCGCCCTAACAGTGAACCGACGATAAATAATCCCATGACTAATCCAGCCAAACTGTCAGAAACATGATATTGATTGACGGTATATTGGGTAATAACAACGATAAGCAAATACATCGTTAAATAGAGTAATAAACTTATGAGAAAATTCACTACATAACTTTTTGTTAAAAGTGGCGTTTTAGAATGCGCCATCCATATTCCCCCCTTCTAAAATTAGTAAGCCTAACTAACTATTGCCGTCTTATTCTAAACCTAAGTGAAATAATTTGCAAATAAGAGATTTTTATGGCAAAGCAAAATTGTAAGAAATCTGAATTCAATTTCCTACACAAATATGATTTAATAGAGTTGGAAGCGCTTAATTTTTTTATACATACATCCAATTCAATTCATAGAAAGATGGGAATCTTTTACTGTATGATTTACAGACATAACTTGAAGCAGAGGTGACACATTGATGCAATCGATTAACGAATCTGAATTAAAAAAGCAATATTTAGACTTACTTGCTGAAAAATTTGATTCAGAAGAAAAAGTAGCAACCGAAATTATTAGTCTTGAATCTATATTAGAATTACCAAAAGGAACGGAACATTTTGTGAGTGATTTGCACGGGGAATTTAATGCCTTTCAACACGTGTTAAGAAACGGCTCTGGGAATGTGCAAGCGAAAATTCATGATATTTTTAACGAGCGTTTAACTGTGGCCGAAATGAATCAACTCACAGCCTTGGTGTATTATCCCGAAGACAAAATCAAATTAATTAAAAATGATTTCCATACAAAATCAGAACGTGATTCGTGGTATGAAGACACGATTCATCGTCTTGTTGAATTGATTAAATATACATCTTCTAAATATACACGTTCAAAATTACGTAAAGCTTTACCTAAACAATACGTGTTTATTATTGAAGAGCTACTCTATAAAAGTAACAAGTACAATAACAAAAACGATTATTACAACAACATCATTAGACAAATTATTAAACTGCATCAAGCCGATAAATTAATTATTAGTTTATCTAATACTATTCAGCGCCTTGTTGTAGATCATCTTCATGTCGTTGGAGATATTTACGACCGTGGACCAGACCCTGATAAAATTATGGATACTTTAATTGACTATCATTCTGTCGATATCCAATGGGGGAATCACGATGTTTTATGGATGGGCGCTTATGCAGGTTCACAAGTCTGTCTTGCGAACTTATTGCGCATTTGTGCACGTTATGACAATTTAGACATTATTGAAGATGCTTATGGGATTAACTTACGTCCTTTGCTCACCTTAGCTGAAAAATATTATGACGATAACCCAGCGTTTCGTCCTAAAAAGCATCCCGAAAAATCGTCATCAGAATTAGAACAACTCCAAATCACTAAAATACATCAAGCAATCGCGATGATTCAGTTCAAACTTGAAGGACCCATTATTAAACGTCGTCCAGAATTTGAGATGGCGAGTCGACTTCTACTCGACCGTGTGAACTACCAAAACCATACTTTAGACATCGGGGGTAAAACATATCAACTCGAAAACACATGTTTTAAAACGATTGATCCCCGTAACCCAACGGCCTTACTTGAAGAAGAAAGAGAAGTCATGGACAAATTAATCGTCTCTTTCCAAGAATCTGAGAAACTCCGTCGTCATATTGATTTCTTAATGAAAAAAGGCAATCTCTACTTGCGTTACAATGGTAATTTATTAATCCATGGTTGTATTCCAGTAGATGAGGATGGCAACATGGAAGGCATGGAAATTGCAGGAACACATTATGCGGGACGCGCATTGATTGATGAATTTGAATATCATGTACGCAAAGCCTACAATGACTTAGATACGCAAGATGATTTATCGACAGATTTAATTTGGTATTTATGGACAGGAAAATATTCTTCCCTTTTCGGTAAACGTGCCATGACGACATTCGAACGTTATTTCATTAGTGATAAAGCCACACATAAAGAAGTCAAAAACCCTTACTATCACCTTCGTGAAGATGAAGAAATGGTTAAGAAAATGTTAGCTGAATTTGAGATGGATCCTGAAACAGGGCGTATTATCAATGGACATACCCCTATCAAAGAACGTGACGGTGAAAATCCTATTAAAGCGAATGGCAAAATGCTTGTAATTGATGGTGGATTTTCTAAAGCCTATCAAAGTACGACAGGTATCGCAGGATATACGTTACTGTACAATTCATTCGGTATGCAACTTGTGGCGCACCAGGAGTTCAACTCAAAAGAAACTGTTTTAAAAACGGGAGAAGATGAGCACTCTATAAGACGTGTCGTTGATGAAGAATTAGAACGTAAACTGATTCGCGATACGAATAAAGGCCTGGAACTCCAAAAAGAAATCGATATGTTAAGAGCATTAATGGCCTATCGATATATGAAAAAATAATCTAATAAGAATAGCCATCCCAATTTATTTTCAGATAAATTGGGATGGCTTTGTAATTTTTGAGGACACTTTGTCATCCCCATGATTCCCCTCTTTTATAAGCTATAGTGTGATTTTTCTCTTTCTTAAAATATAATTGGCAATTTTTATCATATCAGTGTAAAATTTAGTAATGTGAATTTTGAGGTTTCTCATAGTTAAAATTGATATCTCTTGCGTCAAAGAGCGTAAGAAAATCAATAGCATCCTTCAAGCCTATCGACATGTGAAATCACACCCCTTTTATATGTCCGTAGCACTTGAAATGCATTGACTTAAAATCATCAAATATGAATTTACAGCAACGAGCAACTATCTTATAATAATGAAAGCGTTTTCTTTAACGATGACAAATGGAGGGGTTTTTTGTGTTAGAAGTGTTAAATAAAATTAATGCGGTTTTATGGGGTGCACCGAGTTTAATTTTATTAGTGGGTACAGGGTTATTTTTAACATTTGTACTGAAAGGTTTACAATTTAGCAAGTTAGGCCATGCGTTTAAACTTGCATTCGTCCCAAATAAAAAGGATACCGATGAAAGTGAAGGCGATATCAGTAACTTTAAAGCGTTAATGACTTCCCTCGCTGGTATGATTGGTAATGGGAACATTGCAGGTGTGGCAACAGCCGTTACGCTGGGTGGTCCTGGTGCTGTATTTTGGATGTGGGTCGTCGGTTTACTTGGCATGACGACAAAATATGCCGAAGCTTTACTTGCGATGAAATATCGTGATAAAAACCAAATTGGCGAATATATTAGTGGTCCCATGTATTACATAGAAAAAGGATTAGGTCCAAAATTTAAATTTTTAGCCATTGCGTTTGCTATTTTTGGCGCATTTGCTTCTCTAGGTATTGGTAATAGCGTTCAATCTAACACAATTGCAGACGTAATGACGAATAGCTTTAATGTTAATGGCGTTATCACTGGGATTGTATTAGTCATTTTGATTTCTTTCATCATCTTTGGTGGGATTAAACGTATCAGTGATGTCGCAGGATTTTTTGTACCGATGATGGCCATTTTGTATATTGGTGCTTCTATTTTAATCATCGTGCTTAATTACGACAAAATTTTACCTGCCTTTGGTTTAATTTTTGAACACGCCTTCACACCTGTTTCTGCTGCTGGCGGATTCTCAGGTATTATGGTGATGCAAGCTTTACAACACGGCGTTTCAAAAGGAATCTTCTCAAACGAAGCAGGTCTTGGTACGGTGGCTTTAATATCTGGTAACGCGAAAACGAGCCACCCCGTGATTCAAGCCCTTGTCGCAATGACTGGTACTTTTATCGTTACGATTATCGTTTGTACAATGACGGCTCTTGTTTTACTTGTAACGGGCTTTTGGGATCCTTCAGGAGGTCTTCTCTCCGGTGTTAAACACGATCCAAGCCTTGAAGCCGGTGCACTGACAAGTCAAGCCTTTGCGTCTTCACTAGGGATTGTCGGTGAATATGTGGTTTCGTTATCGGTTATTTTCTTTGGATTCTCAACAATTATTGCCTGGTTTGTTTACGGGGCGAAGTGTTTTGAATATTTATTTGGTGTCAAACTCATGATGATTTACGCTGTGATTTATGTCATTGCGACCTTTATTGGTACTGTCGCTGATTTACGTTTAGTATGGGCTTTTGCAGATACAGCGAACGCACTCATGATGATTCCAAACTTAATCGGTATTTTATTCTTATATAAAGTTATTCGCCAAGAAACAGAAGATTACTTCAAACCATCAACAAAACAATTTAATTCATAATTTTGATTAAGAGTTAGAACTATGGATTTCATCTTAAGTGAGTAGGCCATCAAGATTTATCTAAAGATAAATTTTGATGGCTCTTTTAATATAATTAATTAGGTAAAAAATCAATAAGTTATGTTTTATAATATGCACTGATGAACAAATACAATAAATTTGATTGATTCCTAAGCCGAGACTTCTGAGGCATCTAGCCGAAACCGAAAATCCATTTTAAGATTGAGATTAGCTCAATCTTAAACTATGGATTAGCTATTCACGTATGTTCATAGGTGTACTGAATACGTAACTCATTTCATTCGTAACGTCTTCATGCAGAGGTAAGGCGCCTAGAAAAGCGAGGCTTTATGGAACAATCAAATAATTAAAATAGTCTACTTCCCTGCATTGTTTTTTTATCTTTGGCTAGGGTAAACAGACAATGAGGTGATATGAAATGGAACAACAAGCCATTCAAAAAATAAACGAAGTCATTGCACAATCACGCATTGGTGTTTTATCAACGTCTTACCAAGATCAACCGAACAGTCGCTATATGATTTTTTATAATGATGGTTTAGAACTTTATACAAAAACAAGTAAGCAATCTCGCAAATTTGAAGAACTTAAAAACAACCCTAAAACACATGTTTTATTAGGTTATGAAGAACAAAATAATTTACCTTACGTTGAAATCGAAGGCACAATCGAATTGGTTACATCTCAAGAAATCATCGACGAATTGTGGCAATCACAAGACAAAACGTTTTTCGATTCCAAAGAGGATCCTGATTTAGTTGTTTTGCGCATCATTCCTGAAACGATACTGTTACATGATTCTAAAACACAAGGTGCACCGGTTGAAATTGATGTCAGTAACCTTTAATATATAGACCAACACATAATTTATTTTAAAACATAAAGGAGCCTCACTATGATTGAACGATTACAAGAAGTCATGTTATATGTAGATGATCAAGAAAACGCAAAACAATTTTGGACTGAAAAATTAAACTTCAAAGTCATTTCTGACGATGTGGCGAACGATATGCGTGTCATCATATTAAGCCCGACTACCGACGCGCAAACTTCTATCGTCTTACACGATAAAGCAAAAGTAGAAGCGATGGGTATGGGTGTCAATACCGGAACTCCTTCCTTGATGTTTGTCACGCAAGATATTGACCAACTGTACGACGAATTAAAAGCAAAAGGTGTCACAGTCGGTGATAAAGTAGATATGCCAGGAGGCACTATTTTCAATTTTTCAGACGACGAAGGACACTACTTTGCGGTTAGAAGCTAATCCTATTTTGAACGTATATTAAAAGAGAGACGTAAATCTTCAAGATTTTGCGTCTCTCTTTTTTGTGCTTGACCTTGACGTGACGTCAACCTGTACATTTATCATAGAAAGTGAGGTGAACAGGATGTATCAGATTAAAGCATTGGCTAGGAAAACAAATATTTCGACCCGTACATTAAGGTACTACGATCAAATAGGTTTATTAAAAGCACACCGTCACCCGAACTCTGATTATCGCTATTATGATAATGCGCATTTAGACCGGCTTCAACAAATTTTAATTTACAAAGAAATGAATGTACCACTATCACAAATTAAAGCAATATTGGATGAGCCAACGTGTGATTTAAATCAGACATTACACCATCATTTAGAGATGTTATTGAAGCAACAAGAGGAATTAAGTAAAAAAATCCAACACATCAAACGACAATTAGGAGGAACCACTATGACTGTGGAACAACGTTTTGAACATTTTAAACAAACCGAATATAGAAAAAATAAAGCACAATATGAGAATGAATTAAATGAAAAATATGACGCACCGACACTTGAAGCTTTCGACCAACATTATTTAAACCTAGACTACACTACATTTAAAAACGCTGAAGAAGCTGAACGTCAACTTTGCACGGC
The DNA here is from genome assembly GCF_029024625.1 of Staphylococcus chromogenes. Classification (NCBI taxonomy): domain Bacteria; kingdom Bacillati; phylum Bacillota; class Bacilli; order Caryophanales; family Staphylococcaceae; genus Staphylococcus; species Staphylococcus chromogenes. The sequence continues at coordinate 441,062 of NZ_CP118953.1, read as the reverse complement.
ACTCAAAGATTTGTTAGAAAATCCCGTGTCACTTAAACATGAAAAAGCACACTTTATATTTAATGTTCATCAATCTTGGTTAAAAGCTATGGCCCCTTATTATTCTAAAAATTATCACCTTCAAATGGCCGACCTTTATGTCCATGATGAACGCTTTGCGCAATATTACACTCATCTGGCAGGTGAAGGTGCCCCGGAACTTTTGGCCAAAATCATCTACCATTATGCCTAAACTCCTCGCTTTAAAGCTCGATGAAATTTGTTAGATTTTATCATTTTAAAAGCGCTCAAAATCCATTCTTTCTGAATTTTGAGCGCTTTTATTCTGTTATTCCGACGAGGTCACTTCTCCGTGTCGTTGTAATTGATACATTTTTTCGTAAATGCCCCCTTTTCGAATTAACTCATCGTGTGTGCCTCGTTCCACAATTTCCCCACGGTTTAAAACGAGTATTAAATCTGCATCTTGAATTGTGGATAAGCGATGGGCAATGGCGATAGTTGTTCGACCGTGGCGCATTTTTGTCAACGATTGTTGGATAAGTTCTTCCGTTTCTGAATCAATATTCGCAGTCGCCTCGTCTAATATTAATATTTTGGGATCAATGGCCATCGTTCTCGCAAAAGCGATCAGTTGACGTTGGCCACTTGAAAGTGTGCTCCCTTTTTCAATCACAGGGTGTTGGTATCCCTCTTTAAAGTTCATAATAAACTCGTGCGCATGAACAAATTTTGCGGCTGCTTCGACTTGTTCGAATGTCATTGTGGGGTGATAGAGTTTAATATTGGATTCAATTGTCCCGTAAAACATAAATGGATCTTGCAGGACGAGACCGATTTTTTCTTTTAATTCCGCTTTCGGAAATGTTTTAATCGATTGTCCATCGATGAAAATATCTCCCCGTTCAAATTCATAAAAGCGCATAAACAAATTAATGATAGAACTTTTCCCTGACCCCGTATGTCCGACCAGTGCTACTGTTTGTCCTGGTTCAGCAACGAAACTGATATGGTGCAGAACGTCTTGGTTTCCATCATAACTAAATGAGACGTCACGAAATTCAATCCACCCCTCTTGAATATGGCCGTTTTCTTGGTGTTGTGCAGGGGCAATATCTTGGTTATCCATCATGTGAAACACACGACTGGCGGACACGACCGCTTGTTGAAAAATATTTAAATTTTGACTGACCTGATTGATAGGTTCGAAAAAACGTTGCATATATTGGATAAAGGCATAAACTGTCCCCGCTGTGACTGCTGTCCTAAAACTTAATAGGCCGAAATACGCTAAAATCGCAATAATAGATAATGTAGAAATCAAAGTAATGGCAGGTCTAAGTAATAAACTGTCTAACCGAATGGTTTTCATCATATAGTGATAATGCGAGGAATTAATCTCCGCAAATTCTGATTTCAATCGGCGTTGCTGATTAAAGACTTGAATGATTTTAATTCCCTCAATCGATTCACCGAGTTTCGCATTTAAATCTGAGAGTTTGCGTCTTGTTTCATAAAAATAAATCGATGCATATTTACGGTATAACCCTAAAACGAGCGCAATGAGTGGCACGAAACCTAACGCAAAAAAGGCCATCTTGAAATCTAAGACAAACATCATCACAAAACTTGAAATCACCATAAAAATGGCCACTAAAAAGGTCGCTAAAACTCCCGTAAACATCTCCACAATGGCTTCTGTATCATTTGTTAAACGTGAAACAATACTCCCACTCGGTGTTTGATCGAAGAAACGCATGCCCAAACTTGAGATATCATGAAAGGCGTCTATTCGAAGTTGTTGTATGACTTTTAATGCCAAATACTCTAAAAAGTAAACGCTCAAATAGCCAGTGACTGCAACTGTTAGCTCTACAAAAATAAACAATATAAGCAAAAAGGTGATTTCATTTCCCGGGAAATGTTGTGGGACGAGGTAACGGTCAATGAAGACCTTTACGATGTATGGTATCAACATACTCGCTACTGTCGTTAACACTAACATTGAAAGGGCTAACGTAATGAGTAATTTGAACGGGAATGTATATTTTAAAAGCCTTCCTAATGTTTTCATTTGATCTTTAGACGTCATTTGAGGTTGTGATTCACTCATCTTCCTCCCCCCCTTTTTACAGTGTCACCGAGCGCTTCTGTTAATCGGTGTTCCATCGCTTGTGCTTGAAATGTTTCCGCATACCAACCTTGTTGTGCCATCAAGGTTTCATGTGTGCCTTGTTCTAAAATTGTCCCTTCTCGCATCACAATAATTAAATCGGCATGCATAACTGCGCTCATACGATGTGCGGTAATAATGTTGGTTTTACCTTGACGCGCTTGTTTTAAATTTTGGAGGATTTGTGTTTCTGTTTCCGCATCTACCGCAGACAGCGAATCATCAAGGATGAGCACTTCTGGATTTGCAAGGAGCGCCCGTGCAATTGAAATCCGCTGTTTTTGACCTCCTGAAAGTGAGACGCCCCGTTCTCCCACAACTGTGTCGTATTGGGCAGGAAGGGTCATAATATCTTGATGAATACGGCTCATCTCGCTAGCATGATAAAGTGTCGCGTCGTCAATATCAGGTTGACTAAACGCAATATTTCCTCTTATCGTTGATGAAAAAAGAAAATGATCTTGAGGAACATACCCAAACTGCGCTCTCAATAAGTCAATGGGATACTGACTTAAAGGGTAACCCCCGAAAGTGACATCTTCAGCACGAGGAGGATCAAACTCTCTTAAGAGTATACGAATCAATAAACTTTTCCCTGAACCTGTACTCCCCACAATGCCGACCGTCATTCCGGGTTCTATTGTGAAAGTCACATCGTGTAAACTTGGGTCCGTTTCCTCTGGAAACGTAAACTCTTTCAGTTGAAAACGTATATTTCCTGTTGGTGCCACCGATAACGACTCCTGGTCATGTGTATCGTCAGGCTCTGCCAATAACTTTAAAATACGTTCATACGACGCACTGCCACGTTGCACAATATTAAAGAAAAATCCAAGCGCCAGTAAAGGCCAAACCATCATCCCGAGATATGTCGTAAAAGTAATCAGTTGGCCAATCGTAATGTCCTTTCCTATGACCATATAAGCCCCAAATACCACACTTAATAAATAACTTGCCCCAATCACGAGCTGTATCGTAGGGTCAAATAGTGCGTCGATTTTCGTCACTTTAAGATTTTTCGCGACAACACGATCACTCAACTCGCGGAAATCTTCTTCATCTGCACGTTCATAACCAAAAGATTTCGTCACTTTGACACCCGCAATGCTTTCTTGTGTTTTATCATTGAGTTCACTAAACGCACCTTGCGCATCTTTAAACCCTTTATGCAGTAATTTCCCATAGAATTGCGTCAAAATCACTAAAATCGGCAACGGTAACATGGCAATTAATGTGAGTTTAGGACTGACCGTTACTGCCATCATCACTAACGTCATCCCACCCATGATCAGTGCATCTGAAATCGTCATGACCCCAACACCCGCCGTACTTTGTACCGCACGAATATCATTGGTCGCATGCGCCATTAAGTCTCCTGTACGATACGTTTGAAAAAATTGGGCCCGCATACTGATGTATTTGTCATACAATTGCTGACGAAGTAGCCGTCCTAATTTCGCACTCGCACCGAATAATTGTAGACGTGCATAGTATCTCAGCACATAAACCATCAGACCTGTGAATAAGATAAGACCTAAATACATCATTAATAAGTGTGAGGTCAACGTTTTTGAAGTCATATGGTCAATGACACGCCCAATAATTTGAGGTGGAACCAAACTACAAAATGCGGTCACAAACATGGCCAAAAAGGCAGTGATAAAGCGACATTTCTCTTGTTTGAAAAACCAGCTTAACGCACGAAAAACCTTCATCGTCTCCCTCCTTTAAATAGATAGATGAATGTGAATACTATTATACCTCAACTCATAAGATAATTTATCGATTAAAAGAATTACTGATTGTTTGAGAAATGTCCAACTAGGGCATGGTATATATGTCATTAAATTTGGAGGAGGCCCTTTTATGACTACTGTTGACATTCATCCTGCTTATCCGGAACTTCCTGAATCTGGATTTTTAACAACACTTGCCATAGAAGAAATGAGTTACCCCCTTTTTGGTACAGGTCGATTAAATGAAATCTATGCGCATATTCATACGTTATGGAAGAAAAAACACAATCGATTTAGCTATGATTTCAGTTGGGTCGCTCACGTGGATGGCAAAGTCGCTGGAATTATCACGGCGATGCCTGCAAAACAAATCGTTAAAGCTGATGTCTACACATTTTGGCATATCCTGCAACTCAAACAATGGAATGTCTTCAAACATCTTTATGAATATGCCAACAATATCCGAGCATTACTCGCACTTGAAGAAGGAAAAGATGACGAATTTCACATTACGCTCCTAGCGGTGATGCCTGAATTCCATCGTCAAGGCATTGCTACTGAACTGTTACAACATATTGACGTCTTTGCGCATCATCATGGTTACCGTAAAGTCTCTTTAACCGTGAAGCAAGATAACATAGAAGCCCAACAACTCTACAAAAAGCAGGGATTTACTATTGATCAAGCGCTTCATCATGACCCATATCATTTATATCGCATGGTTAAACAATTATAGACATTTAGCTGATGCTCATACGTCATAGTATAAGTTTGCACCAAAGCCCTCCCTTCAACAGAGTGCATATACATGTTATCGATTATTTTACACGATTAGCATGATTATCGCCTATTTTTTTTACATTTACGTCTATTTCATATATTTTCTTATGACACATTTCGTGTGTTATGCTAATAAAAAAGGAAATGAGGTCGAAGTTATGTCAAAGTTTGATCATGTCCAAGCGCCAAAGCAATTTGCGCGTCATCAAAAAACGATTTTAGTGTTAAGACATTATGAATTTACCGCTGATGCTCGTATCTTTTTCAATGAAACAGCGCATCACGATTTAAAAGATAATCGCTATTTATTAGATGTAGAATTATGGTCGAAAACGGATGAATTAGGCATGGGTGTCGATTTTAGAGTTATTGACAAAATTTATAAAACACACCTTGCCCCTCACTTAGAAGGTCAGCTCTTAAATGATACGTTGCCTGATATGAATATTACATTAGAAAATATGATTCACTGGATTTGGGAAGTTTTTAGCACACATCTTCCTGACGATGTGTCCCTCAATGCGATTACAATGTATGAAACACCAGAACAAGGCATACGCTTCACACGCGACATCATGGCACAATAAAAAAACGCAGTTAGACATAAAAGACACCAATAATTAAATCAGTTAAACCGAGTCGTTAAAAAGATTTATATCTTAGGTTCGTAAATAAATATAGCGAATTTGATTGGTTCCTAGCCGAGACTTCTGAGGCATCTAGCCGAAACCGAAAATCCATTTTAAGGTTTTTTGCTTGCTACAATAAAAAAGTGGCAGTAGCTGACTGGATTGAGCATGCGCTTTTTAAGCTTTACGCAACTTTAAATAAGGACCACCTATTCACGCAAGTTCATAGGTGTACTGAAGACGTAACTCATTACATTCCTAACGTCTTCATGCACCGGCAGGCATTACTACGAAATCAGATAGATTTCTGTAATGCTCCCAGAAAAGCGAGGCTTTGTGGAACAATCAAATTTATGAAATTATTTATGTTTCAATAAAATTCAAAACCACCCAAGTGTTGAGAAATCACACTTAGGTGGTTTTAAAATTCCTTTATTTATTTTGAAGTTGTCGAATGCAGTCAACTAGCGCTTCTTCTGACTCTACTTCAAAATCTGGTTCATAGCCTTCCTTTGTTCGTGCACGATTACGGCGATTAAACCATATCATTCGCCATCCTGCATCTAAGGCACCGACCACATCATTTTCAAAGTTGTCACCGATATAAAACGTTTTTTGAGGATTTAATTCTAACGTTTGTGCGACATGTTCAAACAAAGCGACGTCGGGTTTCATCATTCCTTCTTCAGCAGAGATAAAGAGATGATCTTCTGGAATAAGATGATCTAATCCTAACGCTTTGAATTTCATACGTTGATGATGCCCTTCACCGTTGGTAATAATCCCGACTTGAACTCCGCTTTGTTTTAAGTCATACAATAATGTCTTAATAGGATGCGACAAGGCAATATGTTGTTGCGCTTTTTCATAGTCTTTTTGAAAATCGAGTGCTTTTTTCTCTGGCAATGCGATATCAAAATCATTCACCGCTTCGGTTATCCGATAAATATGCATTTCTGTCAGTGTCATTTGACCTTCTTGGGTTTGTTCAAACACCATATCGCTATAATGTCTAAAATGCCGGTACAACGTTTCAACACCAATATCGCTATCCGCAAAGTGATAATGATACGCTACATTGAATGCACCCAATTGATCGTACAACGTGTCATCTAAATCAAAAATATAAGTATATGCCATCAGTGCCCCATCCTCTCGACAATGAATTTGTTACTCTTTATTATAACCCGTTCTCATGCTTTTTACACAAATCATGTTACTCAATTTCAACTCAAATCCATTGCCTTCTGTTTCATTACGCGCCTCTCATTTTTTAATATCACCTCAAAAAGTTAGGGAATTTATGATAATGTTTCATCTAACACTTGACGCACTTGTTTTAAAAAGGGCCGTGTGCCTTCGATGCCCTGTTCCTCTAAACGGCGAACGATTTCACTCCCTATAATAACGCCATCTGCTACAATGCTAATCTCTCGAACATGCTCAGGCGTTCTGATCCCAAATCCAGCCATTACAGGAATCTCTGTTTCATTTTGGATGTGTTGGATTTTAGTTTTTAATTCAGGATGGAACTGCCCATTTTGACCTGTCGTTTCATTCATTGTGACCGTATATATGAAACCTTCAGCGTGTTGCGCAATTTGTTTGAGGCGTTCTTCTTTTGCTGTCATGGCGATCAGTGAAATGATTTTGACACGGCGTTGAGGATAACGTGCTTTTAATTGTTCAGCATATTCAAAAGGCATATCTGGAATAATTAAACCATACACCCCCGCTTCATCGACGGCTTGCATGAAAGCTTCTTCTCCATATGCTTCAATCATATGCGCATACGTCATTAAAATCGTTTTCGTTTTTATTTCATCTTGATGTGTCGTCAACTGCTCTAAAATCTTTTCCACCGTCATTCCCGCTTCAATAGCTTTTTCACCGGCTGCTTTAATCGTCGGACCATCTGCAACAGGATCGGAGAATGGAATACCGATTTCGACAAAATCAGCACCTTCTTCATCTAAAAGTTTGAGTTCATTGATAAATTGAGGGCCTCCCATAATATAGGCTACAAAATATTTACGCATGTGATGAACCTCCTTTTTGTTCCATATATTTACGAATCGTTTCCATATCTTTGTCACCGCGTCCAGAAACTGTGACCACAATAATTTCATCTTTATTCATTTGAGGGGCGAGCTTTTCCACATAACTTAATGCATGTGCACTCTCAATCGCAGGAATAATCCCTTCCGCTTTTGTAAATCGCACGAGTGCTTCCATGGCTTCTTCATCAGAGGCAGATTCATACGTGACACGCCCTATATCGTGATAATAACAATGCTCAGGACCTACACCTGGATAGTCTAATCCAGCAGAAATGGAATGCGCCAGTTCAATTTGATGTTGATCATTTTGAATCAAATACATTTTAGCGCCATGTAATATCCCTTTTTTCCCTTTAGAAATCGCTAAGGCATGTCGATTTGTCTCTTTTCCTTCTCCTGCTGCTTCAACACCATAGAGTTTTACATCATCTTCAATGAAGGGATAAAACGTTCCAATTGCATTAGATCCTCCGCCAATACACGCAACGACGGCATCAGGTAAGCGTTGTTCTTTGTCTTGAAGTTGTGCTTTAATTTCATCACCTATTACCCGTTGGAAATCACGTACCATTGTCGGAAATGGGTCTGGTCCTAAGGCTGAACCTAATAAATAGTGTGTATCATCCACATGAGACACCCAGTATTGAAGCGCTTTGTTCACGGCATCGGATAACGTGCCTTGACCTTCTTCTACGGATTCTACTTTTGCGCCGAGTAATTCCATGCGAAAGACATTGAGTTGTTGACGCTTAATATCTTCCGCTCCCATAAATACGACCAATTCCATATCAAATAATGCTGCTACAGTGGCACTCGCAACACCATGTTGCCCAGCGCCTGTTTCTGCCACGAGTTTCTTTTTACCCATACGTTTGGCGATGAGCGCTTGCCCAATCGCATTGTTGATTTTATGGGCACCCGTATGATTTAAATCTTCTCGTTTTAAATAGATTTTGGCGCCTCCAAGTGACTCGGTATATGATTCCGCATACGTCAATGGCGTCTCACGCCCCACATATTCTTTCAAATATGTGTGATACGTTTTCATAAACTCTGGATCTTCTTTTGCTTCATCATAAGCTGCTTTTAATTCTTGGATAGCAGGCATTAATGTTTCAGGCACATAACGGCCTCCGTAACCTCCAAATAACCCGTTTTCATCTGCTTGTAATTGAATATTTTTCATGATTGGTCTCCTTTCACGCGCATAGCGATTTGTGTCATTTTCGTAAGATCTTTTATCCCTTTATCATGTTCGATACCACTTGCGACATCTAATCCAGCAATATGTGGAAAATTGTCCATTAAAGCTTTCACATTTTGTAAATTTAATCCCCCCGCTACAATGATGGGGATTGTGCTCAATTCTGTTAAATGTCGCCAATCAAAACTTTCTCCTGAGCCTCCATAGGCTTCAGTAGGTGTATCGACAATGATTTTATCGACGACTGGCCTATAGTTTTTAATATTTTGTTCCAACTCATGGGCTGCTGGAAGGGCTTTAATCAGTTGGACGTCTGGATAACGTCTTTTTAATTTTCTTACAAACTCCGGAGGTTCCTCCCCATGTAATTGGAGGGTATTAATCGTTGTTTTCCGTAATACTTGTTCCATCATGGATAGTGGCATATTGACTGTGACTGCCACGCGATCAATATGGTCAGGCACCTGTTCTGTAAGTATGGGAAGATGATCTAAATCCACATAACGTGCACTTTTGGGATAAAGGATAAATCCTATCGCATTAATATTCAGTGCACTGGCTTCTCTCACATCTTGGATTCGCGTAAATCCACAATATTTTAAATACATATCCCTCAAATCCTTTGATATTTAAATGATTGGAGTAACGACACAGGGTCAGACGCTTTCATCAATGATTCCCCGATAAGCACCCCATGAATACCGGAAGGCACGAGTTGTTCAATGTCCCGCGTGGTTTTAATCCCGCTTTCTGAAATATAAAAGATATCCTCTCTTTTGGATTCTAAAATCGTATTTGTATGTGTCACATCGGTAATGAACCGTTCTAAATCGCGGTTATTGACACCTATCAAATTCGGTTGTAGCTGATGGGCACGTTTCAGTTCTTCGGTACTGTGCACTTCGACTAAGACTTCTAAGTTTAATTGGCGTGCATAATCATATAATCGCTGTAAAGCTTCGTCGCTTAAAATATGGACAATCAGTAAGATGATGGACGCCCCCGCTTGTTTGGCGACATCAATTTGGCGTTCATCAATTATAAAATCTTTACATAAAACAGCAAGTGTGGTTTTCTTCGTTAAATCGACTAACCGTTCAAATGAACCGTTAAAATAATGTTCATCCGTTAAAATGGAGATCGCAGCCGCGCCGCCCTTTTGATAAGCTAAGATTTGTTCTTCAAGGTTGCGTTCAGGAATGTTTGAAACTGTTGGGCTTTTAGATTTGATTTCAGCGATGACTTCGATACAATCGCTCTCACGTAATTGGTCTATGAGCTTGCTTTTATGACTCACATCTACAGAAGGTAAAGTTTGACGTTTTTGTTCATAATAACCTTCATTTAATAGTCTTTTTTTATAAAGAACAATTTCATCCAATATGTTCATGAGGCACCTCCTCGGTTACTTTTTCATATTGACAGTAAGCTTGGCCACTTTGGATTAAGTTAGCTGCTAAGATGACACCATCTTGAATGTTAATTACCTTTTCTGCGACATAGAGCGCAAGTGCAGCGTTTAAAATAACGACATCTCGACGCACCGTAGTGTCCGTCCCGTTTAAAATTCCTAGAGTAATCGCCTTATTTTCTTCTGGAGTACCTCCTTGCAGTTCGAAATTCTCAGCATAACGTAAGCCTAGTTCTGTCGCATTCAAGGTATAAGTGTGTATACCGTTTGCGTTAATTTCGACGATTTGATTTTCTCCAGAAAGTGTCGCTTCATCCATTCCTCCAGCACCGTGAACGACAATTGCTTTTTTTCGTCCAAGTCGTTTTAACGTTTCTGCCACCTTTTGCATGCGTGTCGGGTCGTAAATCCCCATCACTTGATAATCAAGTTTAAACGGGTTAATGATAGGACCCACAATATTAAAAATGGTCGGCCGGCCGACTTGCTTACGGACAGGTTGTAAATGTTTCATTATCGGATAGGACTGTGTCGCACTAACAAAAGCTAAATCTGTCATAGCTACTTGTTGTGTCACCTTTGCCATTGGCGTCGTTGGAATATGCATCGCTTGTAAAATATCTACACTCCCCGACTGTGACGTGACACTTTTGTTCCCGTGTTTGATAACAGGCACACCCGCCGCTGCAACGATAAACGAGACGGTCGTTGAAATGTTAAAGCTATTAGAACCGTCTCCCCCCGTCCCACAAACACACATACTGCCGGCATATTTGGGTTGAGGGTCATAAGTTGTTTGGATTAAAGATTGCGCTAAATTATAAAGTTCATCTGCGGTCTCACCTTTCGCCGTATAAGCTTCAAGGAGACGGACTTTTTCATCTAAATGGACTGTTTCTGAAAGTAAATTTTGAACAAATGTCTCCGTTTCTGTACGTGTTAGTGAATGTTGTTGTTGTAATGTATTAAGTAATGTCATGTGGGAGCACTCCTTTCTTGGCAAGCTTCATAAAATTTTGAATGACTCGGGCAACATTTGGACTCGCAAATGATTCGGGATGGTATTGTATGCCAAAATGTAATTGTGTATCGTGTTCAAATGATTGAATCGCATCTTCAGTACGACCGGTCACCTTTAATGTTTTTGGTAAAGATCTTTCTTCACAAATAAGAGAATGATACCGCATAATATCAGAATATTCCGATATATTTTCGTACAATGCGGTTGGATAGTCATAGGAAAGTTGATCTATTTTCCCATGCATCACACGTTTGCCGACGATGACGTTGCCACCGTAGTAGCTGTACAGTGCTTGTGCACCTAGACAAACCCCTAATATCGGCAAATCATTAAAATAATGAATGATGTCTTTGAGGTGAGAAGTATCATCTGGATGGCCTGGCCCTGGCGAAATGACAAGGACATCTGGTTTTAAATCATAAATTGTCGCATCATCTGGGTAACGAATGACCACTTCATCAAATGGAGCGAACAAATCCACGAGATTGTACGTAAATGAATCATAATTATCGATGACAAGAATCATAGCGTCACCTCCAGTAAACTTTTTGCTTTGAGACGTGTTTCTTCCAGTTCTTTCTCTGGAATCGAATCATAGACAACCCCACACCCTGCTTCGACATTGACGTAAGTCTCATCAATGACCATCGTGCGAATCGCAAGCGCCAAATCAAGCGCATGGTCACAATTGATATAACCGACACCACCACTATACACCCCGCGTTGATAGGGATGTGCTTCGTAAATACGTTGAATCGCTCTCACCTTAGGCGCACCTGAGACTGTGCCTGTCGGTAACAAAGAGGTAATCACATCCATCGGAGAAACATGAACGTTTAAAGTCCCAATCACTTCGCTCACAATGTGCATCACATGTTCATACCGTTCAATCGTCATTAATTTAGGTATTTTCAAAGAACCAGGTTCTGCAATACGTAAAATATCATTGCGACCGAGGTCAACCAACATTCGATGTTCACTCAACTCTTTTTCGTCTGTCAGGAGTATCTCTTCATTGTCTAAATCCTCTTGAGATGATTTCCCTCGCTTTATTGTTCCAGCAATAGGATTAGTCATGACTTCTCGGTCTTTCACTTTCACGAAACTTTCAGGTGAACTTCCTACAAATATTTGGGCGCCCATATTGTAATAAAACATATAAGGGCTTGGATTGTTACGCTTCAGTTTTTGATACAATTGATACGATAAAGTATTGAGCCCTTTATTAAAGTAATGTTTATAGCGATAAACTCTCGAAGGCACGACTTGAAACATATCCCCTTGTTGAATCAGTTGCTTAAACATTTTAACCCGTTGTATAAAATCAGCGTCAGAAACATTCGTTTCAATATGCTTTTGTGGTAAAGCGCTGGATTCCTCATTTTCAAACAATTGGAGTTGGTCAAACTCTAACATCATGGCGTCTAATCTTGACTCAAGTTCTGATTCAGTCGCATTTGAAAACAAATTCGTCGTTATCACGTAGATTTGCTCTTTATAATGATCAAAAACATACACCGATTCCACCATATGAAATAAGGCATCACACCCCTCACCTTCAATGGGGTATTTTTTTAAAACCGGAAACGCATGTCGCACAAGATCAAAACTGCAATAACCCATAAATCCTGAAATAAATGGAAGTGCTTTAAGTTGTGGTTCTTCAACCTTCGCATAATACGCGTCGATATATTTTTTCAAAGCATCAAATGGCGCGTCAGTGATACTTTTGGTTTGATGTGGCGTTTTGATAAATAATTTTTCTTTATATAAAGTGCATTCCCCATATGTCTCAAAGACCACAATAGAATAGCGCCCTTTCGTTTGATGGGTCGTCGCACTTTCTAAAACAATTTTTTTGTTACGATGTCTCGCAAACGTTTCAGGGTTGACCGGGGCGTTGACCACTCGATATTTAATCTTCATCTTGTACCTCCTTTAAATAAAAAATCCGCACATGAATGTCCTTCATCAGGACGCTTCACGCGCGGTACCACCTTCATTAACAGTTGTTACTGTTCACTCTCAATATTTATTTGGTTGCTTATAGTAAGACCCAATTCATTTTGTATAGGTATGAACTCGCATCACCCGTTCATTTTCTGACACTACCCAATGACAAAACTACTTCATCTTACCTCACAAATATAAAAACACCACATTAACGCTCTCGAAAGGACGCGTTAACGTGGTGCCACCTTTATTAACATGCACATCGCATGTTCACTTTAAACATAATTTAAATGTAAGCATAACGATTGCCCAATTCACGAATGTATTGTGCTAACTCTCATCACCCGTTAGCTTTCTTGTTGCTACAACTACAAACGTTACTTATCAATCTGCTTAAGTTGTTTGATAATTCATACTATACAGATAACCTTTTGCCTTGTCAACACGTTTTAGTTATTTATTTTGTGTAGCGAAAGCTTTCGCAATATTTGCGAGTTTCTCAGGTGCATCATGTTTATCCATATGCACTTCAACAAGGTGCATGGATTGAGGATGCTCGTTGACTTTATCCATGGCCGCTTTAAGTTCACGAGACGTTGTGACATTATACGTAGGAATATCTTCATTGCCAAATACCGTCGGAAGTAAGCGATAATTCCATGAGCCAATATCATTATAAGGCTGATGCTCTCCATGAATTTTACGTTCAACAGTATATCCATCATTATTAATAATGAAAAGAACTGGATGTAAATCATGGCGCAACATCGTCGCAAGTTCTTGTACAGTTAATTGTAGTGAGCCGTCCCCAATCAATAACACATTTCGACGATTGCGATCAGCGAGTTGTGTCCCCAAAGTAGATGGGAATGTATAACCAATAGATCCCCATAAAGGTTGTCCAATAAAGGTCACATCTTTGGGTAAAGCTAACTCATAAGCGCCGAAAAATGATGTCCCTTGTTCGGCAAGTAACACGTCATTCGGTTGGATAAAATTTTGCATTACTTCAAAATATTTTTCTTGCGTTAACGGTTTATCGTCTACGTCAACCTCAGTATGAGTAGATTGCGCAAACTGAGGAAATTCACCATCAAATTGATAATTCATTGTTTTGAGTGTTTGAATAATGTCAGAGAGTGACATCGGTGACATAGTTTGATTATCGAATTGTATATTCTTATGGTTTAACATAACCACTTTGTCATTTGAAAATTTTTGTGAAAAGCCTGCCGTTGCAGAGTCTGTTAACTTTGCGCCTAAGGTTAGGACTAAGTCGCTGTTATCAACATAAGATTTAATCGGTTCATGCGCAATACTGCCATCATAAATGCCCATGTAATTTGGATGTGTTTCATCAAAGGCTGATTTACCCAATGATAATTGCGCAACAGGAAGTTTTAACTGATCCACAAGGTCACGCACTTCATTGTGTAACTGAAAGCTATTGATTTCATGGCCTACAATCAGTGTCGGTTGTTTAGCTTGTTTTAATTTTTGTTCCACTGTAGAAACCCAGTCTGTTTTATCACTGCTACGATTTTTTGGATATTCCACTTGTTCAGGCACTTCTATTTCCACCATCGCTGTATCAATCGGCAAATGGATATGAACCGGACGTTTATCATCTATTGCCGCTTGAATGACACGCGGAATTTCAGTAAGCGCATTTTCTGGTGTCACATACGTTTGTGCGACAGTAATAGGCTCAAACATTTTTTGATAAACATCAAACTGGCCTTCCCCTAAAGAATGATGTACATATTTTCCTGCATTTTCAACCACAGTTGTTGGTCCACCTGTAATCGCAATGACAGGGACACGCTCCGCATAGGAACCCGCAATGCCGTTCACCGCACTTAATTCACCCACACCAAATGTTGTGACTAGTGCACTTAAACCTTTGATGCGTGCATAACCATCTGCCGCATAAGCAGCATTTAATTCATTGGTATTCCCTATCCAGTTGAGTGTCGGATGTGCAATGATTTCATCTAAAAACGCTAAATTGAAATCACCAGGAACGCCAAATATCGAATCTACACCTTGACGCGCTATTTCATCAAAAATAAATTGACTGACTGTCTTTTTCATTTTTTCACCTTTTTTCTCTATTTTTCTTACAGTATAGTCAATCTATTTATAAACGTCAATTATATTGACCTTTATTTTATTTATGTTACATCACACATTGGCAAGCACAATAGATAGTTATAAAAATAGAGTTGTTCTAAATAATTGTTCAACTGCACAAATGTTGTTCGAACGACAAAAAAGAGACCCGAAATTTTCGGGTCTCTGGTTATTCGAGCTTAAATGAATTATTGCTCTTCTTTTTCTTTACGACGTCTGCCGAATAAGAATAATGATCCAAGCGCAGCAATTAAGCCACCGAATAATGTTGGGTTCGTTGTAGAACCTGTTTCAGGTAATTCTCCTACTTTAGCTGTTGCAGGTTTGTCTTCAGATCCTGTCACTTTAACTGTATCACCGTCGTTAAGCGCTACATGTTGAGGGACAGATACTGTGAATTGACCTTCATCATCAGCTTCAGTTGTTACTGTAGTGTCACCTGGGAATTCAACTTTCACTGGTGCACCTGGTTCTGTTTGACCAGTTACAGAAGTGTCATTATTTTGAATTGGTTTCACAACAGGGCAATCATTATTACCGTCATTGTTGCCACTGTTATCAACTGGTGGTGTTGTTGAATCATCTTTATCACCTGTGACAACAACAGTTGTTGAATCAGATTCATTTCCACCTTTATCAGTTTGCGTTACAACAATTGTGTCGCCATCTTTAATTGTTACTGTTGGTGGTACATCCACTGTCCAAGTTCCGTCTTCGTCTACAGTTCCAGTCACCACTTCGCCGTTAGGGAATGTCACTGTTACTGTGCCACCTGGTTCACCTTCACCAGTCACTACTGTGTCACCTGGTTTAATAGGATCTACAACTGGTGGTTCAGGAGCGATTGTATCAGTTACTGTGCCGTTACCTGGCGTAGAAACGTTACCGTTATCATCTTCTACTGTTGCTGTGATTACGTCACCTTCAGTTAATGTTACTGTTGGTGGTACGTCCACTGTCCATGTACCATCTTCTTCAACTGTACCTGTCACGACTTCTCCGTTAGGGAATGTTACTGTCACTGTGCCACCTGGTTCGCCAGTTCCTGTTACTGTTCCATCGTTTGGTTGTGGATTGTTCACAACTGGTGCGTCTGGTGCGATTGTATCAGTCACTGTGCCGTTACCTGGCGTAGAAACGTTACCGTTGTCATCTTCTACTGTTGCAGTGATCACGTCACCTTCAGTTAATGTTACTGTTGGTGGTACATCCACTGTCCATGTACCATCTTCTTCAACTGTACCTGTCACGACTTCGCCGTTAGGGAACGTTACTGTTACTGTGCCACCTGGCTCGCCAGTTCCTGTTACTGTTCCATCGTTTGGTTGTGGATTGTTCACAACTGGTGCATCTGGTGCGATTGTATCAGTCACTGTTCCGTTACCTGGCGTAGAAACGTTACCGTTGTCATCTTCTACTGTTGCAGTGATCACGTCACCTTCAGTTAATGTTACTGTTGGTGGTACATCCACTGTCCATGTACCATCTTCTTCAACTGTACCTGTCACGACTTCGCCGTTAGGGAACGTTACTGTCACTGTGCCACCTGGTTCGCCAGTACCAGTTACTGTTCCATCGTTTGGTTGTGGATTGTTCACAACTGGTGCGTCTGGTGCGATCGTGTCAGTTACTGTTCCGTTACCTGGCGTAGAAACGTTACCATTGTCGTCTTCTACTGTTGCTGTGATCACGTCACCTTCAGTTAATGTTACTGTTGGTGGTACGTCCACTGTCCATGTACCATCTTCTTCAACTGTACCTGTCACGACTTCTCCGTTAGGGAATGTTACTGTTACTGTGCCACCTGGCTCGCCAGTTCCTGTTACTGTTCCATCGTTTGGTTGTGGGTTGTTCACAACTGGTGCGTCTGGTGCGATTGTATCAGTCACTGTGCCGTTACCTGGTGTAGAAACGTTACCGTTGTCGTCTTCTACTGTTGCAGTGATTACATCACCTTCAGTTAATGTTACTGTTGGTGGTACGTCCACTGTCCATGTACCATCTTCTTCAACTGTACCTGTCACGACTTCTCCGTTAGGGAACGTTACTGTTACTGTGCCACCTGGTTCGCCAGTTCCTGTTACTGTTCCATCGTTTGGTTGTGGATTGTTCACAACTGGTGCATCTGGTGCGATTGTATCAGTCACTGTTCCGTTACCTGGCGTTGACGTATTTCCGTTATCATCAGTGATAACCGCTGTCACAACTTCGCCTTCTTCTAATGTTTCTGTTGGTGGTACATCCACTGTCCATGTACCATCTTCTTCAACTGTACCTGTCACGACTTCGCCGTTAGGGAACGTTACTGTTACTGTGCCACCTGGCTCGCCAGTTCCTGTTACTGTTCCATCGTTTGGTTGCGGATCGTTCACAACTGGTGCCTCAGGCGCGATTGTATCAGTTACTGTTCCGTTACCTGGTGTAGAAACGTTACCGTTATCATCTTCTACTGTTGCAGTAATGATGTCACCTTCAGTTAATGTCACTGTTGGTGGTACATCCACTGTCCATGTACCATCTTCTTCAACTGTACCTGTCACGACTTCGCCGTTAGGGAACGTTACTGTTACTGTGCCACCTGGCTCGCCAGTTCCTGTTACTGTTCCATCGTTTGGTTGTGGGTTGTTCACAACTGGTGCGTCTGGCGCGATTGTGTCAGTTACTGTGCCGTTACCTGGCGTTGACGTATTTCCGTTATCATCAGTGATAACCGCTGTCACAACTTCGCCTTCTTCTAATGTTTCTGTTGGTGGTACATTTACTGTCCAAGTACCGTCTTCTCCAACTGTACCTGTAACTACATCTCCGTTAGGGAATGTCACAATTACTGTTTCACCTGGTTCTCCTGAACCTGTTACTGTACCATCGTTTGGTTGTGGGTTGTTCACAACTGGTGCGTCTGGCGCGATCGTGTCAGTTACTGTGCCGTTACCTGGCGTTGACGTATTTCCGTTATCATCAGTGATAACCGCTGTCACAACTTCGCCTTCTTCTAATGTTTCTGTTGGTGGTACATTTACTGTCCAAGTACCGTCTTCTCCAACTGTACCTGTAACTACATCTCCGTTAGGGAATGTCACAACTACTGTTTCACCTGGTTCTCCTGAACCTGTTACTGTACCATCGTTTGGTTGTGGGTTGTTCACAACTGGTGCGTCTGGTGCGATTGTATCAGTCACTGTACCACTACCTGGTGTTGACGTGTTTCCATTATCATCTGTGATTGTAGCAGTGATAACCTCACCTTGTTCTAACGTTTCAGTTGGTGGTACGTTTACTGTCCATGTGCCATCTTCGTCTACTGTACCTGTCACGACTTCTCCGTTAGGGAATGTCACTGTTACTGTACCGCCTGGCTCATTTGATGTACCTGTTACTGTTCCGTCATTTGGTTGTGGGTTAGTTACAACTGGTGCTTCCGGTGGTGTTGCCACTGGTGTGTCCGTTACTGTAATTGGTACTTCAACACGATCTTGTGAACCATCAACATACGTTACGATAACTGCTGCTTGGATTGGGTTACCTGGTGTCGTTGGTGTATCAACATTTGGTACAACTTCCCAATTGTAAGTCGTATCTGGAGGTAATTCTCCAAGGTTAGTAATACCATCACGTGGATCTGGTGTGACGCCCACTGGTGTTTCAATAGGTTGACCTACTGGTGTAAAGTTATCTGCAGTTTGAGGTGGTGCTACAGGTGTTTCAATGCTTGGATCGATTTCGTCAACGATACCATCTCCATCAACATCCATTGCTTGGTAGTAACCTGTGCCTGCTGTATTTGGAATGATTTCATTTTTACCATTCACTAAGTAACCTGTGAAACCAAAGTTTTCATCACGGTTTTGACCTAAAACGTCGTTAATAGAAACGCCATCTTTAAGCGTTGCTACAACACGTACTTTAGCCGGTTGGATTAAGCCTGGTCTAAAGTTTAACTGACGAGAATCAACGTTAATCATTACTGCGTCTAAGCTCATGTAACCTTGACCTGGTTGTAATTCTACATCTGGAACTGTGTATGCATCTTTGTCAGGTGCACCGTCACGTGTATCGTTCCATGTTGTGCCTGTTGTGTACGCAGATTCAATTGAAGTACCATTATTGTAACGATATTCAAAGTTGTTCCAACCTTGGTTTTTCGTTAATGAAGATTCATTTGCAAAACGATCGCTTAGTTTAGTACTTGCTGTCCAATCGACACCATTTTCGTCTAAGTAATGAATTTCAACATCGTCAATATATGGTAATAGACGTGGATCAATTTCAAAATTATATGTCCAGTCACGGTTTGGTTGCGCGCCATATCCATTTAATGTACCATTTGATGATTTTGTGAAATATTGGTCAAATACGATACCACCATTGTTACCCGCTTGCGCTTCATAACGTGTAATCGCACCTGAACCTGTAAACCAGTTACGTTCTGTAAGTGCTGTCGCTTCAGTTAACGTATCTTTTTCATCTTGTGCCACTTGGAAGTAATTTGTACGGTCAGTTGTATTAACAATTTGTCCTTCTTCTGTCAATGTATATGTTCTGAAGGCTAAATCTCCATTTTGTAGTAATGGATCATTCGCAAATATGTTTTCTACTGTATCACTTAAGTTGATTGTTGAACTACTTACTTGTGAAACAGACGGCTGGTCTCCAAGGAATACTGATGTTTCTCCATCAGAATAAGCTAGGGCGTTGAATGAACGCATTTTCCAAGTGTTTGTTAGTTCACCTTTCGCATTTACAACACGTTCCCAAACAAATGGACGATCTGGTGATGCACCTGCTGCTGTTGAAGCAATATTACCATCAATTGAAGTCACATATTGTGCGATACGTTCATCTAATTCGATGTATGTTTCCATACCTGAATTAACTCGTACTAGGTTGAATACAGCTGATAAATCAAAATCAATAGTATTATCTGCACGTGATTCAGTTGAACTTAAATCTTCTAAATTTGGTACGATGTGTACATCTTCTTCAGTACGAGTAAAGTTGTTTTCCGCTGAATAAGGGACGCCTGAGTAGCTAACACCATCTTTTTCATAAGCATAGCTTACGTAAATAGGTGCTAATACTTCGTCTGTTGTACCATCCGCATAAGTTGCAACAACTGTTGCTAATTGGTTACCGACACGTTGGAAGACATTGTTATCTTTGAATGTGTATTGCGTATCTGCTGGAAGTTCAGCTGTGTTCGCAATCGCTTCTGTTGCATCGCCTAATGTACCATAACGATAGTTTGTAGGGTCTTGTTTCGCATAAGGTTGGTAAGTAGCATTATCTGCTAAAGCTGTCTCAGGTGTAACAGCTGCACGGAAAGCAGTTGTACCATAAGTTACAGAATCAATATCAGATAATGCAGATGTTTGACGACGATCTAGAGGTGTTGCCTCAGTTGCCGTCGCATTTTGTTGAGCAACTAAACCATCTATTAATGCCGCTTGTAATTCTTCTGGTGTTAAATTGTTATAGTCTAAATTTAAATCACTCACTAATGTTTCTGCTTCTGTTGATGATAATGATGTTGTATTCGCAACATAGTCAACAGCAGTTGCTTCACTAGTAATGGCCGGTGCATCTACTGCAGGTGATTCAGTTGCAGGTGTAGATGGCTCTGAAGGTGCTTCTTGAGTTGAATCAACTGGTGCACTTTCAGTAGATGGTGCTTCTGAAGTCACTTCATTTGAAGTTGTTGCTTCTTTTGAAGGTTGTTCAGTTGTTGCAGGCTCAACAGTTGCTGGTTCTGTTGTTGATGATTCTGTTGTCGTTGGTTCTGCTGATGCAGGTTCTGTCGTCGCTTCTTCAGTTGAAGATGGTGTTTCAGTTGAATCTGCAGGTTTCGTTTCAGATGTCGCTTTCTCTGCAGTTGCTTCTTCAGTTGTTGTTTCAGTAGTAGATGTTTCAGTTGTTGTTGGTTCTGTTGTCGTTGGTTCTGTTGTTGCTTCTGTAGAAGTAGCTTCTGTTGTTTCTGTTGGAGCAGTTGGGGCTACCTCTGCAGTACTCGCTTCCACAGGAGAGACATCTAATGCTTTAGTTTCAGTAGTAGATGATGCACTGTCTGCTGGAGCTTCCTCAGCTTGTGCGTCATTTTGTGCACCGAATAACAGAATGGCTCCCACTAAAATAGAAGCTGTACCTACTGTAAATTTACGAATAGAGTACTTATTCTGACGATTCGGTAAGAAATCAAGACGTTTGTTTGATTTTTTCATATTAGTCGATGGGTCTCCTTTACCAAAATGTTTTTGTTTCCTACTTAATAACTTTAAAAACTATAAGTAGGACAACATAGTTTTAATTTAACATAAATTTTGGCCAAAGTTGACAACAGGCTATTATATTTTTAAATTTACTTAATAAATAAGATTATTGACTCTATTAAAAATAATGTTTACCCTCAATGTTTTAGGGCTATTTAAAGTATTGAAGGCATCAATTTGAATACAAGACAATTGTATAAATGCACAAAGGGTAATGGGCATATTATTCAACCTTTCAATCTCTAAATGTTACTATATTGCTATGATTTATATATATTTTGATCGATGAACAATACTAGCAAACAAATATTTAGAAAATACAGATTTTGTTTTAGACAGGGGATGGAAACTTCAATGAGAAAAGAATATTGGGCACATAAAGCACTCAAAAAAACAGCATCTATTATTAAGAAGGATATTCTTATCACCAACCAAAGCGGTCAAGTAATTGATGCCTCAAAAGCAGAATTTTTAGGACATACACATAAGGCTGCGCTCCATTCAATTCAACGAAATGTACCCATTGAAATAGAAGAAGAAGATATGAAATTTTGGCAAACTGAGACGCCATGCATTGTTGTACCCTTTGAACATGAAGGGGTCGCTTATGGTACAGTTATCATTTTAGATCATCCTGACGTTGTGCGAGACTATTCTCATTTACTCAAACTGAATGCAGAATTTATCATTACACAAGAAAAAGAACGAGAAGAAGAACATCACTTCCAATTATCTCGTACTCAAATGTTATCGCACATTATTTTTAACCAAGACCGTCAAATTCAAAGTTACAATCGAAAAGGTCTTCTTGAACAATTAGGTTTAAATGAAACTTTCACTGTCGGATTAATTCAAATTCATACAATAAGTAAATCAAAAATTAAACATTTACGACAGTCGCTTAATAACTGGAAACTCCCTAACGATGATGTGATTGAAATCACGCCACAAGACTACATCTTTATCTTTAAAACCAATAAAAATCGTGGCACGACGTTACAAGATATCAAACACTTTATAGAAACACATCAACAAGATGAAATTTTAAACAAATCTTTGATTACGTTAGGTTCCATGAATACTGGGATTCATGGTTTGATACAGTCTTACAATGAATCCATTTCTCTTCAAAAACTGATTCGTAGTTTAGACATAACTGAGGGCGTTCATACGTATAAAGAATATGAATTGGAAACCATTTGTCGTAATATTAGTCACTATACGCCGAGTAATGAAACGTCACTCGTCACGAACTATAAAAAATTGCTGAATTTTGGTGAGGATAAGTATTTAAACGAAACGGTGGAAGCTTATTTTCGAAATCATGGAAAGCTGGTTAAAACAGCCAACGATTTATATATCCATCGCAACACACTGAACTATCGGATTAAAAAAATACATGACATTACAGGTTGGGATCCGAATACTATCGATGGCATTGTATTATTGCGCATCGCTCAGTTACTCTATAAAAAAACGAAATAATATGACTAAGGACGCTTTGTCAACAACATCAGTTGATGAAGCGTCCTTTTTCTACAAAAATAACGGCTAGTGAACCACTCACGCACCATTAAAAGTATAGAACCAAAAAAGAGGCAGCCGCAGCTACCTCTTTTTATATCCTTCTTATTTTGTTTCTTTGTCTTGTTTTTTGCGTCTAAATAACAACAGACTACCTAATGCGGCAAACAATCCACCTAATAAAATTGGTGATGTTTTTTCTGAATTTTGACCTGTTTCAGGTAATTCATGTTGACCCGCTTTTTCAGGCGCATGTTCTTTTTGAATTGTCGTTGGTTTTGAAACCTGTCCTTGATGATTGATTTCTACTATATTAATACGTTGTTCTGGTTGATTTTCAATATTTTTAGGAATTGCGACTGACCAAGAACCATCTTTTTTCACTGGAACTGTTTTCACAGAGCCATTCGGCCATGTCACACAAATTGAATGACCTGGTGTCGCATGTTCTCCCGTAATCGTGTCTGTATTTGGTGTCGAAGGAACATGTGGTGTTGGACTTGGTAATGGTGTCTCAGATTTTTCACCTACAGTAATAATGATTTGTACAACCTCTGTTGAACCATCTGGATAATGCACGATAACTTCTGTCACAATCGATGTTCCTGGTTGTGCATTATTTGGTGGCGTCACTGTGAGTTCTCCTGTTGTTTCATCTACTGTAATGTTCCAACCACTAGGGACATGTGGCGTAACTTCATATTTTGTGCCATCTGGCATATTTGAATCACCATTTTGTGGAATATGAATTGTTTCACCTGGTTTAGCAACGCCATCATGATAACCTGGATTGTTTTGTTCAGCTTGAGAAACCCCTGTTGTTACAGTAACTGTTGTATGATCTTGTGATCCATCTGGATACGTCACTGTCACCGGAACTTCGACTGTGCCTGGTGTTGTACCATCTGGTAATGTTGATGGGTTATCCACTGTAATAACTGGTTGTTCCCCTGTTGGTGGGAAGTTTGGTACCGTCACACTTCCTGTTACATCATCCACTGTTGTTGGTGTGCCATTTGGTTTTTCCACTGGCGTTGTTGTCGGTTCGTAAGTGTTTGCTTGTGGCTCACCTACTGTTACCGTCACAACTGTGTGGTCTTGGGAGCCATCTGGGTACGTTACCGTCACTGGAACTTCATACGTTCCTGGTGTTGTTCCATCTGGCAATGTTGATGGCTCATCTACTGTAATCACAGGCTGTTCCCCTGTTGGTGGGAAGTTCGGTACAGTTACGCTTCCTGTGATATCATCCACTGTTGTTGGTGTGCCATTTGGTTTTTCTACCGGTGTTGTTGTCGGTTCATTTGTAGCCGCTTGGGATTCCCCTACTGTGACCGTCACTGTTGTATGGTCTTGTGATCCATCTGGATACGTCACTGTCACAGGTACTTCGTATGTTCCTGGTGTTGTTCCGTCTGGCAATGATGATGGATTATCTACCGTAATCACTGGTTGGTCTCCTGTTGGTGGGAAGTTCGGTACAGTCACGCTTCCTGTGATATCTTCAGTCATTGTTGGTGTACCAAATGGTTTTTCCACTGGCGTTGTTGTTGGCTCATTTGTAGCCGCTTGGGATTCTCCTACCGTTACAGTGACTGTTGTGTGATCCTCTGAACCATCTGGGTACGTTACCGTCACTGGAACTTCATATGTGCCTGGCGTTGTACCGTCTGGTAATGATGTTGGATTATCTACTGTTACTACCGGTTGATCTCCTGTTGTCGGGAAGTTCGGTACAGTTACGCTTCCCGTAATATCGTCAGTCGTTGTTGGTGTACCAAATGGTTTTTCCACTGGCGTTGTTGTTGGCTCATTTGTAGCCGCTTGGGATTCTCCTACCGTTACAGTAACTGTTGTGTGATCCTCTGAACCATCTGGGTATGTCACTGTCACTGGAACTTCATACGTTCCTGGTGTTGTGCCGTCTGGCAATGATGTTGGATTATCTACCGTTACTACCGGTTGATCTCCCGTTGGTGGGAAGTTTGGTACCGTTACGCTTCCTGTGATATCTTCAGTCGTTGTTGGTGTGCCGTACGGTTTTTCCACCGGTGTTGTTGTTGGCTCATTTGTAGCCGCTTGGGCTTCTCCTACTGTCACCGTCACTGTTGTGTGATCCTCTGAACCATCTGGGTATGTCACTGTCACTGGAACTTCATACGTTCCTGGTGTTGTGCCGTCTGGCAATGATGATGGATTATCTACTGTTACTACCGGTTGGTCTCCCGTTGTTGGGAAATTCGGTACAGTCACACTTCCTGTAATATCGTCAGTTGTTGTTGGTGTGCCAAATGGTTTTTCTACCGGTGTTGTTGTTGGCTCATTTATAACCGCTTGTGATTCTCCTACAGTGACTGGAACATTAATCATATCTTGTGAACCATCTGGATATGTCACAATAACTGGAACGTTAAATGTTCCTGATTGTGAACCATCTGGTAACGTCGTACCACTTGGAATCGTATACGTTGGCTGATCTCCTGTTGTCGGATAATTTGGAACCGTCACGTGATCTAATACTTGGTTATCTGTTGTCGGTGTACCATAAGGATTATCGACAGGTGTAGCAGTTGGTTCATATTGCGTCGCTAGTGTATCACTTGTATTTACTGTCACTGTCGTATGATCAACTGTGCCATCCGGATATGTCACTGTCACTGAAACGTCGACTGTACCTGGTGTACTTCCATCTGGTAAGGATGATGGTTTATCTACCGTAATCACTGGTTGATCGCCAGTTGTTGGGAAGTTCGGTACCGTCACTTGACCAACGACTTGTTCTTCAGTCGTCGGTGTGCCATATGAATTGTTGACAGGACCTGTAACTGGTTCATATTGAGTTGCTTGTGACTCACCTACCGTTACTGTCACTGTTGTATGATCTTGCGAACCATCTGGGTATGTCACTGTCACTGGTACATCATATGTGCCTGGTGTTGTTCCGTCTGGTAATGTTGATGGATTATCTACCGTTACAACTGGTTGGTCTCCTGTTGTTGGGTAACCTGGAACCGTTACGCTTCCCGTAATATCGTCAGTCGTTGTTGGTGTGCCGTACGGTTTTTCCACTGGCGTTGTTGTCGGTTCATAAGTTGTCGCTTGGGCTTCTCCTGTTGTGACTGGCACTGTGATCTTATCTACAGAACCATCTGGGTACGTTACTGTTACAGGTACATCGACTGTGCCTGGCGTTGTGCCATCTGGTAATGATGACGGATTATCCACTGTAATGACAGGTTGGTCTCCCGTTGTTGGGTAACCTGGAACTGTCACACTGCTTGTAATATCATCCACTGTTGTTGGTGTGCCATATGGATTTTCCACTGGCGCTACCGTTGGGTCATTTGTTGTCGCTTGGGCTTCTCCTGTTGTGACTGGCACTGTGATTTTATCTACAGAACCGTCTGGGTACGTCACTGTCACAGGAACATCAACTGTACCTGGAATTGTGCCATCTGGTAATGATGAAGGGTTATCCACTGTAATAACCGATTGGTCTCCCGTTGTTGGGTAGCCAGGAATTGTCACATTGCCTACAACATCCGCTTCTGTTGTTGGCGTACCATATGGTGTATTAACAGTTGTAACAGTTGGGTCGAATTGTGTTGCTTGAGATGTGCCGACTGTCACTGGAACTGTCACATAATCCGTTGTACCGTCTGGGTACGTTACCGTCACTGGTACATCATATGTGCCTGGCGTTGTTCCATCTGGTAATGTTGATGGGTTATCCACTGTAATCACCGGTTGGTCTCCCGTTGTTGGATAACCTGGAACCGTCACACTGCTTGTAATATCTTCAGTCGTTGTTAGTGTGCCGTACGGTTTTTCCAATGGCGTTGTTGTTGGTTCGTATGCTGTGTTTTGGGGTTGTGCGCCTACAACCACTGGGACTGTAATATGATCTGTAGTGCCATCTGGATATGTTACCGTCACGGACACGTCATATGTGCCTGATACACTACCATCTGGTAATGCGGATGGATTGTCTACTGTGATCACAGGTTGGTCTCCTGTTGTTGGATAGCCTGGAATGGTTACTTTGCCCACAACATCTGTTTCAGTTGTTGGTGTGCCATATGGTTGATTCACTTGTGATGTCACTGGTTCATATTGGTTATTTTGTGGTTGAGCGTCTACTGTGACTGTCACAATGATTGAATCTGAAGTGCCGTCTGGATACGTCACTAACACAGGGACTTCAAACGTACCTGAAGTATAACCTGTTGGTAGCGTATTTGGATCAATCGCATTGATGATAGGTTGTTCTCCTGTCGTTGGATAACCTGGGATTGTCACATGACTAATCATATCTTGATTTGTCGTTCGCGTACCGTATGGTTTATTGATTGGTGTTGCGGTTGGTTCGTAAGTGACCGCTTGTGAGTCTCCTGTTGACACAGAAACTGTCACGTGATCGACTGAGCCATCTGGATATGTGATGGTTACAGGAACGTCCACCGTACCAGTAACGCTACCATCAGGTAAAGCGGCTGGATTATCGACGGTAATGACAGGTTGTGGGCCTGTTGAAGGATAACCTGTTACTGTGACTTCACTTGTCACTTGTGCTTCTGTTGTCGGTGTGCCATATGGGTTATTCACGACCCCTGCCGTCGGATTATACGTTGACGCTTGAGATGGTGTCACCGTAACTGGAACCGAAATATGGTCTTGGGAACCATCTGGGTAAGTGACTGTCACTGGAACTGTATAATTTCCTGCTGTTTGACCATCTGGAAGTGTCGTCGGATCATCTATTGTAATGACAGGTTGTTCTCCTGTCGTTGGATATTCAGGAATCGTGACATTTCCTATCACTTCATCCGCTGTTGTTGGTGTACCAAATGGTGTTTCAACAGCTGTGGCCGTTGGTTGGTACGTTGACGCTTCTGTTGGACCTACTGTGATAGGTACTGAAATATGGTCTTGGGAACCGTCAGGATATGTGACTGTCACTGGGACATTATAGTTTCCTGGTGTTTGACCATCTGGAAGTGTAGATGGATCATCAACAGTAATTGTCGGTTGATCTCCCGTTGTTGGGAAATTAGGCACTGTCACAGCACTAACAACATCCGCTTCAGAAGTTGCGCTACCATAGTTTTTATCAATTGGTGTGGATGTCGGTTCATATGTGACCGCTTGGGCATCTCCCACTGTGACTGGGACATTGATTGTATCAGTTGTACCATCTGGATAAGTGACCACGACTGGAACATTAAACGTACCTGATTGCGTACCGTCCGGTAAAGTCGCGCCATCTGCGAGTGTATAGTTTGGTTGCGCCCCGTTCGTTGGGAAACTTGGAACTGTGACGTTACCTAAGACTTGATCTGACGTCGTCGCTGTGCCATACGGATTAGAGATTGGCGTTGCGCTCGGTTCATATGTGACCGCTTGGGCATCTCCTACTGTTACAGGGACATTAATCGTATCTTTTGAGCCATCTGGATAGGTCACAACGACAGGAACATTAAATGTACCTGATTGTGTACCGTTCGGTAAAATTGCGCCATCTGCGAGTGTATAGCTTGGTTGCGCCCCGTTCGTTGGGAAGCCTGGAACTGAAACATTACCTAAGACTTGGTCTGCTGTAGTCGCTGTACCATAAGGGTTAGAAATCGGTGTCGCTGTTGGATCATACTGTGTCGCTTGCGGTTGTCCCACATTTACCGGCACTGTGATATGGTCAACTGAACCATCTGGGTACGTCACTGTCACTGGGACATTGTAAGTGCCTGGCGTTTGACCATCTGGTAATGATGTTCCGTTATCCACTGTGATTGTCGGTTGTACTCCTGTTGTTGGATATCCTGGAACGGCCACATGACTTACGACATCGTTTTCAGTTGTTACCGTACCAAAAGGTGTATCTACAGGTGTTGACGTTGAATCGTATGTGACTGCTTGGGCGTCTCCTACTGTTACAGGTACCGAAATTGTATCTTTTGAGCCATCTGGATAGGTCACAACCACCGGAACATTATAAGTACCTGATTGCGTGCCATCTGGTAAAGTCGCGCCATCTGCAAGTGTATAGCTTGGTTGTGCGCCTGTTGTTGGGAATCCAGGAACAGTAACGTTAGTTAATACTTGATCTTGCGTCGTTGGTGTACCGTATGGGTTCGTCACAGCAGTGGCTGTTGGGTCATATTGTGTCGCTTGCGTATTACCTGTTGTCACTGGCACTGTAATTTGATCTGTCGAACCATCTGGATATGTCACAGTCACTGAAACATCGACTGTGCCTGATGTTTGCCCATCTGGAAGTGTAGATGGGTCATTCACACTAATTACAGGTTGCGGACCTGTTGTTGGATAACCTGGAATAATCACTGCATCAACAATTTGATTTTCTGTCGTAGGTGTTCCAAATGGATTATTCACTTGGTCTCCTACAGGTTGATATGTTGTCGCTTGCGGTTGTCCTGTTGTCACTGGCACTGTGATTTGATCTGTCGTGCCATCTAGATACGTCACGGTTACTGGCACATCCACTGTTCCTGGTGTTGTTCCA
Source organism: Staphylococcus chromogenes (assembly GCF_029024625.1). Classification (NCBI taxonomy): domain Bacteria; kingdom Bacillati; phylum Bacillota; class Bacilli; order Caryophanales; family Staphylococcaceae; genus Staphylococcus; species Staphylococcus chromogenes. Next base: position 411,655 of record NZ_CP118953.1, on the reverse strand, counting down.
TCTGGTAACACTGTTCCCGCTGGAATCGTATACGTCGGTTGTGATCCTGTTGTTGGGAAGCCTGGAACTGTAATATTTCCAGTAATTTGGTCAGCCGTTGTCGCTGTACCGTAAGGATTGTTCACTGGCGTTGCTGTTGGGTCATATTGTGTCGCTTGAGAAACGCCTGTTGTGACTGGAACTGTAATTTGATCTGTTGAACCGTCTGGATACGTCACAGTCACGGGTACGTTCACTGTCCCTGGTGTTGTCCCATCTGGTAATTGTGATGGATCATTCACAGTAATCACAGGTTGCGGACCTGTTGTTGGGTAACCTGGAATCGTTACATTGCTTGTCACCTGGTCTGCAGTTGTCGCCGTTCCATATGGATTATTGACAGGTGTCACCGTTGGATCAAACTGTGTCGCTTGCGGTTGTCCTGTTGTCACTGGCACTGTAATTTGATCTGTTGAGCCATCTGGATACGTCACAGTCACGGGTACGTTCACTGTCCCTGGTGTTGTCCCATCTGGTAATTGTGATGGATCATTCAAAGTAATTACAGGTTGTGGCCCTGTTGTTGGGTATCCCGGAATCGTTACATTACTTGTCACTTGGTCTACGGTAGTTGCAGTGCCGTATGGTGTGTCCACTGGTGTTGCTGTTGGATTATAAACTGTCGCATCCGGTGCTTTGACTGTCACTGGCGCATAGACTGTTTCACGAGAACCATCCGGATATGATACAACTACAGGAACATTATAACTTCCTGGTGTCACTGTAGCATCGGGTGCCACTGTAATAGACCCATCGGCATTGACTGTTGCCCATGTTGGCACATTATTTCCTGATTCATAAGATGTCCCTGCTGGTAAAGCCGTACCATCACTATTTAATGGTGTATTCACGACTAAAGTTTGTCCTTGAGAGACTGTTGTCGTTGGATAAGTCGGTTGATATGTCGCAGAATTTTGATCCACTTGAACAATCAAAGAATCCGCCGCAATATCGTTGCCACCTGAAACGATATAAACTGTGTAAACTTCCCCTGACTTCGCATTTGTAGGAATTGTAAAAGTCCCAGCGGCTTCGGCTTGTTGTTCTGTTGTCACTTGTGCACTTCGTTGAACGACATTACCCGCTGAATCTCGCCATTCGACATACGTTGGGAGTGGCGAAAGTGCTGTAGTCGTTACATCAACATAAGCCACATCACCTGGTTTTGCAGGATTGGCAGTCACATCAAAGTTCGTAATATTAATATTCGTAAGGTTCGTGCCGACGACCGCAAAATTGACATTCACCCATGCATGTCTCACAGGTCTCACGTATGGTGCTGTTTGCGGAGTGAACGATAAGTTTGCGTCTGCTGGGCGGAATAATGGTGTTGTAAATGCCGAATATGATTTGACTAGGTTTCCTTTAGGGTCTAACACATAGCCGTAAACATGATTTAAATCAAGTGCTCCAGAAGGAAATCGTAAAGTATAATTTCCATTGGCATCCGTATAACCTGTCACTGTCGCTGAAATGTACTGTGGGTTGGCTTGTAATAATGTACGTGCTGCTGCAGTTTGTTGGTCTTTCGGTAAACTATTTACATAGGCGTCATACGCTTTAGCACCTTCAGCAGTTAAAGAAGACATCACAACTTGGTAACCCTCACCAGCGACATCAGAAGGTGCGTTATAGTTCGGTCCCGTTGATGAGTTCGCATAGTCTCCAGCCCCTGACTCTATCCAAACTTTACCACTGATGAAGTCATTCACACTTGTGGTTGTCGATGGATTTGTTAGAGGTCCTTGATTATCGACAATCCAATTGTCCGTTGTCATATAATTATTTGTTGGCACGATCGACATAAATATCCCTGTACGTTGCATGTTGATTCCTATTAAAGGGAACTGTCCTAAGTTACTACTTGTGACTGAGTTAACAAATGTATTAGGATAAAAGCCACCCGCTTGACGTAACATCGTTGCCGTGTTGCCATTTGCAGTTGTAAAGTCATTAATCCATAAACGGTAATATTGACCATCAATGGCACGATACGTATGACTTGTACCATTAGCATCGATCCAAGGTTCGCGCAAGTCAAAAGCATACGCACCTGGACCTACCTGACTCCCATCAACTGAACTAAGTTGATTCGTCGTATTCGCTTGATAAATTGGAGAAACTGCGCCATCCGTATCAATCCACTGCATGTAGACAGGTGTACCTTCTGGAACAGGCGTCAATCCATTAGCCATTGTCGATGGTGTCCCTGAATTAATCAGCCAAGCTCGACCTGAAAGCGTATTCGCGGCATTTGTCGCATCAGTCGCTGATTTAATATAACCATTCGCAATCGCATCTGCAGTGATAATGTTATTTTGTTCTGCGGCTACATCTATTGTTGCAGGTGCGACTGCTGTCGCTGCCATAGGTGCTGCTGCACTCATTAGCGAGAAGTTACTAAGCGTGGTAGATGTAGCTGTCGTTGACGCGGTGCTTGCTGATGCGGTGCTCGTCGATGTCGAAGTAGCGACTGTTGATGACGTCGCGCTTGTTGAAGCTGATGTATCTGCAATGGATGTTGATGTTGTTGTATTTGTTGAGTCTGTCGATTGTGTTGTACTATCCGCTGTTGTCGATTGTGCGGTACTTGCGGATGTTGATGTGTCTGCTGTCGATGTTGATGTTGTTGTATTCGTTGAGTCTGTCAATTGTGTTGTGCTATCCGCTGTTGTCGATTGTGCGGTACTTGCGGATGTTGATGTGTCTGCTGTTGATGTTGAGTTTGTTGTATTTGTTGAGTCTGTCGATTGTGTTGTGCTATCCGCTGTTGTCGATTGTGCGGTATTTGCGGATGTTGATGTGTCTGCTGTCGATGTTGATGTTGTTGTATTCGTTGAGTCTGTCGATTGTGTTGTGCTATCCGCTGTTGTCGATTGTGCGGTACTTGCGGATGTTGATGTGTCTGCTGTCGATGTTGAGTTTGTTGTATTTGTTGAGTCTGTCGATTGTGTTGTGCTATCCGCTGTTGTCGATTGTGCAGTGCTTGTGGCTGTTGATGTAGAATCTGTCGTATTTGTGGAAACTGTTGTTGTATCTGTCGTTGCCGGCTGAGCTGTCGTATCAGAGGCAGTCGTTGTGCTCGTTGCAGGTGGTGTTGTCGTTTCAGCCGCTTTAGCATCGTGATCAATACCAAATACTAATGTGGCCCCGATTAAAATGGATGTCGTCCCAACTGTAAATTTACGTATTGAATATTTATTTGCTCTATTTGGTAAATAATCATAACGTCTCGAACGCGTTTTATTTTTTTTGGTCATGCAAAAAATTCCTCCCCAATTATATCTCTCTATAATTGTGTCTATTTATATATTACAAGTTATAAGTCTACCACTTCTTATTTAAAAATCACCGTTAATGATTATTGTTAAACTTATTTGTTTTTTCTAAAGAATGGATTATACACGCTTATAATTGTTTTATAAGTTGATATATGTTGAATTCTAACTAATATATAGAAGCATTCGACTATTTTATAATTTGTCGTGTTGCACAATAATTTGACGCTATTTTTACTTAGATCATCCTAGTGCACGCTTTACATTCATTTAATATTTCCCAAAAATATTTTTTTCGATTTTCACTTTGTTTTAACAAAACCTTAAAACATTGATTTAACAGTCTTTTTATAGAAACAAAATCACAAATGAGCACAACTAAATATTTTGAATTATTTAGTTTTGGAAACTTTTACTTTAAAAGTGAGTTGTGCACGCTTATTCAAATGCACAACATAATTTTCTAGATACCTTGAGACAGCCAAACTAAATTTTTTCTCATTTATAGGTCTTGATTCTTCGCTTATTTAATGTATATATAGCGTTTTTTGACAATCTATAGTATCTTTAAAAAAAGTGATCCGAGGTGACAGATTAATGTTGCGAAAATTAAAAAACGTGATTTATACCGTCATGGACAAATTAGGGCATAAAGCCATGAATACGATATTCATTATTGCGTTCATTTTGCTTATTTTGTTCATTGGAATGGGAACGGTCATTCCTGAACTTAATCGTCAAACGTATGAAGGAAAAATTGTTCAAAAATATGCTGAGAATCATAGTGTCACGACAGGGAAAACGTATTTTATAGAAGTTCAACAAGGTAACAAAACAATAAAAATTGAGAATGCCGATATTTTATTACGCCCAAAATTTGATAGTGAAGATATTCAAAAAGAAATTAAAGAGGGACAATCGGCTAAAATTGAAACAATTGGCTTTAATGCGCCTCAATGGGGCTTGTATCCGAATCTTACGCATGTTGAACAAAAATAGCACAACGCGAACATTGCTAGAATCACAATGTTCGCGTTGTGCTATTTTTCATAGTGTTTGATCCACGCTAATACCGCTGGGGCGATACGTGCTTCATCCTCCATAGCTACCCAATCGATATGTGTAATTTCAGAATCAATAGAGACCTTATCCCAATCGATCGGCTGACGTGTGCGAAAACCATTCAGCTCGGTCGTTTCATTTGGCTGAGGATACGCAGGCCCCACCACTGTACCTATATATTCAAGGTCTGCTTCAGTTAAGTCAAGTTGAAGTTCTTCTTTGAGCTCTCGAATGAGCGCGGCTTCTAAAGTCTCTCCCGGATCAATTTTGCCTCCTGGAAAGTACATCTTCTTGCGATGTCTCACTTGGACGAGTCGCAATGCATGGTCACGACGCTCCACTAAACATACACAACGTATCATGTGAACGACTCCTTTTCAATCGAATCTTTTTTTCTTCATGATACCGTAATGCTCTCCCGAACTTCAAAACTTAACTTGCGAGATGCTTCGTAGCATTTTGAAAAGCCTCTCCAATGCGTAATGCGGCTTGTCGACCTCCCATAATATTGCGCGCAAACGGTCCCAGTTCTAAATCCGCCATCATTCCCGCAACATATAAATTCGGTAACCATTCGAGTTCTGTCGTCGTTTTAGGAAACTGCCCAACACATTGCGCCTCTTTCATCGCACATAAGCGACGCATCAAGGGTTGTTCCATGACATCGTATTTAAATCCGGTTGCTAAAAGGATACGATCAAATGGCACCCGCTCTTTTTCAGTGATAATATGATGCTTCTCACAAGCGATAATTGGGTCTTGATGTACAACTAATCGCCCTTCTTGTTGATAATGTTTCAATGACATAATCATATCTCTTGGCATCGATCCTTTATGACGCTCTTTTTGATTGATTTTAATCCGCATGGCCATATCTGTTTCTTGATGAAACCCGCGCATATTTTTAGGACCTAACCACGCAGGATCCGCATCAAAAGCAAACATCTCAAAATCTTTTTTCATCCATAAATGAATTGTTCGCTCAGAATGTTCTTTTAAAAGCTTTAACGTCAAATGCCCTGCAGATATTCCGCTTCCCACGACATGGGAGGCTTCATAACAAGGCGCCATCTTCGCATCATGAATATGCATGACGTCTTCAATATTTTGAAATATTTCAGGAATAAAGGGATGGTGATGTGTGCCCATCGCCAAAACAACATGATTTGCCTCTAACCATGCGCCATTTTCTAAGCCAATCGACCATATGTGCCCTTCTTTTTTGATATCCACCGCTACTTGTTGAATATGACATGCCTCTAAATGATACGTCTCAATCCAATGACGGGTGTGGTCGAAAAACATATCCAAACGTGGCCGTTGATGTCGTCCTTTAAACGGTTGAGCATAGTTTTCGTCACGTGCAAAGTTTTTTAAATCAAACGGTGCGGGATGACAATGATGCACAATCGGTGACCGTAAATAAGTCATACCAATGCGCGTTGTTTGCATCTCAAACTGTGCCATTAAATGGTCATGTGGATCAATAATATGTAAATTGTGTTCAGAAAGCCCTAACGCTCTCAAATGTATCGCAATGGTCGTCGCTTGTACGCCACCACCAATAATTACCCATTTCGACATAAATCTACCTCACTTACAAATCGTAATAGTTACGTTTTATAAATGATAATCGATTTCAATTAGAAATGCAAATCAAAAAAGCCTAAAACCTTTTTCCCAGGTTTTAGACTCTTCGGTTTATTGATGATTAAGGGTCAATGCCATGACGGTATAAAAATCTTTTTGAGGATAGTCCAGACTCACTTCATCAATATGCAGATCATATTTCAAATTCCCATATAATTTACGAGCAATCCCTACACGATTTAAACTTTTTATCAAACGATTCGGTAGAGGTATCGTGAGTGTTTTTTTGCCTTGTATTTTTCGTATCGTTTGAATGACACGTGTCGTGTTTAAATCAAACCCATCTTGAGGATGATAAACTCCTCCGTTTTCACTTTGAATTAAAGTCTCTACAAATTGTGTGAAATGCTTAATAAAAATGGCACTTCGCTGATTTTGAATATCTGGAATAATAGGAAGTCGTTTCGCTACTTTTTCTAATCGACTAAAGTTTCCAGGTGCTCCCGGTCCATAAATCATAGGCGGACGTAAATGTGCCATTTTAAATTCAGCACTTGCGAGTTCATTGAGTGCCCCTTCAGCGTACCATTTCGAAATGCCATAAGCCGTACGCGGTTGTATTGGTGTTTCTGACATAATCATCACAGGTTTCCCTACTTGACCCGTCAGACCATAGACATTCGCTGTACTCATAAAAATAAACTGTTTTACACCTGAAGCTTTCGCCTTTTGCGCAATGTTTTTAGTGAGTGCATAATTTACTTTCATATAGTCTTCCATCGTGGCATCTGGCTGATTATTGTGCACTAATGCGGCCGCATGAATCACGACGTCTACCTGAGACCAGTCTTCTTGTTCCCACGCATTTGTTTTCACATCCGTTCTTAAGATGCGATATTTCCCACCTAAATCTTGTGCCAAATGATTAGCAACATAGCCGTTTTTTCCAGTAATTAATAGGGTTTTCATTAGTGACTCACACCCTCTGATTTGATAGTACTTTTTATCGTTTTATAAATAATATAAATATCTAAAAGTGCAGATTGATTTTCTAAATACCAACGATCATAAGCAACTTTTTGATCATCTGTAATATCATCTCGCCCCATCACTTGCGCATAGATATAACACAAATTGATAGCTTTAAAACATCATTTGAAGTTTAATTTTACATATTCTGGAACTCCCCAATAGGTTTTGAAAATATTTGTCTTTTTTTGGTCATACGGGGAAGAGTGTTGCATGAAAGATTCAAAAGGCAACCGTTCAACTGTGTACGCGGTCATATGATGATCATCTTGTAACGCTGTTTCTAGCGCTTGGATACGGTTGGTTTGCGCAACAAAAATGGTACTAAAAATGACGATAAGTCCTAACGCCATACTACAAGTGAGACCCACCACAGCACGATGAGGTCTAAAATTCATCCGCGAAAACAACGCCATCGTGATAATGACGTAAATCATATACACCGCATAAAAATTACGGGGACCAATCGGTTGCACAATTAAGAGCGGTGCCACCATCACTGGAATTGCCCATAACAGTATTAAACAATAACGTTTTAGACGACCAGTAGGTAAAACGTTCATTAAGGTCATATTCAACGCCACGTAATAAATGAGCGCAACGATGACATTCGTAATGGCCACTCCGACGTCTTCATTTTTTGTTTCAAAATCAAATGGTATCCGTACGAGTATCGTATAAAGCGGTGCTGAAAAAAGTCCAGCAATGAGTAACCATTGTTTTGATTTTGTCATCGCACTTTGTTTAATAAATAGCATTAAAATAATGACCAAAATCGATAAAATAATAATGGGCTGAAAAATCATTTTATCCGGAAACTGTGAGCCAAAAGTCCCTATCATTTTCACCCAAATCCCATTTTCATCATCAGAGACTTTTTGATAATTTGAGCGCCCCGCAAAAATATTTAAATAATTAGGATTCATAAACATGGTAAATGCGCCTATAAGTGTACTCACCCCTACCGCAATCGCTCGAGTTGGAATATGTTTATATTTGTAAAACAAGCCTATGAGTAAAAGGCTAACGATCGCGACATTAAATAGTGTCATATTTTCCATAAACCATTGCCCTAACAGTGCGACAGTCACCCAAGCGAATGTTTCTGTACGTGTTAAGTGCCATCCTTCAAACAGTTTTAAACTGCATCGCAAAATGTAGAGAGAACACAGTGTGGCTGGCACATAATTGTAAAACCCCGCAAACCAACCATAAATTTGACTGTAAATAGTCGTTGGAATCATGAGGATGAACATAAAAATAGTTAGATACGTAAAACTCCGCTCACATTCTTGGCGTTTCATATCTACAATATATTGAAAAATTATGCGAATGATGAGTAGCGCAAAGACACTATAGGTTATATAACGAAATAACGGTAGACGCACCGCAATAATTTCAAGTAGATTTCCTAAATAACGGCCGTTCAATGATTGAAACCCTTCATTTAACATTTCGATGCCATAGGGGTTCGCCCACTGAAGATCATCATGAATTAAAGGTGTCAACATACTCATAATCAAGTAAAAAACAAAAATACCAATGAGTACCCATTGATAACGTTTGATTGCCCACATGAAGCATCTTCCTTTTCTTTCATTTGGGCATAGTATATTAAAAAAATTTAGCTTAATCTATTCAAAATAACCTCTATAACCATTTTTTAATCTTAGCTTAAAATTCACTTCACACCCTTTACATATTTGTGAAAAAGACAATCACAAGTGCCATAAAAAAGCCCTCAAAATTTATACTCAGATAAATTTTGAGGGCGCTTTATTCACTATAGGTGGAGACTGTTAAACTGTATATTAATTGATAGGTGATCCACCAGTAATACCATACACTTGTCCTGTAATGAAGCTTGCATTTTCAGATGCTAATAAGACATAAACATCTGCAAGTTCTACCGGTTGTCCTGCACGTTGTAAAGGCTCTTTTTGACCAAAGTTAGGAATATTTTCTTGAGGTTGGCCTCCACAAATTTGTAATGGTGTCCAAACAGGACCTGGTGCAACCGCGTTCACTCGTATACCTTTAGGTCCAAGTTGTGCCGCAAGTCCCTTAGTTAAAGAAATATTACATGATTTCGTCATCGCATAATCTAATAAATGCGCGCTAGGTTTCACACCTTGAATAGAAGACGTAATAATAATACTTGAGCCTTCGTCCATATAATTAAGCGCTTCTTGAATAGAATACACATTAGAGAAAACATTCACTTCGAATGTGTCAGTGAGTTGTTGTGAGGATAATTTTTGGATATCGTATTCATATTGTTGCATGCCTGCATTGAGAACTAAAATATCTAAACCACCCAATTGTTCATGCGCATCTTTGACCATTTGTTTAGCGTAATCTGCATCACGTAAATCTCCAGGAAGTAACACAGCTTTGCGTCCTGCTTTTTCAATAACAGCTTTCACTTCTTCAGCATCTGACTGTTCATCCGGATGGTACGCAATTGCAACATCTGCCCCTTCTTTCGCATAAGCAATGGCAGCAGCACGTCCAATGCCTGAATCTCCACCAGTCACAAGGGCTTTTCGATCTGTCAGTTTGTCAGATCCTTTGTATGTTTCTTCGCCACAATCAGGCACAGGTGTCATTTTACTTTGAATACCTGGATAAGGTTGAGGCTGTTCTTCAAATTTTTCATTGTAAAATTGATTTAAAGGATTTTGTTTTTTAGCCATTTATTCTCCCTCTTTCCTTCTATTTTGATATCACTTCTATTCCCGTTCATTCATATAAGAAACGTTGGCCGATACATGTTATAATAGAAGCAATCCAATCAAATACGTTTTTTATAGGAGGACAAATGATGTCTATCAAACAATTTTTCGAAGGTATGATGAACCATCAATGGACATTAAAAGAAATTATTTTCGTTGCGTTGTATACCATCTTCTTCAGCATGGCGGTAACCCCATTTATCGGCATTCCTCTCGGCATTGCAATTTTTTATTACTTCCATATCTCAGAAGAAGAAAAACAAGCGATGCGCAATCGCTCACGTTATTAGGAGCAACATAGGATGAAATCGTGGTGGCCACGTTTAAAGCGAGTCCGCTTCCAATCGTTTGATTCATTTGTACTGACTTTCTTGTTCATTGTTCCTAGTTATTTTTTAGTTTTTTTTGTAGGCATTTCATTCAGTTTTATTTTTTTAATTTTATTTATCATTTATCGCCTTTTCACAAGTCCATCAAATAAACAATGAAAGGTTGGATCACATGTCTATAAATGAACTTATTCAAAAATTGATGAATTACTCATGGTCACTGACTGATGTTATTTTTTTAGTGTTTTATCCTACTTTGCTCTCTATTTTATTCGGGCCCATCATCGGGATACCTGCCGGCATTGTTTTTTTCGCCATCATGTTTATCGTTGATAAGGAAGATCAGTAAAAATAAACACGTACAGCTTTTCAAGTTGTACGTGTTTATTTCGTATTATTTTTTATATCCCAATCGATCCACAATGGCTGATATAGCGCCGTCACCAGTAACATTCGTTGCCGTACCGAAACTATCTTGTGCCATATATAAGGCAATCATCAAACCAATGGCCGCTTCATTAAATCCTAAGATAGAACCTAAAATACCACTGGCTGCCATGACTGACCCTCCTGGAACACCGGGTGCGGCAATCATGATAATGCCTAACATGAATATAAACCCAATCATCGTCGGCACACTCACTAATGATAAACTTGGTAACACAATCATCGCCGCAACTGAACAGCTGACAAGCGTAATCGTTGAACCTGATAAGTGAATCGTCGCAAGTAATGGTACACTGAAATCAGCTAAGGCAGGTGTGACTTTATTTTGCTTTGTTTGCTTTAATGTAACAGGAATCGTTGCCGCACTACTCATTGTTCCTACTGCTGTAAAGTAAGCAGGAAGCATGTTTTTTAACATGGCAAACGGATTACGTCGATTTAATACGCCCGCAATTGTGTATAACACACATAACCATATCCAATGCAGTAAAATCGCAATTACTAAGACAAGACCGAAAACTTTTAAAATGCTAACGACAGTACCTTGTGCAGTCATTTCTGCAAAAATTGTTGCGATATAGACCGGTAAAAATGGGATAATCACTTTTTCGATAAGTACTTCTACAATACGTTGTCCTTCATCTATCACTTTAACAATCGTTGTCGCATTGACCGCGTGTGCAATAATACCAAACGCGAAAGCCGTGATGAGTGCGGTTAACACACCCATTAATGGTTCAAATTCAAAAGTAAAGAAGGGTTTAATTTCCGGCGGTTCCCCAGGTACCTTGCCACCTGAAGCAATCAACGGCATCAATATGTATGCGACAGTAAGCGCAATTAATCCTGCGATAATCGTCGATGTATAAGCGACGCCTACAGTTAAACCAACCAAACGTCCTGAACCTTTTCCAAGGGACGTAATCCCTGCGGCAATAAAGAAAAAGATAATGAGTGGAATAATATAATTGATCACTTGTCCAAACACACCTTTGACCGTGACGAGTAAGCGATGAAGCACTTCAATATCCAAAAGTCCAATCGCTATCCCTAAGACTATCCCCGCTAATAATTTTCCAACTAATTTCATAAAATAATAACCTCCCCTTAAACGAATAAAACACGCATGACGGTGAATCCCCTCACAAAATGTAATGGTGTTAGGTATCATTGTGCGGTATAAATGTATTAAAGGCAACATAATTTCCCAAGTATTTTAACAAATTTTTCATAATGTTATCTTAATATAATAATGAATAAAAAAGACCTTTATTATCCGTCGCTCATACCGATAATAAAGGTTTCTTCATCAAATATTATTGTCTTGTCTGTCGCAAGTTTTCACGGATTTTTATAAAGGCTTGCCAGTCCGCTTCACTATAGAGCGCAATCTCATAACGTTCAAGTTGTTGTAGAACGTAATTTTTAACTTCTTCTGGCATATACGTAAGGACACCAGGATAATAGCGTTCATAAAAATCTAACCGATAGTTTGCAATCCATTGTTCGGCGGCCTCAGGAATATTTTGAACTAAATACGACGCATATTCACGCCCACGATGTTTTAAAATATATAAGGCCAAAAAGTCTAATTTCATAGAGTGTCCCCATGAAATGCCTGTCGGTTGAATAGGCTTTTTATCTAGTGGTAGCCCTAAGCGTTTAAGATCATTTTCGATTTCGACTAAGAGGTGTTGTTGCGTAAGAACTTCTTGTTGCGAAGTTCTTACGGCGCGGATTGCTTCGTTTAATTCATCTCCCCAACGTTGACATGCAATTTTTGTATGGCCCACAGCGGTTAACCCTAATGTATGTGGCAAATTAACCATTCCAGCAATGGCTTGCTCAGCTTCTATTTTTGTCATGTTGGCCGTCATCGGGTCAAGTTGGAGTCCGGTAATCATATAGCTCGTGTTGAAATAATCTTTATATAAAATAGTCCCAATCGCGTAATAATCTGAGGTAATCTCTGGAAAATGCGTGTCCATCACATTGGTTTTGACAATGCGACTGTTCCATCGATCAAACATATCGTACATATGTATAGATTCTTTACCAAAATCGAGAGAGACTTTATTTGTTTCACCTGGTGTCAATGTTAATGCAGATAAATTAGCCACATCTCCATTGAAATTGATGGTTTTCACTTCATTACTAATCATTTTATTTAAATTCCAAAAGCGTAAACCCGTACTACAAATTAACGTCGCACCTGTACGTTTCTCGATTTCTGTTTTTGTTTTTGTCGAGACTTTAAATGCCATCTCGATTTCGTCATAGTATTGCCCACATAGTGCCCCTAATGCCTCAGCGACTAAATCATTTCTTACATCTATAGGGTCAGCCATTTCAAAACGAATGTCTCCCATATGAACATCGTCATAATAATGCGCTTGAATAAACCCTTGTTGATTGATGATGTCATCAAACGTAATTTTCATTACACACGTCTCCTTAAATTTTCCCCATCTTTATTTTAACGTAAGATTGTAAATTTTTAATGAAAACGACAGGAAAAGTAAGCATTTCTTTAAATAAATCATTTCATCTTAGTTAGGGTGTTTCACATATAAAGGATTTAACAATCTTGATGACTATCATAAAAAGTCGTCATCCGTGTTTTAAAAATTCATACTTATGGTATAGAGAAACGTCTCGTTTTTACGAAATTTTCGAAAGAAAGGGGTACATCAGAGATGACAAACAAAAAAGATAAAGATTTAGAAGCATTTCGCAAAAATAATGACGGCCAAGCAATGACGACAAACCAAGGTCTTAAAGTGTCTGAAGATGAAAATACGTTACGCGCAAGTGACCGTGGCCCAAGTTTACTTGAAGACTTTCACTTTAGAGAAAAGATGACACACTTTGACCATGAACGTATTCCAGAACGTATCGTACATGCGCGTGGTTACGGTGCCCATGGGGAATTCCAAGTGTATGAAGATTTATCTGAGTATACGTATGCTGACTTTTTAACACATCCTGACAAAACAACACCTGTGTTTGTGCGTTTTTCAACTGTACAAGGTTCTAAAGGATCTCCAGATACAGTGCGCGATGTGCGTGGTTTTGCGACTAAGTTTTATACGGATCAAGGGGTATTTGACCTTGTCGGCAACAATATACCCGTCTTTTTCATTCAAGATGCGATAAAATTTCCTGACTTAATTCATGCGGTGAAACCTGAACCTCATAATGAAATTCCACAAGGCGGCTCTGCCCATGATACATTTTGGGATTTCTTTGCGCAAAATCCTGAATCAACACATACTGCAATGTGGGCGATGAGTGACCGTGGTATTCCTAAAAACTTCCGTCAAATGGAAGGCTTCGGTGTGCATACGTTCCGCTTAATTAATCGAAAAGGCGAAGCGCACTTTGTGAAGTTTCACTGGAAACCAAAACAAGGGTTAGAATCAATGGTTTGGGACGAAGCGCAAATTGTTTCTGGTAAAAATATTGATTTCCATCGTCAAGATTTATTTGAAGCGATTGATAAAGGCGATTATCCTGAATGGGAACTCGGGCTTCAAATTATTCCAGAAAGTGAAGAATTCCGTTTTGATTTTGATATATTAGATCCAACTAAAATTTGGCCAGAAGATGAAGTTCCTGTCAAAATTGTGGGTAAAATGACTTTAAATCGCAATGTCGAAAACGTATTTGCTGAAACGGAACAAGTTGCCTTTCACCCAGGTCATATTGTTCCAGGGCTTGACTTTACGAATGATCCTCTTTTACAAGGACGATTATTCTCATATACGGATACACAAATTTCACGCCTAGGTGGACCAAATTTCCATCAAATTCCTATCAATCGTTCTGTCAGTCCTGTGCACAATAACCAACGTGATGGCATGCATCAAATGCATATTCATCAAGGACAAACGTCATACCACAACAATGCCCTCAACCACAACGACCCGCATGAAACACCTGTGGAAGACGGTGGTTTTGAGCATTATCAAGAAAAAGTCGAAGGACATAAAATTCAAAAACGTAGCGAAAGTTTTAAAGATTACTATACGCAAGCTCGTCTCTACTTGAATAGTTTAACGGAACCTGAATTTAATCATACGGTTGACGGCTTTTCATTTGAACTTGGTAAATGTCAAAGCGTGATGGTAAAACAAAATGCGGTAAATCAACTGAATAAAGTTTCTAGAAAACTGGCTGAACGTGTAGCAGAAAATATTGGCGTTCAAGTACCAGAAGAAAACGAAGAAGTTCAACTTGAACAATCAGACAGTCAGTTAACGATGGAAAAATTTGATCGTCCGCTTCGAGGTCATTCTGTCGGTATCGTTGTCGATGGCAACATCAATGCGGACACTTTAAAATCCTATGCAAAAACAATGGCTGAGCATCATTTAAATTATGCGTTCATCTCTGATAAACCTCAACATATTGAAGAAGACTTTGGCATTACAGAAACATTCGACACTGTTCATCCGACATTATTCGACAGTTTAATTGTCCTTTCTGACACAGAAGACATTTTCAACAAAACTGAAGAATTTGCTGAATTAACTTATCAACATTTTAAACCTTTAGTCCTATCTGAAACAGCTGCTAAAGGCTTAGCACAAAGTCGTGTTCAGACGTCTCAACCTGGCGTTTTCGTTTCTGACCAACCTGAAACGATTGTCGAAGCTTTTGAACGTCCACGCTATTGGGACAGAGGCGAACTATAAACTTTTTGAGGTGAATAAGAATGGATTTACAAAAACTACATGATGAAATTAAAGGCTATACGCAAGACACACAACCCGGTTCTGAAAAGGACATGAACCCTCGACCTGTCTGCGAATTAGACAGTTATCAACCTGCGGGCAAATTAAAAGGGAAAGTCGCATTAATTACAGGCGGCGATTCTGGAATCGGTCGCGCAGTTGCGATTCTTTTTGCCAAAGAAGGAGCAGATGTGGCTATTGGTTATTTAAATGAACACATCGATGCCGAAGATACAGTGAAACGTTTAGAAGAAATTGGCGTTAAAGCAAAAGCTTATTCACATGATTTACGTCAACCTGACGAATCAAAAGTGCTCATTGATAAAGTTGTGAAAGAATTCGGTGGCTTAAATATTTTAGTCAATAATGGTGGGGTTCAATTTCCACAAGATGACTATGCCGACGTGACGCCAGATCAAATTAAAGCAACATTTGAAACCAATATTTTTGGCATGATGTATTTATCACAAGCGGCTCTTCCTCACTTGTCTTCAGGCGATAAAATTATAAATACAACTAGTGTGACGGCTTATCGAGGTTCTGCGCATTTAATCGATTATTCATCTACAAAAGGAGCCATTGTTTCATTCACACGTTCACTTGCGACGTCCCTCATGGAAAAAGGCATTTATGTGAATGCAGTGGCACCTGGCCCTATTTATACGCCTCTCATCCCTGCAACATTTGATGAAGACAAAGTGGAAAATCAAGGTGGCGATACACCTATGGGTCGTCGCGGACAACCTGCAGAGCTCGCACCATCTTATGTCTTTTTAGCATCAACAGACAGCTCTTACATGACAGGACAAACGCTACATCTTAATGGTGGCGACTTCTTAACTTCATAAAACAGCATTCAATATTTCGAAGTGGGTAGCGATGTTACCCACTTCTTTTTTTCAAAACTAAAAGGCAAGAGGTGTCTTTTGGAGCGGACACCTCTTGCCTTTATGATACATATCTATTTTTTATTCTAATGAGGGACTTAAGAAAAATGCCCCCTCATTTTTCCCTTCATGTTGCAACAGTCTAAATCCTAATTAAGTTTTTTCAACTTAGCTTTCTTTACGTCTTTTGAAGACACGCACGATGAACGGAAGGCCGAGTAAAGTCAGTAACCAACCTGTTTTCGTAGAAGTCGATACGTCTCCTGTTTCAGGTAATACTTGCGTTGTGTTAGTATTTGTATTTTCTCCTTGTGTCACATGAACAGGCGCACTCACTTTTGTTTGAAGGGTCTCTTCATAATAGGCATCTACTTGCGCAATGACTTCTGCTTCAGATTCTAAAGCATGCAGTCCATGCGCTTGGGACGCTCCCACTTTATTAATGATTGGCTGCTGAATTTCTTCATTAGACACGGTTGCGGATGGCTCAAGTTGAGAAGTGATAGGTGACACTTCCACAGTTGAGGTCTCCATTGTAGAGGATTCCGGTACGTTTGCTTGTTCCGATGTTTTCTCTGTCGGTTCCTCCACTACCGGTGGTTCTGGTTCACTTGGTTCTTCCACTATCGGTGGCTCTGGCTCACTTGGCTGTTCCGGTGTCTCTTCCGTTGGTTCTTCCACGAGTGGTGGTTCTGGCTCACTTGGTTCCTCCACTACTGGTGGTTCCGGTTCACTTGGTTCTTCCGGTGTTTCTTCAGTCGGTTCCTCTACCACTGGTGATTCTGGCTCACTTGGTTGTTCTGGTGTTTCTTCCGTTGGTTCTTCCACTACCGGCGGCTCCGGTTCACTCGGTTGTTCTGGTGTTTCCTCTGTCGGTTCTTCCACTACTGGTGGCTCCGGTTCACTTGGTTGTTCTGGCGTCTCTTCTGTTGGCTCCTCTACCACAGGTGGCTCCGGTTCACTTGGTTCTTCCGGTGTTTCCTCTGTCGGTTCTTCCACTACTGGTGGCTCCGGTTCACTTGGTTGTGCCGGTGGCTCTTCTGTTGGTTCTTCCACTACCGGCGGCTCCGGCTCACTTGGTTGTTCTGGCGTCTCTTCTGTTGGCTCCTCTACCACAGGTGGCTCCGGTTCACTTGGTTGGTCCGGTGTTTCTTCCGTTGGTTCCTCCACTACTGGTGGCTCCGGTTCACTCGGTTGTTCTGGCTCAACAGGAACTTCTGCTTTCGGTTCCACAAACGTCACGATTAATCCAGAATCATGTCCTTTTGTATCTGTCGCAAACGCGTTAATACGATTGTTTTCGTATAATTGTATCGCATCTGGCAATTGTAAAGTATAGTTGCCATTTTCATCTGCCGTCACACCATAGGCATTCGTATCTTCTATCACAATCATGACACGACTCAATGGCACACTTGTCCCACTGATTGTACGGTCGCCTTCACGAATTGGGAAGATGACTGGTTCTGGGAAAGTTTCTGCTACTTCTGGTTCTGGTGGTACAACCTCTTCTTTCGGTTGAACCGTTGTTACCGTTGGTGTTGAAGCATTTCCATAAATATCTGTAGCCGTCACATTAAAACCGTTATTTTCTAGTAACACGACACTGTTAGGCACATCTATCGTAAATATTCCGTCCGCCGTTGTGTAGGTTTCTATCACTTCGCCATTATTAAGCGCGATGGAAATATGACTGTTAGGCTCACTTTGACCTGTAATAACGCTATCTCCTTCAGTAACTGTGTTAACTACGGGTGCTTTTGGTGCTGTCGTATCTACAACGTAAGCATACGCAGGTTGAGAACGGTTGTTAGATTGATCATATTCAAAGACATAGATCACATCGCCAACGTCTAATTGCACTTGTGTTTCATAAGGCACGCCGACCATCCACGTGCCGTTTTTCCCAACTTTCGTCTGCATAATTTGTCCGTCCGGGAATCTCACAAGAATGATATCGCGATAATGCTCGCCTGTACCTCTCACGATGTTATCACCGTACTCTAAATTCGAGACCCCCGGTGCTTGTGGTGGAATCGTATCTATGACTTGTGTCGACATTGTTCCCGATGTATTTCCAGCCGCATCATGTGCTGAAGCAGAAATCGCTTCCCCTAACATTAACGGTGCAGGCGCTTGAACAGACCAAGTTCCGTTCGCTAACGCTGTTGTTTCAACAGTCTCTCCATTCGCAAATGTAACTTTGACCATAATATTCGGTTGGGCTGACCCATTTACAACATCAGTTCCTGCTTGAGGCGTATAAATATTCGGTGTATTCGGCGCAATTGTATCAATGACTTTCGTTGCGACCGCTTGAGACGCTTGTAAGCCTTCCATAGACGCTGTAATCGCAAGGGTATCATTCACTTGAAGTGGCGTCGTTGTTGGAACAGTCACTCCCCAAACCCCTTGCGCATTTGTTGTGGTTTGAAGGACTTCGTTGTTCGGTAATGTAACCGTAATCGTCGCATGAGGTGTTGCCGTACCATAGACTTGGCGCTGATCCAGTTGCACCGGATTGACTTTCGGCGCATCAAGTTGGGCTTGATCTAAGTATGGCGCTAATAGTGCACGTAAGCGAGTTTGATTTGCCGTATCTGTAAAAGGCAAGCCTTCAGCGATACGATACAATTGCGTGCGATAATCACGTTCAGGATGCGCATCCATCAAAGTTATGACGCGCTCGATGTCACTTTCTAATGCATCTAAATAACGCGCATCCGCATCTGCTTGTGTTTCATTATTCACGATAAACCCTTTATCCGTCAGTGTGTACGTCACCGTCTGCATCGCTGCATCTTGGAAATTGAGACGTTCTCCTGTTTCAGGACGTAGCACTTGGCGTCGTGACTCAGCCTCTTTGTGCATCACTGTAATCGTATCTCCATAATTCATTGTAAAAGTTTGTTCTGTCGCTGTTAATTTCTCATCGCCAATGAATATTTTATCTAGGAGAACTTCTCCATTTTGTGTTTGAATTGTGACTTGTGCATAAGGTTGATTTTCAAAATAAATATGAGGCTGTCCGTTATTATGTCGGTATGCGACTTCTTTTGTGCTTGGATTGTACGTAATGGTAGAAACAACGCCATCACTAAGACCTTTAATGGCGATTTGTTGTGTCATAAGTTTTTGTACATCTGACGTTTCAGGATAGTTCAATGTCGCCGTATTTTCTCCATTTTCGCTTACAATAAGGTAAGTATGTTCTGGTAAGGCATATGTTGTTGATACGGGCGCCACCACTTTGTAAACCCCTGCACGCACGGAATCGAATAATACACGTCCATTTTGAACCACCGCTTCTGCGACAATGGTTGACCCATCTTTAAGTTGTACTTTCGCATGTGGCGGTAATGTTTGACCATTTAAATTAACAGTAATCGTCGCTGGGGCTTGTATCGTCGTATCTTCGAGGTCTGAAGATTTGACGAGTTCGTAGATCGTTTTTAAATCCAGACGGTCGACATATTTTTGACGTTCTGCCTCATCAGTGATGAGTGATGCTAATGTATAAATGTAACTATTATTATAAGTGTTTAAACGGTCTTCCAATTGTGGAGACGTCGGGACATGGAACAAGTCAAAATAAGCGAGGGCATTGGCACCATTTTGAGCTAACATATATTCCCCTAACCATCTTGGCACATCTGTCGGTAAACCTTCTCTTGCGGCTTGTTCACGCATTTGTTGAAGCATTCCTGCAAATGCATCCATACCCGCAAACCGTGTCATACGCGTCATAAAATCAAGTTTTTCTCGCCCCCCTAAACTGTTGAACGTAAAATCGGTATTGCCTGATAAATATGTGTCATGAATCCGTTGTTGTGCTTCAGTTTGTTTATTTTGATATAACCAATCACTGCCAAGCTTTTGAACCTCTTGTTCGTAATGATGGGCATACACATTATTAATAACTTCTAATAAGTTCACGTTTTTGTCTTGTGCCATCACGCCGTCATAACCATGACCAATTTCGTGTAAAATCAACCATCCTTTTTCCAAATAACCATAAACAGAATTACTGTTCATCCCCATATGATCATTCGACCAGTAGGCCGTCCCGATTCCATTTTTGTCTGGCATTGTAAAATATTTATGTCCAAAGTTGTAACTCACTGAAGTCGGATCATCAATTAATCCTGCCCATTGATCATAGTGCGTAACGACATCATCATAATACGTAATAAGTTCATCTAAACTTGTAAATAAAAATTTAGACGTATTCGTTTTCATTGCGAGTACACGGTCTCGATCGACACGTGGGATTAAAATTGCATGTTTATCACCATCTACATAGGCGAAACTCGCGTCTTGATCTACCCACTGTGTTTCGAATGTTTCTTGATTTTGTCCTTTGCGATAAGTTGGTAGCGCTTGGAACAAATTGTTTTCAATGTAATATTCAATTAAAGGTTCAGATTCAAGCCCTCTTGGCATATACATGAACGCCGCACTATCCACGGTCGTGCGAATACTTGTCCACGTGCCGTCTTTAGAAACGACAGCTGTTTGATTCGTTTGGCTATCGTCTGTGACCAAATTAACTTTCAAATCCGCTTCATTCGTAGGTTTTGCCTGACGGACATATAATGTTGTATCTGCCGGCAAGACAACGCCTAGACTTTCACGCGCCTGGCTATTTCCTCTTCCCATACCAATGGTGCGGGCTATTTTTGAGCCCGTTAAGACAGGAATGGATTTTTGATACACACGTTCTTCAATACCGTCCACGGAGACTTCTGTAGCGTTCGCCTCTGGAGCAGGTTCGTTAACGGCTGGAACCACAGTTGTGTTAGTTGTCGCTCTAAGTTGAGACTCGCCTTGTTCTTTTTCAGATGTTGGGGGAGCCGTTGCTTCATTTTGCTTTGTCACTGGCGTCTCATCTTTTAAGGACTCATCTTGAGAATTGACTTCTGGTGATGAAGCAGCTGTTGTCTCTTGTGGTGCTTTTTCTAGTGATGCATTGTCCGCGGTAAACTCTTGCGGTGTATTTGGCGTTGATGGTTCCTTTGGTTGCTCTACTTGAGACGTGACGGTATCTGTAGTTTGTGATGCGTCATTTTCTGGAGTAACTTTATCGTTTTCCAACGTAGCTTCTGAAGGTTGTATCACTTCTTTATGCACGTCAGGGAGTAAATTTTCTGAAGTTGTAGCGCCATTGTCAGATTCAGCAGCTTTTACATGATCTGTCACACTTAAAAATAAAAATGTGCCAAACATCACTGAGGCAAGACCAATATTAAATTTCCTTATGGCGTAAGTTTGTCGTGCACGTGGGTATTGCTTTGGGCGTTTTGTATCCAAATCGTTCATTCCTTTTACATATATTTTCTTCAATATAGTTTCGATAGTTATATAGTAACAGTAAACACCAAAGCATGAAAGTAAATTTTATCGTGTGATTTATAATTCTATTTTTAATGCATCACTGACATTACTCCTTCTTTAGGTTGAGAATAAAATATTCCAAAAGCCCCATGCTATGCGCTTTTTCAACCTGTATAGTAGACTTATAAGAACTTAAAGGAAGTGAATTTATGAAAATTTTATTACGTGCTGTTGTCGGGATAGGTCTCATTTATGCCTCTGCGCAATACTTTGGTTGGACGCCACAATCACAATATCTGCCTCAGTTAAACTTTGATATTTGGCATAGTCGACTCACGGACACCCTAAACCAACTTTCCACATTACAGATCCTACCATCTCAAGCGTTAAACAGCATCCCTTACGACGCTTTATAATATAAAAATAGCCATCAAAATTTATTCTCAGATAAATTTTGATGGCTTTCTAACTTTAGATGAATACTCGTCCTGTGTCTTTATGATGCAATTTGATGTTTTAATCGATGATAAGTGAAATGACCTAACGTGAGTAATAAAACAACAGTCGCCCCTAATACAACACTGTACGGAACCACACTTTCTGGGCCTTGAATCCCAATCAATGGCGCAATGGCACTTCCTAAAATGAATTGCACTAACCCTAAAAGACTAGAGGCACTTCCGCTACCCCCTGTTCGCATTTGCATCGCTAATGAAAACGCGAGCGGTCCAATCGCCGTTACTGGCGTCACTGCAAAAAATAAAGTGATGATTAACATAACTAGTGGTAAATGTAAAAGTAACACAATAATCGTCATGATGGCGCCTAACACTTGAATCATCATAAATAATGTTAAAACACTCAGTTGTGACCACCAACGTAAACAAAGGTTTGAAAGTTGACTTGAAATAATAAGGCCAATGCCAATGAAGACCATTAATAAGCTAAATGATTGTGGCGTCATGCCGTAAACATTTTGTGTAATAAATGGCGCGCCCGCCCCAAAACTGAAAATCATAATATACGTCACACCTTGTAAAAGCATCGGCAAGACGAAGGAAGGGGCCTTCATCAAACGACCAAAATCTTTAAAAACAAGTGAGAGTTTCGTTTGTTTCGTCTGTGTTTGTTGGACTTTTTTCATATGGGGATGAAGCGCAACAGCTATAAATAAGAGCGCCCCTATCCCTGCCAACGCTAAAAAGATGTAACGCCATGACCCAATGGAAAGTAACACGGCGTTGGCGAGTGGCGCTAAAATCGAAATAATCCCATTAACGACCATGAGTGCCGTGAAGAAGCGGCTAAGATGCGCCCCTTTTAAACTTTCACCGGCTGTCGCACGCGCAATAACGATGGCACCTCCTCCAGCCAAACCTTGGATAAACCGTAATACCAATAACAACTGCACTGAAGCACTCATCGCTATAATCAGAGAAGCCACGATGAGTAACACTAAAATGGAGAGGGCTAATTTACGACGTGAAACGCGGTCAGCCATCACTCCAAAAATAAACTGTCCAAATGCGATCCCAATCATCGCAATAGATAACGTCAACTGTGTTTGTGAAGTTGTCGTCATTAAATCTTTTTGGACAAGGGGTAACGCTGGACTATACATATCAGATAATAAAGGGCCAAATGCTGTCATTGTCCCGAGTAAAATAATGAACAATATCGGCATGGATGGCGTTTTTCCTTGCTTTTCCATACTTTTTTCCTCGATTCTTTATGAAAATATTCATTATTGTATCATATTCTATCCTGTGATGAGTGGAGAGGACGGAGGACTGCACGGATATAAGAGGCGTCACCCCCGACAATTTTTAAAGGCAATCCTATAAAGTCATACACACCTGGTGAAACATGCGCTAACCGCAAATTCTCAATATTAAATATCTCGTTGTTTATCATATGATGATGATTTTCAAGGCTCTCTGAGTCGATAGGATCAATGGAGGGGACGTCCACTCCAATCACTTGCACACCTTGCTGAGCTAAAAAATCAATGGCATCAGTGGTGAGCACAGGGACCGTTTCAGGAAATTGACTCGGATTAGTGTGGGATTGGGTTTTAAATAAAACGATTTTCCCTTCAATTACATCCTCTTTTAATATAGATTCATCAATTCTTGGTGTGTCTAAAATTTCAATAACCGTCGCTCGACCAATAAAGGGGTCTATTGGCAATTGATCAACGGTAGCCCCTTTATCATCGACATGTCGTGGCGCATCCACATGCGTTGCAATATGGGTACTTCCCGCTAATTTTGCAATGTTCGTTGCCCCGTTATTCGCTTTCGTTTCAAAAAAATGAAGTTCAAAAGCAGGATCTCCCGGCCAAGGGGCCCAGTCTTTTGAAAGTTGATGCGTAATATCAATCCACATGTTCCCGTTCCTCCTCATTTTAGGATAGAAAATGAAAGGAGTAAGACGGTTTACTGTCCTACTCCCCCATATTCAACCACATATTAATGTTGTATTCAATACTCCCTAAATTATTGCCGGCATCTTGATCTAACACACGTAGAAAATCAAGATGGCCTACTTCAGGATAAATAATCGACTTCACCTCGGCATTGCGCGCTTCAAATTTTTCAACTGTAATCGCAGAGTCTTTGTTTGGGAAAATGACATCATCTTCACCTAATAAAAACAACACTTTTGGCATGTGTTCGATTTTATCAATATCCTCCAAGTAGTCTGCTTTCAACGTATACATTAAATCTGTAATCATGGCATCAACTGGTGCTAGATACTCCGTAAAGTTAAATTTATCATTGTGTTTTTTAGAGACCCCTTGTTCTAAAATAAATTCAGGAATACTCTTAATCATACCATCTTGTTGATCGGGTTTAATATCTTTAATCAACTCATAAAATAACTTCGAGAGGCGCAATTCTTTATAATCTATTTTGGCTGCGCTATTTAAATAGATTAAATGGGTAATCGGTAACGTATTATAGCCCGCAATTTTTGTCGCAATCAGTCCACCCATTGAATAGCCAATCATGGCCATGCGTTTAATTTGGCTTCCTGCTAATTCTAATTGAAGTGCTTCGTTAATACGTGTCGCATAGTCTTCTAAGTTGTGGTCCATTCGCGTGAGCGCACTACTTTTGCCTCTTCCCGGACTATTAATAAAAATTAATTTCGCATGATGCAAATATTTGGCGAAGACGGTCATAATTTTGTAGTTCATAATGGCGCCATGGAGAAGTACAATGACATTTTCTGATTCATGATTTCCGATCGTGACCATTTCTAAAATGTCATCCCCGTGTTGCGATAATTTAACTGTGTATGGCTCGTAGTGATTAAATAACATGAAATTTCCTCAGTCTCTTTTCTAACTTTTGTAATATACATCGGAACGATTAGTTTATCTATTATTATAGTAGAAATACGTTAAAAATGCATAAGACATAAGGCGTATTTTTTAATATCGTTTTACGCCCCACAATCTTTCTTCACATTTTTGAATGACATATTTTAACACTTCTATACGTGCTGACTTTTTGTGATCAGCCGGAACAATAAGCCAAGGGGCATGCGGTTGATTCGTTTTTTGAATCATATCATGACTCGCTTCTAAATAAAGGTCCCATTTGTCTCGATTTCGCCAATCTTCATCTGTAATTTTCCATTGCTTATTGACGTCCTCTTCACGATCTTTAAATCGTTTTAATTGTTCTTCTTTATCTAATGTAAGGAAAAATTTTAATAAAATCGCACCTTCATTGACCCACATTTCTTCAAACGCATTGATTTCGTCATAGGCTCTTGTCCATTCATCATGTGAAGCAAATCCTTCGACACGTTCAACGAGCACGCGACCATACCAACTCCGATCAAATATTTCAATGTGGCCACTTTTAGGCATGTCTTTGGCGAAACGCCATAAATAATGATGATTTAACTCAACATCGGTTGGTGCACTGATGGCGTTGACTTCATAACCTGTGGGATCTAAATATTCTCGAATCCGTTTAATATTTCCGCCTTTACCTGCCGCATCCATTCCTTCGTAGACTAAAATCAAAGGGATTTTACGTTCATACAAAGCGAACTGCAACTCTCTTAAGCGTAATTGTAAGGAAAGCACCAATTCGTCATAGTCACGTTTTTTCACTTTTTGAATGTCTACATTAAACATGTCTGTCTCAAAATCAGGCGTAAAATCACCTTCTTTTTTCTCTTCTCGTTGATGATAATGCTTGATGGCTTTTTCTAAACGTTCTATTAAATGTTCATACATCTGTTGAATGGCATGTTCACGACGTGTATAGTCAATGACTTCCCATTCTTTATCAAGTAAATGTTGAAATTCTTCTTGATAAGTCACTATAGGAATAACTTGTTCATATTCTTGCGCTTTCCAATGTGTGAGCGGGTTATCTTTCATTTGGGCAATATGTTCTTGACGCTTTTCTTCATTAATTTGGATGTAAAATTTTATAATTTCGTGTTTATCATTACGAAGCATCGTTTCAAATTCATAAATTTCATTTTTCAGTTTATCGTAAACTTTGAACGTACTTTTTTTGATTTCATGAATTTTATAATCAATATAATGCGCATACCAACTTCTAAAGTAAATATTTATATGGCCTTTAGCAGGTAATGTGTTCCAGAAGTTTTGTAGAAATTGAAACCGTAAATCATGTTCAGAAGGCGTTTTTGTCGCAATAAATTGTGTGTATTTGGCATCTAATGTGAGTAACAAGTCGTTCGTTAAACGTGTTTTCCCTGATGCCGGGACACCTTCAAAGACAATCATCACAGGGATGCCTAATGCGTGCGTTTCTCGTGTTAGTTTTGCAGCTTTAAGTTGTAAAGCTTCGATTTTATTTTTCATTATATTCACCTCGATTGATATTAATTATACGGTTTAGGAATCAATGCAATCAAACATTATTTGAGAAATTTCAGTTTTATAGTGATTTTTCATTATTTATTAAGGCGCTTTCCTCGTCATCTAAGTTACATTTAGATGAAACGTTGTAATATTTGTAATATACTTCATTCTTATTTTAATTTTCAGACAATATTTTGAAAACTATGAGCACCCTTTTTATACTTATTCCTATTAATTAAAATATATAAATCAAATAACAATGATATTACATAAACGAGATTTGCAATATGGCTGTAATGTTTTGTTATTCCCTCGTAATTTACATCTTTTCTATAGCCTGTTAGAGTGTGGTTGTTGAAATTTTTAGTTAAGCAAACTTTTGAAAATGAAAAAATTATTTTATTGGAGGACTTATAAGTTATGAAAAAAACATTATTAGCATCATCATTAGCAGTAGCAATCGGTGCGACAGGTGTCGCTGCACATACAACAGACGCTCATGCGAGTGAAGCAACTCAATCTTCAATCGATCAAGCACAATTAGCACAAAAAGCATTAAACAACGATCAATCATTAAATGAATCACCTATCCAAGCAGGTGCATACGACTACAACTTCACATACGAAGGTACAAACTTCCACTTCTGGTCAGATGGTACTCAATTCGGATGGTCTTACAATGGATTTGGTGGACAAACAGCTTCTGAACAAACTTCAGTAGCTCAACCAGCTCAAATCCAAGATGTTGCTAGCCAAGCATCAACTCAATCAGAATCTAACACAGCTGCAAGCACAACTCAACAAGCATCTTCAGAAGCACCAGCTGCAATAGAAGCACCAAAAACAACTCAAACTTCTACAAGTGGTTCAGACGTGAATTCTCATCTACAATCTATCAGAGACCGCGAATCAGGTGGCGACTACTCAGCAGTTAACCCTTCATCAGGTGCTGCAGGTGCTTACCAATTCTTACCATCAACATGGGATGCTGTAGCACAACAAGTTGACCCTTCATACGTAGGTGTTAACCCTGCACAAGCTCCAGCTGCAGTTCAAGATAAATTTGCGCAACACTTATATGACACTGAAGGCCCAAGTCACTGGGTAACAGCATAATTTAATGCTTAAATAAACTGCTCTGGTTTAATACCAAGCTCATATAAAGAACCGATGAGGTCAATGACTTCATCGGTTCTTTTTGTATGTCAAAAAGCATGCGCTTGATTATAAAAACTGTATCCAAACCATATATTTATTATCCCTAATCTCACCTCTTGAAATTAAAACTCTATCAATTCTTTTTAAGAGATCTATTTTTTCGCCTCTTATATAAACACTGTTTAGCTTTCTAATTTTCAAAAGCCACTTTTAAAAAAAAAAAACCACTTTTTTTAAATGTGATTACTAAAATTTGATCCACCGTTTTGTTCGAAATGAAAAAACGTGACGCCTTTCTTCTATTATATTATAATCTCAAATCGTCTGTTTTTTTATAGGGTTGACTTTGGTATAAATTTTATACATTCTATAAATAAATTAACCATTAATAAAAACGGCTAATTTATTTCAAAATTTTATTTTCCTTTCACACCCGATAACTCAGGTTTATTTTTAGATCTTCTTTTCTCAAAAACAGCAAATTTATACCACAAAACTTTATAATTTTATATTTCCACATAGGTTTTAATGAGACGATTTGTTGTCTTTTGTTTCATTTATGTTACAGTACCACTTAAAATTGTTTACAATGCTTTACTTAGAAATTATATATGCTATGATTCTAGAGGATTACAAAAAGCACTTAGAAAATCGATAATAAATATTAAATTTGATAGGGAGACTTTTTACTATGAAAAAATTAACTACTGCTACAATCGCTGCATTCGGCTTGGTTACTTTAGGAGTTGCTGCACAAGACGCACAAGCTGCAGAACAAAACCCAACTTCTGCTTATACGACTTCTTACTCAGAAGCAACTCATGACTACATTACTATCGACGAAAATGGTAACAAACACCACACTTTAGACGGTAACTGGAACCCATCAATGCAATACGTATATTACACATACGATGCAAACGGAACTTATGACTATTACTACTACTCTAACGAAGCTGTAGATTACAGCTACGCTACTGCTTACAATACTGTTGCTACACCAGTTGTACGTGACAACACAAACTACACAGAATACACTGGTCAAACAACAACTTACACAAATGCGGCGACACCACAGTACGCATCATATAATACACAAGCTTCAGTGCAAGCACCAACTGCTTCAACTACAAACTATAATTACACAACAACAACAGCACCTGCTGCGTCTACTTCAGTACCAGCAACAGCTCAAACAAGTGCACCTGTACGTTTCACTTCAACTGGTGGTGCTAACCTTTACACTGTCGGTCAATGTACTTACTACGTATATGATCGTGTAGGTGGCGGTATCGGTAACACTTGGGGTAACGCAAGTAACTGGGCAAGCGCTGCGCGTGCTGCAGGTTACACTGTAAACAACACTCCAAGAGCTGGTGCAATCATGCAAACATCTGTAGGACCTTACGGACACGTGGCTTACGTTGAAAGCGTTGGCGCTAACGGTTCTGTAACAGTATCTGAAATGAACTACGGTCACGGTGCAGGCGTCGTTACATCTCGTACATTATCAGCTAGCCAAGCAGCTACACAAAACTTCATTTACAGATAAGATTAAATTAATAGATATTGGGATGAATTACTCTATCCATTTTAATTTAGATAGTCTTCAAAATTTATTTTCACATAAATTTTGAAGGCTTTTTTAATACAACTTGAATTAGCAAATAAGCATTAGTAGCTTTAAATTCTTTAATAGTCTTTGATAATTAAATCTCTTTCATAATGTCTAAATTACATTCCTACAAATCCTTCTTATTTCCTGAATCCTAGTGTTTTTTAATAGTTGATTCCCAATTTTTCCTAATGTGAATACGCCAGGCGAGTTTAATAATTCTTTATCCTCTTAAAACTGTACCAAGAAGCGTGACTTAAATTCCGATTTTCAATGTAAAAGTTATTCATTGTCTATTTACTTTAACAAGATAAATCTTTAAGTGCTATAACTAAAGTTATTAATTCTGCACACATAACTATTTAACATAAATACATAGACAATAATCTATATAGATGTTAATCTATTTAATGACTAGGAGGTTTATTTATGCCTTATAAAGAACTCTCAACATTATTAAAGGTATTATCAGATTCGAGTAGATTAGAAATATTAGATTTACTTTCTTGTGGCGAATTATGCGCTTGTGACGTATTAGAGCACTTTCAATTCTCACAACCTACATTAAGTCATCATATGAAATCATTAGTTGATAGCAAATTAGTGACAATACGAAAAGAGGGTAATAAACACTGGTATCAACTTAATCATGTTGTATTAGATGATATTATCCAAAACTTAAACATCATTAATACATCTAATCAAAGATGTATATGTAAAAATATAAAATCAGGTGATTGTTTATGACCATTTTAGCAGTTGTGATTTTTCTTTTAACTTTAATCTTTGTGATATGGCAACCTAAGGGGTTAGATATTGGTATTACCGCTTTAATTGGAGCTGTCATTGCTATCATTACAGGAGTCGTCAGTTTTTCCGATGTATTAGAAGTAACAGGTATTGTTTGGAATGCGACCTTAACATTTGTAGCGGTTATTCTTATTTCACTAATATTAGATGAAATTGGATTTTTTGAATGGTCTGCGATACATATGGTCAAGGCTTCAAATGGTAATGGATTAAAAATGTTTGTTTATGTCATTTTATTAGGGGCAATAGTAGCAGCATTTTTTGCAAATGATGGTGCAGCTTTAATCTTAACGCCCATTGTATTAGCCATGGTAAGAAATCTAGGATTTAATAAAAACGTGATTTTCCCCTTTATTATTGCCAGTGGTTTTATTGCAGATACTACATCACTGCCCTTAGTTGTTAGTAACTTAGTCAACATTGTTTCTGCTGATTACTTTAATATTGGATTTATTGAATATTTTAGTCGCATGATTATTCCTAATATTTTCTCTCTAATGGCTAGTATTTTCATTTTATGGTTATATTTCAAAAAATCTATACCAAAAACGTTCGATACAGCAAATCTTACAGCTCCTAAAAGTGCAATTAAAGATCCCAAATTATTTAAGATTTCATGGATTGTATTACTATTCTTACTCGTCGGTTATTTAGTAAGTGAGATTGTTAATATTCCCGTATCAATGATTACTGGTATCATTGCTTTAATATTCGTATTATTAGCGCGTAAGTCTAGGGCTGTACATACCAAACAAATCATTAAAGGTGCACCATGGAATATTGTTGTGTTCTCTATTGGTATGTACCTTGTTGTATTTGGCTTAAAAAACGTAGGCATTACAACGATTCTTGGGGATGTCCTCACAAATCTTTCAGGTTATGGGTTATTTAGCAGTATCATGGGTATGGGCTTTATCGCTGCTTTCTTATCTTCAATTATGAATAACATGCCAACTGTTTTAATAGATGCAATAGCGATTGGTCAATCTAATGCTACAGGTATATTAAAAGAAGGGATGATTTATGCGAATGTCATAGGTTCTGATTTAGGTCCTAAAATTACACCAATTGGTTCTTTAGCAACATTATTGTGGCTACATGTCTTAACACAAAAAGGCGTCAAGATTTCGTGGGGAACATACTTTAAAACTGGAATTATCATTACTATTCCAGTCCTGTTTGTAACACTCTTTGGTTTATACCTTACACTAATCATTTTTTAAGAAAAGAGGCTTCAGTAATGGATAAGAAAACAATTTATTTTATATGTACAGGAAACTCTTGTCGTAGCCAAATGGCTGAAGGCTGGGGAAAGAAAATATTGGGTGAAGATTGGCATGTCTATTCTGCTGGCATTGAAACACATGGGGTTAATCCTAAAGCCATAGAAGCTATGAAAGAAGTAGATATAGATATCTCAAACCATACGTCAGACTTGATTGAAAATGATATTTTAAAACATTCAGATTTGGTCATAACATTATGTAGTGATGCAGACAATAATTGTCCTATTTTACCCCCAAACGTAAAAAAAGAGCATTGGGGTTTTGATGATCCAGCAGGTAAAGAATGGTCAGAATTTCAGCGTGTTAGAGACGAGATTAAATTAGCTATAGAAAATTTTAAATTGAGACAATAATCATATGGTTGGACATAAAGCTCACCAATAACTTAAACGCCATCAAATTTACACTCTGCTAAATTTGATGGCTATTTTAATGCAACTAAAACAGTAAAAAGAATTTGATAATTTCCGCTTGTTAATAACAACAGCAAGTTTGATTGTTTACTCAATTGAGTGTAGTAAGACGTCAGCTCGAAACCAATCATCTATTAATGTTTTAACTTCTTATAATGAAAAATGATAATTGCTGACTAGATTGCGTTTGGCCAAACTTTAAATAACTTAAGCTTACAAAATCAAATAGATTTCTGTAATACTCCCAGAAAAGCGTGTCTTTGTGAAAAAAATTTATAAACGCATTTTCACTAATTCTCTTTTTAGTGTTTATATTTACATCGTTCGATGTTTATTTTTCATGTTGAGCATTTTTTTTGCGACATCCTTTAGATATTTTGTACAATATTGTTCACCCTTTAAAAAGGAGTCTCATTATGAACAAAATAACTACGCTTTTTACAACTTTACTGTTTCTCGTTATTCTTATAGTATTACCTCTACTTTTTTTCTTTCATTCTAATAATATACAACAATATTCAGACGCTATCCAACAGCAATACGAATCTAATGATGCCTTTCATCAAGATCGAAAAACGCATGGGTTTGGCACATATAGTCGTGGACTCAGCTTTAATGGTGATGACCGTCATTACGGAGTTGATTACCGCTTACCTGAAGACACGCGTGTGTTAGCGGCAACAGATGGCCAAGTGACACGTACCTTTCAAGATGAATATGGTGGTAACGTTTTAGAGATTAAAGAAGCGAATCAGCCTTATTATCAATGGTACATGCATTTAAATGAGTTTAATGTGCGTGCGGGTGATATCGTGAAAGCAGGGGATATCGTGGCGTTATCTGGCAATACAGGGAGTCAAACTACAGGCCCTCACCTTCACTTTCAACGTATGAAGGGGGGCGCCAGCAATCGTTATGCTGAAGATCCTGAACCGTTTATTGATACATTACCTAAAAAACAACGCAGTCTTTATCAACTCACATAAAAAGCGTGTCCTCCTTTTTTTAGGAAGGACACGCTTTTTAACGTTGATTCAATTGATCTTGTTGTAAGTTTTGATGGATACGTTCCATTTTGCGTTCAACATCCCCTATTTCAAGGGCACATTCGGTTAATGTTTGACGATAGCTCTCACTATCTCCGTTGGTCGATTTATAATGCAATTGATGTTCTAAGCTCGCCCACATATCCATGCCTATCGTCCGTAATTGAATTTCAACAGGAGCTTCAATCGTCCCATCTGTAAGAAATACAGGAACCGAAACCACGATATGTAGACTTTTATAGCCATTCGATTTTGGATATTGAATGTAATCTTTACGCTTTAGTAATTTAATATCTGATTGTTGTAACAACAGTTGTTCAACATTGTAAATGTCACTCATATAATTGCATACGACGCGGATACCCGCGATATCCATGATGTTAGATTGTGCAGATGCTGCTGACACTTCAAATCCTTTACGTTCAAGCTTTTGAAGTAAACTTGGAATTTTTTTAACACGTCTTTCCATATGATGAATTGGATTGTGCGCATTTTTCAATTGGAAATCTTGGTCTAAAATATGCAATTTCGTGCTTATTTCTTCAAGTGCTGCGCTATATATATGTTCTAACTTAATAAACTGAACAACTTCTTCTAAATTATCTTCAGATTGCACGGCTTTTTTCGTATAAGATGCAATTTCACTTTTTAAGTTCTCTATATTGATCGGTACATTTTTTTCTACAAACATACTTTCACCTCGTACTTTCTATCTACATTAATAATGTACTACTTTGGCTAAAAATATGATAGTTATACGAGGTGAAATATTTATATTGAATTAAAAATATATTTTATCGGAATGACAAGACATCATCTAAAGGTAAACGTACAGATTGGTGTCCTTCTACTGCGGCTTTACCAACTGCAATCATCATTACTGGTACATAACGTTCTGGATCAAGCCCTAAAGCTTCTGAAATATTCTCTTTGTCAAAGCCACCGATAGGGTTTGTGTCGTAACCGTAATAACGAGCAACAAGCATGAACTGCATTGCGGCTAAACTACTATCTATTTTGACAATATCATTCATACTTGGACGATCTAACGCTTCATACATTTCTACAAATTTAGCCACTTGAACATCTTTAACTTCTTTCGGCATATATCCACGTTCTACGGCTTCGTCATAGATTTTATCCGCATATTCATAGTTTTTCATATCGCCAAAAATAACGATCATCGCCGCAGAGCTTTCGTTTTGACGCGTATTAAACTGAACTAAAGGTTGTAAGGTCTCTTTCCCTTCGGGTGTATCCACAACTACAAAGCGCCAAGGTTGCATATTAACAGAAGACGGTGCTTTTGTTGTTAACTCTATCATTTCTTTCATTTCTTCACGGGGAATTTTCACATTCGGATCATACTGTTTTACTGAGCGTCGACTTTCTAAAACTTCTTTAAATTCTTTCATTTCTACGCTACACATCCTTTATTATAATTAGATTAAAACCAAATTAAATTAAGTTCAATTCAATTATATGTAACGATTTCACGTCTATCAAGAAAAAAGTGTTATACTATTACAAAGAGCGCAAGGAGGCCAAAAAATGACATTAAAACACGATGACTTAAAAAGCGAACTGTGTTTCTTATTTTATGTTGCATCCAAAGAAGTTATCAAAAAATATGCGACACATTTAAAGTCATACGATTTGACCTACACATCTTATATTACTTTAAAATCAATACAACCTGATGAAGTCGTTAATATTAAAACTTTAGGAAATCGTATCTATTTAAATTCTGGTACTTTAACCCCACTGATAAAAAAGTTAGATCAGAAAGGATTAGTCCAAAAAGTACGCGATGAAGATGACGAACGAAATCTTAACATCTCATTAACAAATGAAGGACTAAAAGTCCAACATTATCTACATGAAGTCACTGAAGAAGTTTATAAAGAATTAAATTTCGAAGGCGATGATATGGAGCAACTTATCTCTATTTTAGAGCGCTTTATTAAGAATAACTTTGAATAAACCATACTAATATCCACCAAATTTATTCAATTTGGTGGTTTTTATTTTTGTTAAATTTTTATATATTTTATGTAAAATAGTATATATTATATCTTGGAATCACTATATATCGACAATCTACATATATCAGTATGATTTGTTATTAACTTTTAAATTTAATGGTAATATTGACAGAATTGTGAAATTAAGTTATTGTAATACACACAAAAAAGTTTTTTATATTTTGTTTATTTTCTAGATTAGCACCAGGGATTTTTTTTATAAACTCTCGGAAGCGCTTTCTTTTCCGATGAAGAGAGGAGGTGTATTTATTATGGAACAGTTCAAAGCGATTATCAGTAAGGTTTTTGGTTTTATCCCTAGATTGTTAATTAACATCTTCATCTAAACTTATCTAATTAGGGGGCATTCGATGAGAAAAATTAAAACGAGGCAATTTAAACATTTTAGTGTAATAGCTTCAGCACTTTTAATCACGGAATCATTATTTGTAGGGGTAAGCACAGCACAAGCAGCAGAACCTGCTCCACAACCTAATACGACCTTACATAATCAAAATCAACAGAATACACCCACTTTAAATAAAGATTCTGCTAAAAACCATGATCCCATTATTTTAGTCCACGGCTTTAACGGCTTTACAGATGACATTAACCCTGCCATGCTTTCTCACTATTGGGGTGGCGATAAAATGAATATTCGCCAAGATTTAGAAGAAAACGGTTATGAATCTTATGAAGCAAGTATCAGTGCTTTTGGTAGTAACTATGATCGTGCCGTTGAATTGTACTATTACCTTAAGGGCGGTCGTGTCGATTACGGAGCAGCACATGCTGCTAAATATGGTCACGAGCGTTATGGTAAAACATACGAAGGGGTTTATAAAGAGTGGCAACCTGGTAAAAAAGTACATCTTGTCGGTCACAGTATGGGGGGGCAAACCATCCGTCAATTAGAAGAATTACTCAAAAATGGTAGTCCCGAAGAAGTTGCTTACCAAAAAGAACACGGAGGCGACATCTCTCCATTATTTAAAGGCGGACATGACAATATGGTCTCCTCCATCACGACATTAGGAACACCTCATAACGGAACGCACGCTTCTGACTTAGCCGGCAATGAACCGATTGTGCGTCAACTTGTCTTTGATGTCGCGAAACAATTTGGTAATAAAGATTCAAGAGTCGACTTTGGCCTTGCGCATTGGGGCTTAAAACAACAACCGAATGAATCTTATGCTGACTATGTGAAACGGGTGCAAAACTCTAAATTATGGAAATCAAAAGACAACGGATTTAACGATTTAACACGTGATGGTGCGACAGATTTAAATCGTAAAACAACGGTCAATCCGAATATCGTCTATAAAACATACACAGGCGAAGCGACACATGCTTCAATTGGTGGTAAACAAAAATCAGATTACAACATGTTCTTCCCGTTCACAGCGACTGGTAATTTAATTGGTAAAGCGACTGAAAAAGAATGGCGTGAAAATGACGGTCTCGTTTCTGTTATTTCTTCACAACATCCATTTAATGAAGCATTCACACCAGCAACAGATAAAAATCAAAAAGGTGTATGGCAAGTGACACCTACAAAACATGATTGGGATCACGTTGACTTTGTAGGTCAAGACAGTACGGATACAAAACGTACACGCGCAGAATTACAACAGTTTTGGCATCAATTGGCCGATGATTTAGTTCAAAGCGAATCCTTAACTTCATCTAAATAAAATCCATAAGATTGGAGGCAAAACCCATGACAGCAGACGTTTTTCAACTCATCGTATCATTTTTCCGCGTAATCAAAAACGTATTCTTTAGTTAATCCTACAAAAAAGCCATCGAAAATTTATTAAAAGATAAATTTCGATGGCTTTTCGATTTCTCAATATCGCGACTTTTCTACCTATTTTTGAAGTGTTGTTTATTTATCTAATTTTAAACCTTCTTCAATTTCTTCAATTTGTTCAATTGTTGTTGTTGTTGAACCTGAAGCAAAGTACCAAAGTTTCGGATCTAATTCTAACACTTTGTCATTTTTAATCGCATTGACGTTTTTAATCACACCATTGCTTAAAACTTGTTGTGTTGTTGATTTTTTACCTATGGCTTTACCACGGTCCATCGCAAAAATGATGTCTGGATTTTTATCACTAACATATTCATTTGTGACGTTTTGACCATGACTACTTTTCTTAATTTTTTCATCTACAGGTTGGAATCCAAGTGTGTCAAACACAAGATTACCGAAACGGTCCCCTGCACCAAATGTTGATAATTCACCTTCATTCACAAGAAGGTACATTGCTTTCTCGTTTAGTTTTTCTGCTTTGGCTTTAACTTCTGCGATTTTTTGATCTAATTCTTTGTTTAATGCTTTTGCTTTACTTTCTTTGTCATAGATTTTACCAAGTGTCACCGTATCTTCTTTCATTGATTCTACAAAACGATCATTTTTTGCTCCCATGTAAACTACAGGTGTATCTGGCGCTGCTTTTTTCAATTCATCTAAATTCTTTTGATTTGCTGTACGTGCTGATAAGAAAATGACATCCGGTTTGACTTTGGCTACAACATCAAAGTTAATTTCTTTTAATGAGCCTGTATTTTGATATTTATCAGATTTAAAATCCTCTAAAAACTCAGGCAATTGCGCATTGTTTTCACCTTTTGGTAATGCAGC
Organism: Staphylococcus chromogenes; assembly: GCF_029024625.1. Lineage (NCBI taxonomy): Bacteria > Bacillati > Bacillota > Bacilli > Caryophanales > Staphylococcaceae > Staphylococcus > Staphylococcus chromogenes. Next base: position 374,329 of record NZ_CP118953.1, on the reverse strand, counting down.
CACTTTACTTTCAAGATCCATCTCTTCCATTGTTTTTAATGCGCCGTAATCAAAAACGACTGCTTTTTCAGGATTTTTTGGAACTTTTACTGTATCTGAATAGGCTTTATCTTCACTACCGTCCTCTGCTTTACCACGCAGTTTAAAATCATTTTTGACTTCTATCATTTCTTTTGCATCACTTTTCTTAGATGAAGCTGCTTTTTCTTCTTTGTTGCCACATGCGACTAAAACAAATGCAAGTGCAACCATTAATAATAAACCAAGTTTTTTCATGGGGGTCCTCCTAATATTAAACGAATGTTTTTTGTCCCATTTGGTGGTACATACACGGTAACTCATCAAAATAAATACAAATTTGTTGACCTCGAATGGTTTCAATTTTGACATCCATATCATACAGTTGTTTTAAAACGGTTTGTGAGATGACTTCTTGTTTAGGTGCAGCTTTAACGACTTTTCCATCTTTTAAGGCCACAATGTCATCCGAATAGACCGATGCAAAATTGATATCATGTAAAACTACAACGATGGTTTTGTCATGAAACGCAGCGAGTTCGCGTAAGGTTTGCATAATTTGAACAGAATGTTTCATATCTAAGTTGTTTAACGGTTCGTCTAAAAGAATATATTCTGTATCTTGTGCAATGGTCATTGCGATATAGGCACGTTGGCGCTGACCTCCTGACAATGTTTTTAAATAACGATGTCGAATGTCTTCCAACTTTAAAAGTTCAATGGCTTCATTTACTTTGATTTTATCTTCTTTTTTTAAATAGCCTTTAGAATACGGAAAACGACCAAAATTGACTAATTGTTCGACGGTAATATTTAATTCCGTATGATTCGTCTGTTTTAATATCGATAATTTTTTAGATAATGCTTGCGTCGTATAATCTTGAAGTGCTGTACCTTCAATTTCCACATGTCCCTCTTGAAACACTCTTAGGCGACTCATAGCTGACAATAATGTACTTTTACCAGCACCATTTGGCCCAATTAAGGACGTGAGGCGCCCTTTATGTATATCCACACTTACATCTGTCAAAATTTGTTTTTCATCGATAAATTGATTTAAATGTTCAATGCGAATCATGCCGCTTCCCTCCTTTTCATAAGTAGATAAATGAAGTAAACTCCCCCAATAAGGTTAATTAAAATACTTACTTGTGTTGTCGCTTCAAACACATTTTCGACAATCCACTGTGCAATAAATAAACTGATCCAACTGATACATAAGGTTGCAGGTAAAATATAACGATGTTCAAAATTTTTGATAAGTTCATGCGCCAAGTTGACGGTAAGCAGACCTAAAAAGGTAATCGGCCCGACAAGTGCTGTCGCAATGGCTACCATTAAAGCAACGAGGATTAATAAACATCGTGTCATTTGCGTATAATGCACGCCTAAATTTATCGCTTGTGCACGTCCGAGTAACAAGACATCTAAATACGGGAGTATCACCACCGTAATGAGAAGTAATACAGCGAGCACAATGGCACTGATTGTCATTAGAGTGGTATTGGCCCCGTCAAAGTTTGCGAACATCGCACTTTGAATAACGAGGAAATCTTCTGGATTGATTAACAATTCTAAAAATCCGGTGATACTTCTGAAAAATGTGCCAAGTATGACGCCAATCAATAAAATAAAGTAGACCGAAAATTGACCGTATTTGAAAATCCCTTCAAACAATACCAATGCAAAAATAACCATCACCACAAGTGTGACTGTAAAGTTAAGATAAAAATTGGTAATGAAAATGGAGCTCGTGCCAAAAAGAAAGAGAATGAGAACTTTACTAAATAAATAAACGGCATCTAGTCCCATAATTGAAGGTGTTAACAAACGGTTGACCGTAATCGCTTGAAATATGACAGTCGACGCTGCAACGGCGGCACCTACAAGCAACATGAGGCACAGTTTTCGTAATCGACTGTTAAATTGATATTCAAAAATCTCAAAATCCAGTCCTACAAATAAATACAGGGCACCTAATATTAAAGTCACGCTCATTAAAATGACGAGTTTTTTTAAGGGCTTATTGTGCATAATGTCGACGTCCTTTCATCAGCATTAAAATAAAAATCACTGTGCCAAATATGCCAATGGTCAGTCCAATATTAATTTCGTACGGATAAACGACGACACGGCCCACGATATCAGAAAACGTCACAAACATAGCGCCTAACATGGCCGTATGAGGAAGTGCATTTTTAAGATGATCTCCCTTAAACATTGAAACAATATTCGGAACGATGAGACCAAGGAAGGGAAGTGTTCCAACCGTCACGACAACCAATGCGGTAATCGTTGCGGTGATAAATAAACCGATATTCATAATGACATCATAGTTTACACCGAGATTTTTACTAAAATCACGTCCCATGCCTGCAATTGTAAATTGATTGGCAAAAACATAGGTCAGGATGAGTAAAGGGATGCTGAGATATAAGACCTCGTACCGTCCGCTCGTAATCACTGCAAAGTTCCCCGTCATCCAGTTGCCTAAACTTTGGACGGCATTCGTTTTTAACGCGATAAACGTCGTAAAACTCGAAACAATGCCCCCTAACATAATGCCAATGAGTGGCACAAAAATGACATCTTTAAAACGGATACGGTGCACCATTTGAACAAACAGAAACGTTCCCGCCACACTTAATAAAACAGCAAATAATAACTTGAGCAGAATATGCTCTGCGGGAAAGAAAATTAATGAAATCAAAATACCTAATTTCGCCCATTCCATCGTGCCTGCCGTCGTTGGACTTACAAATTTATTTTGCATCATTTGTTGCATAATCAGTCCAGCTAAAGCGAGCGTGCTCCCAGCAATTAAAATACTGACGGTCCTCGGGATTCGACTTGCAAATAACACATTCAGTTGGTTTTCATTGAGATGAAAGAGCGCTGTAATGGGCACACTACTCACGCCAATAAATAAAGAACACACAGTAAGGATTGTTAGAAGCGCTAATAACACATAACCATTCATTAAATAACGCATCATTCTGTCTCCTTTTCAACCTTACATCGATGATAATGAAAATCATTATCAATTAGAGTGTAGCATCAAATCATTTTATAAACAATATGATTTTTCATTTTGAAATAAAAAAAGCTTAAAATGCAACGCGAATGTTACATTTTAAGACTCATTTTTCTTGCTATTTTGATATTGTTTACGACTCATTCTTACCATAGAGATTGAGATCCAGCTCACAAGTAACGATGGCAAAATGAAAATATTGATGCTATCCATCGATAAAATATTCGAAAATAATTGGTGAACATCAATATCTGAGAGCCCTTTCAGTTGGTTGGCAATAAATTGATACAACGTGAAATATATTAAAAGCCATTGAATAAAATATTCAAGGATCGTAATGAGCGTATCACTAATCATAATTTTACGGCTCATAAATTTTAAAAAGATATATTGAATAATGCCACTTAATAACATCGTCATAAGGCCGATTTGAAACAGACTCTCCGAAAATCCAAAAAAAAGCACCGTTGGAAACCAAACGATAAAGGACCCTATAAGTATCGTAATATAACTGAGAAATACAAGTAACGCTCCAATCGCAATCGCCTTCAAAAAGACTAATTTCCCTTCTTCATGCCCGACAAGATAACCAATAACTAAAAATAAAATTAAAATAATGAGTGTATTAAAGAAAAACATATGTCACCATCCCGTATTTAACATTCACATTTTCCTATTTTATATAATTTTTTAGCATTTTTTGAAATATTTAATGAAATTTTAAAAAAGAGGCTCCATTGAATGCATAATAAAAAAGAAAAGTGAGAGGGAATGACTACATAACGTTGGGTTTTATATGTTTAACGGTTGGATAACACATGATGATTGGGTTTTATTAACCATCATCAGTTTAGTCTTAATCAGTCATCAAAACCAAAAAAATAACCATCTAACTTTAGGCGGTTAATGGTTATTTTATAACAATCAAAACAGCTACCGTCTTTTTAACGGGCTTACAGGCAACGTGTGACAGCACGTTGCCTTATTTATTTACAAATTCATTATAGTATGTTTAGCAATAAAAATCTAACTATGAATGTCGTATAGTCTTAGTGAATTAATGATTAATCCCTATTTTTATCTCCCCACTATATCTATACGTCTTTTACGTATTTTGAGAGACGATAAACATTAAACAGAATGATAAAGCTGTTAATACCGCACCAATCATCACCCATAAGTTCAATTGCTTTTTCGCCGCTTCTCCTTCTTTTTTACCCGCACGAATGGCCATAATCCAAGCAATCACCATGAGTACAACCAATATACCTATAATGAAATTCATTATATGGCACACCTCCACATAATTTTATGATAAACCTATTTTAGCACAATCCCTCCTTCAAGAGATATGGTAGAACCCTTTTCACATAGAAGGTGTCATAAATTTGTCATATCGATCCTGCACTTTGATGTGTCACCTTTTGCATTAGTTCAAACGTTCTAGGGAATAGTCCTACAAAGGAGGTGGACCTATGAAGATTCACACTGAACGTATTTATAGTGAAAAGCAATCACAAGGACAACGTATTTTAGTCGACCGCGTATGGCCGAGAGGGATTTCCAAATCAGATGCGCATTTAGATCATTGGCTTAAGGAAATTGGTCCTTCTCAAGCATTAAGAAAATGGTTTAATCATGACGCCGAAAAATTTGAAACATTTAAATCCAAATATCAACAGGAACTCAAAGAAAACCAAGCACAAAAAGAGGCGTTTGATCAATTAAAAGCCATTGTTAATGACAGTGACGACGATGTTATTTTGTTATACGGCGCTAAAGATACAAAACACAACCAAGCAATCATATTAAAAGACTTACTCTCATAAAAAAACGGATTGGGAAACGCCAATCCGTTTTTTTAATGTGATTATACAGTGGGTAAGCGTCGCTTTTGTAATGTAAAATCAATCATCAAGCCGAGAATCATACATATTAAAAATGGAATGAGCCAGCCGAGTTGTGCCGACGCTAATGGTATTTGTTCATATAGCGAAGTGAACCATGGGATCTCTATTTTAAAGGTTAGAGCGACTTGTATGATGGATAAAAGCATCGTTACCATTGTCGGAAGGATGTAAGCCCATCTCAATCGATACGTAAAAATCATATTAATGAGTGACACCAATACAAGGACGATGGCAATCGGGTAGATAAATAATAGAATCGGTTCAGCAATACTCAAAATCATATTTAGTCCGAATGTTGTAAATACTAATCCTAACATTGAAAAAATCAAGACGAGTCGACGATACCCTAATTTTGGAATATAGTGCAAAGTAAATGACGCACATGCTGTAATTAACCCAACGCATGTCGTTAAACAAGCCAAAACAACAATCAATGCAAATAAATAATAGCCAAACATTCCAAATACTTGTGTGGATTGCAAGGTTAAAATTGCGGTGCCATTTTTAATCGTGTGACTACTTGGTGTGACCGCCCCCATCCAAGCTAAAGCCATATATACTGTTGCTAAAAGAACCGCCGCAATCATCGCCGCTTGTAACACGCGTAGAGTGATATGTCGTGCTGAAGTTATCCCTTGCCCTTTAAACTGATTCACAATGACAACAGAAAAAATCAAAGCCGCTAAAACATCCATCGTATAATATCCTTCAAGAATCCCATTTAAGACAGGTTGTGAAGTAAACTTACCTTGTGCACGCCCTGGAGCATGATGGGTATTCACAATCGCTAAAACACACAATAAACCGATAATAAAGAGTAAGATAGGTGTTAAATACTTGCCTAATATATCCATAATACGTGTTGGATACAACGCTAAAAATGTTACAACTATAAAAAATATGATGGCAAAACTTACAAGCGTAAATGTATTTTGTACCGGTAAAATCGGTGCGACGCCGATTTCATATGCCACATTCGACGCTCTTGGGATACCATAAAAAGCCCCTGCCGTTAAATAAACAATAAAAGCAAACGTCACGCCAAAGATAGGATGAATCCGGTTCCCAATACTTTCAACCCCTTCGTTATAATAAGCCACAATAATCACTGCTAAACACGGTAACAAGATTCCTGTTACCATAAAGCCGGACATGGCACGCCAAACGAAATCTCCTGAGATATGACCGAGCATGGGTGGAAAAATGAGATTTCCCGCACCAAAAAACAAAGAAAACAACATCAACCCTGAAATTACTACAAATTTTTTCACTTAAAATTCCCTTTCTATGTCAGTAACCGTATTATATTAAATATTCAGAATATTTAATGGAATTCCTTTTTAAAATCACTTGTTCATTATATGAAAACACTTTAACAATGTAAAGTGTAAATAAGATTCATATCAAAAAAAGTGAACGCACAACTACGGTTGCACATTCACCTTCTAAATTTTTATTTGCATTCGTCTTATTTAATAATCAATACAGGAACATTGACGCGTTTGGCGATTTTATGTGTAACATGACCTAACACATGCTTGATATCTACTTCTGAGCGTTTATTACTCATCACGACAATATCATAACCTTCGCCTTCAATTTCATTGACGATTTCGTTTGTTGGACTTCCTGTTGTAAATTTAATTTGATAATCTAAACCTTGATCTTCTAAAGTTTTTAAAAATGGTCGCATTTCTTCTTTTTTCTCTTGAACGACATCTTCGAAATGTTTGCCTTGGTAACGCACATAGTTGGCAAGTTCATTTTCAGAGATGACATTAAAAATCACAATTTTATACGTTGAAGCGCCTTGAGTTAATTTTTTAAGTTGTTCTGGTACATTTTTGAAACTATTTCCAAAATCATATGGGACAAGTACATGTTCATACATGAAATATCACCTCTCAATTTCTTTTTACGTCTAACTCTACACTTCTATTTTATCACTTTGAAAGCGCTTGCTCAACTTTTCACTTAGTGCTTACACAATGCGCTATTTTTTCAATTCGAGGATATTCAGCACAGTAAATAGCATAATGAACAATACTAATATAAGTAAATCTACATCAAAAAGTTTCACTTTAATAATGAGTTTAGTCAATGCACCTCCTGCATAGTGTGATGGAAAAATATAGACGGTATTCGCAAGTTCCTGAACTCAAACAGCCACCCCAATTCATATAGAGACGAATTAGGATGGCTTTTATGATGCATGTAAATTCACTGCTGTAATTTTTATTATGAGGCAAATTCAATATCATCAAACGTATTGTTCACTCTCGTCTGACACAACTCATAACCTATGACAACGAGATACGACGGCATATCCAGTTGACACGGTTTGAGTTCAAGATGTCCAGGAACATATTGCATGATGCAGGGTTGGTCCATGCCTTCCAGTTCTAAAAAGCCTTTCACACGATAAACATGACCTTCAAGTTGTTTGAGTCCTTCAATCAATGCAGATTGTTTAATCGGTTTATTAAATTCATGGAAACATTGCGTCAATGCCCCATGCGTTTTAGGGCGCTCTTCTTTAGCAATCACGGTTTGTTCAGGCATTTCTGCGAGTGTGACTTCTCCATGTTGTGTGAGCAAATAAGGAATTTCTGGATAATCTATTTCTAAACGATTAACCACGTTGAGAAGCGCTTCTGTTTCCATTAAATCTATTTTATTCAAAATTAAATGACTACAAAATTGCGTTTGTTCTTTAATAAGTGTTTGAATATCTTCAGGATAATCCTCTTTTTGATAATAAACTGATGCATCAATCACACCAATCATGCGCACACGCTCAATTAGAGGTGTTAATACAGGTGTTAAACACGCATCGTAAACTTCTAATGGATGCGCAAGACCACTGCACTCGATGAAAATAATATCTGGTTGATGTTCAAGATATATTTCATGGAGTTGTGCAGCGACATCTTTTTTAAAAGTACAACAAATACAGCCGTTCGTCATTGCTTTAATATGTATTGGTTCGTGAATAAAATGTTGGTCCACATTACGTTCGCCAAAATCATTCATAATAACGGCGGGCTTTAAGTTTTGATCCAAAGTATCTTGAATCAAAAAGTTTAGCGTTGACGTTTTGCCGCCACCTAAAAAACCGGTCACGATAACAATCTCCATTAATAGTCACCATCCTTCATCCAGTCTCTAAAAACACGACTGCCTGTGGTTGTGGCCTGTCCTTGATATTTCCCAGCATAGATATGATTTGGCGTAGTTTTTGTTTCAGCTAACACAATTTGACAAATACGTTGACCTTTTTCAATTTCTAGTGGGAAGTCGTTGGCATTATATAGTTCCAACGTAATGGCGCCTTCAAAACCGGGATCAATCCAACCTGCATTTTGAATAAATAATCCCGCACGCCCAATGGAGCTGCGGCCTTCGACAAATCCTGTTAAATTGTCAGGTAACGCCAAATACTCTGCAGTTGTCGCTAAAATAAAACCATGTGCTGGCACGACAACGCTCTCTTGATAAACATCTTCATATTGAATTGGTTCACTGAGTTTTTGCGTTCCATTTTTAGGATGTATCGGCTTTAAAAAATGATCTGCTAACGTTAAATCGATAGAGGCCGGTTCTACATGTGATGTGTAAAAAGGCGTCACTTTAAGCGCTCCAGATTGAATATATGCTTTGATGTCATTGTCAGACAAAATCATGTGTACACCTCTTATCTTCTTTTTATAAATCGTAATCGTTACGTTGATAAAGCCTATTTTTAAATTTATCATGTCTAAAATGACTATACAAGACATTCTTTTATTCTATTTAGAGGCTAAATTTTTATCAGTTTCACAACTTCCTACCTTATGCTTAACTGACTTAAATTTTTAATTTAATTATGTGCAAGTGCCAAATAAAAGTGAATTCTAAAAAAGCAAAAAAAATGCTTACAACATAGATTTTAAAACCAATATTGCAAGCATTTTTATCTATAGATGATGTGATTAGAATAAGAAGTAACGTTGTGTTAATGGTAATTCAGTTGCCGCTTCACTTGTGATTTTTTCACCGTCTACAAACACTTCATATGTTTCTGGATCTACATCAAGTTTTGGAAGTGCGTCGTTGTTCACCATATCTTTTTTAGAGAGGTTTCGGATGTTTTTCACTGGACGCACATGACGTTTTAAATCGAGTGTACGACGAATACCGTCTTGATAAGCCGCTTGTGACACAAATGTTAATGACGTACTTTGTATGTTGCCACCGTATTGACCATACATTGGACGATATTTAATAGGTTCGGATGTTGGGATAGAACCGTTCGCATCACCGTTAATCGCAACATTGATAAGTCCGCCTTTTACGACTAATGCCGGTTTCACACCGAAGAAGCGAGGATCCCACATCACTAAGTCGGCTAATTTGCCTTCGTCTATAGAACCTACATAATCTGAAATACCATGTGTAATCGCAGGATTAATCGTATATTTTGCAATGTAACGACGGATACGATTGTTGTCGTTATATTCACCGTCACCTTCTAGCGGTCCACGTTGTTCTTTCATACGATGTGCGACTTGCCAAGTTCGTGTAATAACTTCCCCTACGCGACCCATCGCTTGGGAGTCTGAACTTACCATACTGAATACGCCCATATCTTGGAGAACGTCTTCCGCTGCAATCGTTTCTTTACGAATACGTGAATCCGCAAATGCAACGTCTTCTGGAATAGATGCATTTAAGTGGTGCGTAATCATAACCATGTCGAGATGTTCATCTACCGTATTGTGTGTATATGGCAATGTTGGGTTTGTTGAAGAAGGTAAAATGTTAGGGTATGATGCCGCTTTAATTAAGTCTGGTGCGTGGCCACCGCCGGCCCCTTCTGTATGATACATATGCAATACTTTGTCACCAATAGCTTTCATCGTATCTTCCATGAATCCCGCTTCGTTTAAGGTATCGGCGTGAAGCGCGATTTGAATGTCATATTCATCCGCTACTTCTAATGCATGACGTAATGCTGAAGGTGTTGCACCCCAGTCTTCGTGCACTTTTAAGCCAATGACACCTGCATGAATTTGTTCGATGAGTGCGGTAGGGTTAACCGCTTGGCCTTTCCCTGTAAAACCAATATTGATTGGTAGTGCTTCAGCTGCTTGAAGCATGCGGTGAATGTGCCATGGTCCCGGTGTAACTGTCGTCGCTTTTGTGCCTTCAGTCGCTCCTGTCCCCCCACCAATTTGTGTTGTGATTCCGCTCTCAAGTGCGATTTCTGCTTGTTCTGGGTTAATAAAATGTACGTGTGTATCGATACCACCTGCTGTAATGATGTTCCCTTCTGCTGCAATAATTTCAGTAGAAGCCCCGATGATAATATCGACATCATCCATAATATCCGGGTTGCCGGCTTTACCAATTTTCATAATGTAGCCATTTTTCACACCAATGTCGCCTTTCACGACTTTATCGTGGTCAATGATGACTGCATTTGTAATGACTAAATCTGCCACTCTTTTATCGTCTCGTGTCGCATTTGGATTTTGTCCCATACCATCACGGATAGATTTACCACCACCAAATGCCACTTCATCTCCGTAGTTGGCGTAGTCTTTTTCAACTTTCGCAAAAAGATTGGTATCTCCTAAACGAATCGAATCCCCTACTGTCGGTCCGTATAGGCTTGTATATTGTGATTCAGTCATTTTGAAACTCATTTGACTTCACTCCCCTCTTTCATATTCGGCTCTGTAATGCGTGATTGATCAAGTGGTCCGTCCACTTCACCATGGAATCCGTATATTTTTTGATCGCCCGCATAACGTACGAGACGGATTTCTTTTTCATCGCCTGGTTCAAAGCGGACAGCCGCCCCTGCTGGAATATCTAAATGTTTACCGTAAGCTTGTTCACGGTCAAAGTCTAATGCTGGGTTTGCTTCAAAAAAGTGATAATGTGAACCGACTTGAATTGGGCGGTCCCCACTATTTTTCACTTTAATTTTTGTATTTTCTCTACCTTCGTTAATCATAATTTCAGTGGATTGAACGATAATTTCACCTGGTTTCATCATTGGCCCCCCTATACAATTGGATGGTGAATGGTTACAAGTTTTGTACCATCTGGAAATGTCGCTTCGATTTCAATATCTGTGACCATCGATTCGACACCTTCCATAACATCCTCTTTACTTAAAATTTCTCGACCGTAACTCATTAATTCAGCGACAGACTTACCGTCTCTCGCGCCTTCTAAAATTTCGTAACTAATTAAAGCGACTGCTTCTGGATGATTTAATTTTAAGCCGCGTTCTTTACGTCGTCGTGCTAAATCAGCAGCAACAACAATCATTAATTTATCTTGTTCACGCTGTGTAAAATTCATTAATAACCCTCACTCCTCAATGGAATTTGAAAAAACTTACATACAAATTATAATCCTTTAAATGACGCTCTTCAAATAATTATGTTATTATTGAAAAGTATTTCCCAAAGAAATAATCAACTAAATATACAATACACGTTTCCTAAAGTTATGAAACAATAATTTATTTTTCGCTTTATCGCACAATGATTTAGAAAGAAGGAATGTTTATGCCGTTGTCACTTCAAACTTTTTTGAAAAACATTTCTCAAGTGGTGTTACTTGAAAATGTCTGGACAGGATTACTCATTTTAATTGCGTTATGGATTGGAGATTGGAAAGTAGGCTTGGCTGCGATGATTGGAAGTCTTCTCAGTTTACTTACTGCACCGTGGTTCGGCTATACAAAAGAAGAAATTCATTCAGGATTAGCAGGATTTAACAGTGTCCTTGTAGCAATTGCGCTCTCTATTTTTATGATTATGACTTGGCAAACCCTCATCGTGTCACTCCTCGCAGTATTACTTGCGATGCCTTTTGCGAAAGCGATGCAAAGTGTACTGAAGCACATAGGCTTACCTGAATTGACAATGCCATTTGTGGTCGTCACTTGGATTGTGCTCTTAATGAATTCACAGTTTGGCTTTTTAAAAAGCACCGTGAAGTTACTTCCGCTTAAACATGTGAACGCGATTGATTTAACACAACCGTTACATCCGATTGCAGCGTTTTTTAATGGCATTAGTCAAATTTTCTTAGTGGAAAATGTGATTTCAGGAATTCTTATCATCGTAGCCTTTTTCGTCGCTTCTCGATGGGCAGGCGTGTTCGTTGTTATCGCCAATGCGCTTTCCCTCGTATTTGTTTACTTACTTGGTTCAGACATCATGTCACTCAACCATGGCTTATTTGGTTATAACTTGATTTTAGGTGTGCTTGCGCTAGCCGTGACGTTCCGACAACTCACATTTTGGAATCGCTACTTGATGTTTGTGCTTGTCATTGTTATGACACCTATGTTTTATGGGGCAATCGCAACCCTTTTTGAACCGTTCGGTCTTCCGATCTTAACACTTCCATTCGTCCTCGTGACATGGTTGTTACTACTTGCGGGTCGCAACAAACCTGAAGCCAAACATAACGCGACACAAAACACCGAACATTCATGATGAACGACGCTTTTTTGTTTCATTAAAATAGCCATCAAAATTGATTTATTAGTCAATTTTGATGGCTTTCTAATTTTAAATAAATGTTTGTATTGATATCAACGATTTGTCTTAATCACAGAGATGCACCGTTTCTTAAAAACTTTTGCTGGCAAGCCTTCACAGTCATTTAGAAAAGATTTAACAACATGAAAAAAACGAGTGGTATGACTAATGCCGGCAACATATTCATGGTTTTGATTTTTACCATTCCTAAAATATTAAGACCCGTTGCTAAAATTAAAATGCCTCCAATAATTTGAATTTCATTCATCAAAGACAAACTCAAACTGGTTTTCATAAACAACGCCACCACATAAATGCCCCCTTGCCAGAGGAAGACCGCAATAGCGGAAAAAGCAATCCCTATCCCAAACGTTGAAGCTAACACAATAGACGTAATACCATCGAGCGTCCCGTTAGCTAATAAATATGTATAGTCACCATGCAATGCTGCTTCAACCGGGCCTAAAATGGACAACGCCCCAATACAGTAAAGTAAGACAGCGGTCGCTAAACCTTCTGCCAAATTACCTTTTGAAAAACGTGCGACGCCTATTTGAAATCGTTGTTCGAGCTGCAACATTTGGCCAATCACACTGCCTATCGCTAAACTCACAATAAACAAAATAGGAAAGTCGCTCTTAGGTAAATGTTGAACGATTGCGTTTATTCCAAGACCTATAGCTACAAGTCCCATTGCTTGCATTAATATTGTATGGTAAGCCTCTTGTAACCCTTTTTTCAACATTGCGCCAATCAGACTGCCAATAACAATCATAATGACATTATAAAACGTCCCAAACATCCAACTCCCCCTTTCTCACCATCATACCACTATACACTTCCGTATTCGGTTTAAAAACACAACATAAAAAGCAAGTTGATCCGCTTTCAACTTGCTTTTACTTTATACTTTTATTTAATTTCTTCAAAATAAGCTTCGTCGAGATGATTGACTTCTAAGTGCTCTATTTGAAGTGTTGTATGAGCTAAGCCGTATTTTTCTTTGAGTAAACGATCTAACTTATTGATCGTTTCATAAGCATCTTTCCCATTTTTACTGTCTAATACGACATGGGCACTTAAAGAATAGTGTTCTGTCGTAATCGACCAAAGATGAAATTCATGGACATCTAGAATTTGGTCCACTTGTTTCATATCGTCCATAATTTCATCTGTATCTAAATGTTCAGGTACAGATTCCATTAAAATCAACACGGCATTTCGCATGATTTTATAGCCCCCGCGTAAAATGACTACCGCAATCACTATACTTAAAATTGGGTCAATCAATTGGATACCCGTAAAATAAATTAACACCACCGCGACAATGACACCGACAGAATTCAACAAGTCGCCTAAAAAATGCCATAATGCACTTTGAATGTTGATGTTATTTTCATTTTTGAGTGAACGCATCAAAATGAGTGTCAAAATAATGTTCACAATCAGACCAATTGTCGCAATGACCAACATAAGTCCACTTTCAACAGGTTTTGGATAAATGATGCGCACGATAGCTTCATAAAAAATCCAAAGCGAAATCAATGCTAAAGCTAACCCGTTTAAAAAGGCTGCGATAATTTCAAAGCGTAAATAACCAAATGTGAATCTTGCGGTCGGTTTACGGTTGGCAAAATAGATGGCCACCATGGATAAACCAAGCGCAACGACATCACTCAACATGTGAAATGAATCTGAAAGTAAAGCAAGAGAGTTAGAAATAATCCCTCCTGCAAATTCTACAATTGTGAAAAAGAGTGTAATGATGAGTGATGCCCATAACGTCTTTTTAGAACTTTTTTGAGATTTTCGATGTTCTACATGGTGGAAATAATAATTTCTTGCCATAGCCGTATCCTCCCTTAATTTCCGTAAGTAATGCTCGCGCCGAGATGTCCCGTAATGATGAGCAGTCCAAATCCGATAATTGTTAAAATGAGTACGCCCCATTTTGAATAAGTGGCGTAGTTTTTAAACCACATTCCCCCAAGTTGGATCACTGTTGCTAAACCGTAAACAATCAATGCTAACATTGCGAACGTTTCGTGTAAGTGAACCAAACTTTCTACATGCTGTGGATTAAAATGTTGCATCGCGTATGCTTCTCCGCTATCGCCAAGTAAGTAACTAATGGCCCCTGTGACCATCCCTACGATAAGTAAAAGTGCTAATGAAAAGGATAAATCTTTTTTCTTCAAAATAACAGCTAATAGTGCCAAAAATGTCGCAAATGTTAATAATGCGATTGGGAAGTGTACTAATAATGGATGTAATGGCATGTATATCAACCCCTTGTTTTCTTAATAAGGTTAATATACTGAAGAAAACTGAAATGAACCTGAAAATTTTAAAGTTTTATTAAAAAAGTTGTTCCTTTTTCTTCTTTGGAAATGACTTCAATTGTCCCACCATATTGTTGAACACGCGCTTGTAAAAGTGACAGCCCAATGCCTGAGCCTTTTTGGACAACGTTACCGCGGTAGAAACGTTTAAAAATATGTTGTTGCGCGTCTTTAGAAATCCCCATACCATCATCATGAACACGCAGTTCTATGCCATTAATTAATTTTGAGGCGCTTATAGAAATATGCACCTCTGAGGTGTTATGTTTCACGGCATTTTCTAATAAAATATTCACCATCTGTTTTAAATGGAATGGTAAGATAGGATAGGTCAAATCGTGGGCATACAACCGTTGTATCCGAACGCCATAAGCCATTTCGATAGAGTGCACCGCATCGTCTAAAACTGGACTAATATTAATCGCCTCTAAATCTTGTACATTCATTTCTATCTCAAGCATTGAATCAATCAACTGTTGCATATACGTGACTTCTGACTTCATTTGTCCTAAGGTGTGTTGACTTGTCTCACTCAGATTTTCACGATCTAGCATTTCTATGTACTGTGTGCCAAGCAATAACGAGGCCATCGGGGTTTTCATCTCATGCGAGGCGTTTTGAATAAAAAGCCGTTGGTCTTGCATCAACTGTTCATAAATTCGGACAGGGCGTGCTGCCAAATAATAAGCTAACGCCATCATCATTAAGAAGCCAAGACCAAAACTCCCCATTAATACGGCAACTAAAAACCCTTTTGTTTCATGAAAGTCACTCACATTCGTCAAACTATATAATGTCCGATGGTCCGATAATGGAACCTTACGCACATCAAACACACCATGCGCACTCTCATCAATAAATGGTAGCTTTTCTGAGGCATGCACAAATCGATCTTCTAACGTATCCTTTGAAAATGGCGTCCGTGCTTCTTGGATACGCCCCTCTTTGACAATAAAATAATCGTGTGACGCATTTACATTTTGCTGATGTTCAATTGCGTGGTGAACGCTTGCGGTCTGACGCTTCGCTGTTTCGCTCATTTCTTGATTCAATTTATAACTGAATAAAATGACGATTATTAAAAAAAGCGTACTTAATAAGACAAATAACATCCCGGCATATTTGATGAAGGCTGGCCAGAAGCGATATTCTGTCATGATATCACTTCCAATTTGTAGCCGACGCCACGGATGCTTTTAATTTGAAGAGTGGCTCCTAAGGTCGTTAACTTTTTGCGTAGTTGGCGGACAAGCGCATCCACATTGTTGTCTGAAACGATTTGATCCAAATACCATACTTTTTCAATAATAAGCGTGCGCGAAACAACGGCATTTAAAAACAACAATTCTAGTAATTGATACTCTTTTTGTGTTAAGTCCATAACTTGTGCTGACATTAAAAATTGATGTTTTTGATAGTCATACGTCACATTGCCTATCGTTTTCTTGTGCGTATCCATTGCGTGATACCGCTTCATCACCGCAAGCATCCGAGCTTCTAGTTCTTCAAATTCAAAGGGTTTTGTCACATAATCATCCGCCCCAGCCGTTAGACCTTCCACTTTATCTGCGGTTTGTGATTTCGCTGTTAACATGATGATGGGGATAGGTTCATGTTGCGCACGAATGGCACGAATAATATCCACACCGCTTTGATCGGGAAGCATCCAATCCACAAGAAGCACATCATAATGAATTTGGTTCATATAAAGTGCAACTTCTTCGCCACTTTTTAACCAATCCACACTATAGTGCCGTAACTTCAACATATTTTGAAGTAATTCGCCAATCATGTGGTTATCTTCAATCAACAAGACCTTCATCCAATCCCCTCACATTTCTCAGTTGTTTATGATGCTTTTGTGTCTTCAAGCATATGTTCATCTTCACGATATTGTTGTAACGTTAAAATTGCCACACCCCAAAGCATTGCGACACCGATGGCTCCTGCTACATAAGCGCCTATTTTACAAAATGTTTTCATAAGTTTCTTCCTCCTATTTTTTAGCTTTATCACTATCATTATATACCACTTTACGAAATAACTTAAAACGTGGTCCGTGTGGAAACGTTGTTTAAAAAGCAAAGCCATCAAAATCTACTTGAATGTAAATTTTGATGGCTTTTGCATTTGAACAGTTAACGCGTTTTCGGTTGTTTTAACATATTAAAATAGATATGTTTCATTTTGTTTTCCAAAAGGTTCGGTTTATTGTTTTCATAGTTTGTCGCAATGACCACAATATAGCGGTCATTAAAATAAGTGGTGAACGTCTGTCCGTAAAAGACCCCATTGATGCGATTATAGCCTGGGAACGCATAAAAACCATAGCGATAATTTTCAGGATAACGTGCGGTGTTAATTTCATGAATATAAGGTTGGGTGACGTTTTCAGGAAACATACGATTCATTTGAAGATTTCTAACAACTAATCCCATATCGTGTGTCGACATATATAAATTTCCTGCACCATAATATTGATCTAAAAAGAGCGTCGGCGTAAAGACCGGTACATTTTTATTGCGTTTATATCCTTTGGCCATATCTTCTTGATAACGGACATCATTAAAAAAGGCACTATGTTTCAAGTTTAAAGGACTTCCAAAGTGTTTGTAGTAATTTTCGGTATAACTTTGATGCGTCACTTTTTCAATGACTTTCGCCAATACGAGATAATTCGCATCATTATAAAAATGTTTGTGATAATATTTTCGATTGATGCCCTTTTTCTGAATGGCGGTAACGGCCTCATCTAAATTCAATCTATTTTTCGACCCTTTATATTTATAAAGTCCACTTTGATGTAACATTAAATCTTTCAACGTTATCGGCTTTTTCGTTTTAAACTGTGGCAAATATTGGGTAACTGGCGCATTAATATTAACTTTACCTTCAATTTCCAATTTCTTTAGCATAATGCCCGTAAAAAACTTTTGTGCAGATCCAATTAAAAAGAGCGTATTGGCATCATTGGTTTTTCCACTTTCAATATCTTGAAAGCCGTAACCTTTGTTCATTTTCAAATGGCCATTATCATAAATAGCTATAGATCCATTAAAATTTTCACGCTCTAAGTAGCGATCAATTTGAGGATAAACAGGATTGTGCGCGTCCATCACGGTTTTAAGCCGTGGAATATCTGTCACATGCGCCGCTGGTTTATCTTGTTGGCTTGTTTGTAAATTTGCCCATTCTTGTTCATGACGTTTTTTTAAGTGGCGATAAACACTCACACTTCCAAGCAAAATGGCTAAAGCAATACAACCGACGATTATATTCATAATTAATGATTTTCTTTGTTTATTCACTTTCTTATTTCCTTTTTCAATTATTCGATAGCACTTCATCATATCATAAATTGAATCTTGTCCTATCTTTCATAAATATTCTATACTATTTTCATTCTATTTCCAGTATTAATACTCTTGATTTTTATCTTTTCACAAAGAGTTAATATCATTAACATACATTTTGACTTATATCAGCCGACGTTGACAAAGAGCCCAATTATAGAGATATTTGTGTGTACTATTTTTGAATTTAAAACAAAAATAACGGCTAGTGAACAACTCACCAACCGTTAAAAGTATAGAATCAATAAAAAATAGCCGATATTATTACGATACTAGCTATAATTGCAATAATTCCACCTTTTTTCATTTTTCTTATAGTTAATATACCTAAAGATAAAAATATCATTGCTTGAAAGCAATATTGCCATTGTATTGGTATTTTTAATATATCAGCAACATTAAGAAATACTGTGATAATTGATAGCATAGAAATTATTAAAAAGATAATTTCATATAATTTAAAATCTCTAATGTCCATCTTCTTACCTCCAAGTATCCCCTTTTTAGTTGTAAGATATAACTGTAAGAACATTCATAATGATATTATCATAAGAATTTGGTGTTGTCTTTTTGGCTTCTTCTAGGCTTAATAATAACTAAATTAAAATAAGACACTTGGTCTCTAAAAGAAAATCTTTCTAATAAATTAGTATTAATGCTACACACAAAAAGTTAAATATTACTTTTCCTATTAGCGTTAGCAGAGAATTAGAAAACAACAAAAAAATTAATGTACCTATAGTTATATCATTAATATTGTAGAAAGTAATTCTTTCAAATTTCACACCAACTTCAATTGTCTGATTTTCACACCATAGAGTAAAAGATCTAGTAGAATTATGCAATTTTACTAGATCTTCATTAAACTTACTTGATTATGTCTATCAGTTCTTTCTTAGATGCCGCACGGGCCGGAATCCATCCAAAGACAATACCGATTAAGGAGGAGACGCCCACCGCAAGGAGGACTGATCCTAGGGTAACTGAACTTTTAATATAATCTGGCGTTAACGCATCAACGAGGGCGGCAATCGCTATTCCAATGACTAAACCAATGATGCCTCCGATTAAACATAAAATGACACTTTCAATTAAAAATTGAAGTTCAATGTCACGTCCTTTTGCGCCAAATGCGCGTCGAATGGCGATTTCTTCCGTACGTTCCGCCACAGAAATGTACATCACGTTCATGACACCGATGCCGGCAATAAAGAGGGAAATACCTGCCACCGCTGCCACAAAGTACGTAATCGCATCAAATACTTTGTTGATGTTTTTCATGAGCGCTTCCATATCTGTGTATTGGTAGGTTCCGCTGCCCACAGCCGAGCCGCTTTTGTTTAATTTATCTGCGACCGCATTGGCCACGTCTTTTTTGCTCATACTTTCATTAAACTTTACTTCTAGTTGCGGCGTTGCGGAAGTTAAGTTCGGCAAATAACGTTTCAATGTATTAGAAGGGATTTGAACAAGATTCGGTGTGACCATCTCATTTTGAATGCCAACTACTTCAAATCCCATCCCATCAATATAGATCGTCTTGCCGACCGCATCTCCTTTAAACAGACTGTCAGCCACTTCGGAACTAATCGTTGCGACGCGGTCTGAGGTCTCGTTATCATCAGACGTGAATCCTTTTCCTTGTTGGGTCTCACGTGCGGACGTTTTTGGTTTAATCGTGATGTCAGATTTTTTATTAACACTCCGGGCTTCACTGCTTAATCCGTCTTGGTCATTCTTCTTCAGTTTCGCATCTTGTACCCCTTTCACTTGTTTGGCAAGATCTAAATCTGAGGCCGTGAAAGGTGTCGTGTTCGCCGGGGGTTTCCCTTCGGCCATTTGATTGTCTATATAATCAATGAGCACGGTATTTTTAGAGGCCCCTGCATCATTGAACTGCTTATTGGCGGTTTCTTTAAACCCGTTTCCCAATGACATGATGGTAATGACCGCGGCAATACCGATAATAATCCCAATCATCGTAAATATATTACGACGTTTGTTTTTCAGGATAGAACGTAAGGCAACGTGAATAATATTGTTAAAGTTACTCATGTACGTTCACCTCTTCTTTTTGAATACGACCATCTAAAATATGAATGACGCGATCGGCTTGTGCGGCGACTTTCGGATCATGCGTGACTACAATCATGGTTGTACCTTGTTCTTTGTTTAACTTTAAAAACAATGTCATGATATCTTGTGAAGTCTTTGAGTCTAGCGCCCCTGTCGGTTCATCCGCAATGATAAACTTAGGTTCATTAACAATCGCCCTTGCGATAGCGACACGTTGTTGTTGGCCTCCTGAAAGCTTGTTCGGCACAAGTTGTTCTTTATCGTAAAGACCAACTTCATGTAACATCGCTCGCACACGTTCTTTACGGGCTCTTGCAGAAAGGCCGGCATAGAGTAAGGGAATGCTCACATTTTCTAAAATCGTATTGTTTTGAATCAGTTTAAAGTTTTGGAACACAAAGCCAACGGTACGGTTACGGATGGCGGCCAGTTCATTATCTGAACGTTGTTGGTAATTATGGCCGTCAAACAAATAGTCGCCTTCGTATCCGCGATCGATAAACCCTAAAATATTGATAAGCGTACTTTTCCCTGAACCTGAAGGCCCCATAATCGCCACAAATTCACCTGCATCGATTCGTAAGTGAATGTCTTTTAAAATGTGATTCGTTTCGTTGCCGTTTTTAAAACTTCGGTTCACATGATTGAGTTCTATCATGAGGACACCTCAACTTTTTTCCCGTCTTTTAAATCGCTATCAGGATTTTTGATGAGTTTGTCACCTTTCTTCAGACCTTTTTTCAAAATGAGGTCCCCATTATTGTCATCATATTTAATTTGTCGTTTATCAACTGTACCGTCTTTATCCACCACATACACGTGATCATCTTTCGTCAGCACAGACGATGGGAGTTTAATCGTGTCGAGGGGGATTTCAGCTTCAACTGAGAAACCGTTACGCACATCAAAATCTAAGTCCCCAATCATCACAGTATATTTTGAAGACGCGCTGTCATCTCCTCCAGTTGGATTGGTTTCCGTCGGATTAGACGCGGTCATCGCTTGTCCTTCTCCAGAATCTCCACTTGGGTCGGCTCCACTCATCGCACCTTGTCCACCTGCTTGTTGAGCTTGGTCATAACTTGTTGGGAGTTCAGAAATGCTTTTAATTTTGCCTTTTCCTTTTTTACCCGTGCTAGTCACGGTAACATTCACGTCGTCACCGACTGAGATTTTGTTTAAATCAAACTCCGAGACCGTCGTTTTAATTTGAGGTTCATCGGCGATTAATTTCAAAATCGGTTCGCCTTTACCCACATTTGTCTTTTTAATATCCGATACAATCCCATTGAACGTCGCATAGACACTATCGTTTACTTGACTATCGTATTGATTCAATTGTTTCCACGCTTCATTGATGGCTGTTTGATCGCCTTTCGCTTCTGCTTGACGCACTTGTTGGTATAACTCATTGCGTTTATTCGGGTTAATGTCGTAGTTGATTAGAGGGGTCCCTTGTGTCACACGTTGTCCTTCATTGACTTGTACACTGACGAAATCGCCTAACTGGGCATTATTTTGATATGTTTTAATAGATTCTGGCGAAACCTTGCCCGTCACTTTAATCGGACTTTCAGTCTTCACCTGATATGTATCGTAAGCTGCTTTGTCATCTTTGTTCGAGCCTGTCACTGCTTTTGCGATAAATCCTGCGATGATTAACAGGGCAATCCCGACAATCGACAAGATAATCATTGATTTTTTCTTCAAAACGTTCTCTCCTCACTTAATAATCTTTAAAACTAGTCGTAGATGTTTTTTTCTAACAACACAACTTTATTTATTTTAAGTTTATATGATTTTTCAATCATGCGAAACCTAATTGTAGAATTTTTTACGATAATTTTAATTTGATTAACAATGCTCCCCTTTAAAACTGACGTTGATTAATTAATTATTTTATCGTATCGTTTATATAAAGTAAGATTTACATGATTAGGAGGAATGACAAACTATGAATCATAGCAACTTATTACATATCGATGCGTTTGAAAAAAAGCGCCATCATCCGAAACTACTTCGAAACCTTCTTTTATTAATTGTGTTATCTATCATCGCAGGGATTCTTACACCCTTTGTCACAGATTTCACGGCCACTTTTAAAGAACAAGGGCTCCCACAAGAACAAATTGATGGCATGACGACTATAATGCCTATATTAACCGGCATTGGTGTGCCTTTTGGTAATTTTTTTAACTGGCTCATTTATTTTGTGATTGTGTTAATCATTGCTAAAATCGCAAAATCTGATGTGTCCGTTAAAAGTATTTGGGCGTCCACGTTACTCATGCTTGTTATTTTATCTGTGGTGGCTATTGTGGCCCTACTGATTCAATGGATGTTCGGCTTAAAATTACCTGATATCAATATCGCCTCTTTGAATATCTTTTCACCAGGGCAACCGCAACTTGCAGCGATTAACATCCAAAATATTTTGACGGCTTGGTTATTCGGCGTGATTTTACATTCTACGTGTCACCTTTCTAAAAAGTGGTCTGCCGTTTTAGCGGTCATTCATTTTATTGTTGTTCTCTCATTCTCTTTATTTACTTAAATGGAAAAGGGGCTGGGACATAATTCCTAGCCCAAAAAGAGAATCGATTAGGTAAAATCATTTTTACTTAAACGATTCCCTTTATATATTATTCCAAAAAAATAAAGTCCTCGCGTATAATAATGAATAACCACAAACAAAATGATACGGAGGAACTTTATATGTATAAAAATTATAACATGTCTCAACTAACACTACCAATTGAAACGGAAATTACATTTCCAGAAAATGATGTTTCTACTATTATTAATCATCTTGTTGAGTCCATCCCTGACGCAGAATTCAATGACTATTACAATCATAGGGGCCCCTCTTCTTATCATCCCAAGATGATGTTAAAAATACTTCTTTATAGCTATTCTCAATCTGTTTTTTCAGGACACAAAATAGCATTCCTTCTTAAAGATAGCTGTCGTCTCATGTGGCTTGCCCAAGGGCAAACACCTTCTTACAGAACTATAAATAGGTTCAGAATGAATCCACACATGATGGGAATTTTACAAACTTTATTTGTTGGTTTTAGAGCTTAGTTAATCGAAGATAAATTAATATCTGAAGATGTTGTTTACATCGATGGAACTAAGCTTGAAGCAAATGCCAATAAATATACGTTTCAATGGCTCGCAAATACCGAAATATTCAGCCAATCGGTTGTTGAAAAGTCTAATACACTTTACGAAACTTTAGTAGCTGAGGAAATAAAAAAAGAATCCTCAAAAGAGTTGTCTAAAGAAGAGATGAATCAAATCGAAACCTATCTAGAGAACAAAGAAAAAAATTTGACTTCTCAAATCGAAAACACGGCCAATACTCAAGAACGTAAAACATTGAGAAAACAGCGAACCCAAATTAAAAAAAGCAAAAAAGCAATTAATGATTTAGAGAACGCAAAATTAAATATGAGAATCAAAAAGAAATTTATGGTGACAGAAAGAGCTATTCAACAACAGATTATGATGCGACATTTATGAGAATGAAAGATGACCACATGAAAAATGGACAATTAAAACCAGGATATAACTTACAAATAGCAACGAATAATCAATTTGTACTCGCCTACGGCGTGTATAATAAACCGGGAGATACAAGAACACTGGATCCGTTTTTGAATGAAATGAAAGAATTATATGGTGGCATTCCGGAGTATATTGTAGCTGATGCAGGTTATGGTAGTGAAAGTAATTATAAAATGATACTAGATGATTTTGAGAAGGCGCCACTAATCACTTATGGAATGTATATTAAAGAAGGGAAAAAGAAATTTAAAAATGATCCGTTTATCTCTGCAAATTGGCGATACAATGAATTAGACGACTATTACTTGTGCCCGAATAATAAAGAGTTACATTTCTTCAAATATAGAATTAGACATGATTATTATGGTTATCGTCGAGATTTCAAAGAATACAGATGTGAAGATTGTTTCGATTGCCCATTGCGAAGCAAATGTATGAAACAAACTAAAAATCCGAATACAAATAAAAAATTACTGAAAAACTTCACATGGGAATATCTAAAAAACTATACTAAACAATTGCTTTCAGATCCTAAAATGAATGGCATCTACAAAAAACGTAAAATAGATGTCGAATCAGCTTTTGGAAATCTGAAGGCTAATTTGGGTTTCAAAAGATTATCCGTACGCACCCAATCTAAAGTCGAATGTGAAATTGGAATTGCCCTTATGGCTCTAAACATAAGAAAATTAGCACGATAAGTGCTAATTTCAAGTAGAATTCAAATGAAAAACACCACAAAAATCATTTCAAAAGATTTTTGTGGTGTTTTTCTTAGGAACTGAAACCCTATGTCCCAGCCCCTCATATTAATACTTTAGTCCAATTGCTTTATTTTGAATTTTAAAAAGTGAGTAATAATATAAATCCGTAATCACTCTTTAAATAGATTCTTGCTAGCTCTATAGGAAATATACAACTCTAAATAACTGACAATCATGAGAGGAATAAAAAAACAGAAAAACATAATTATATATGTAATTAATTTAAAATAAATAATATTTGTAAAAGCGATAAACAATAATATAATCATAGAAATTATAAAGTTCGATAACATTTTGAAATATAGTTGAAAATAAAATTTTCGCTTTGTATCAATATCATCTCTAGTTACTTCACTTGCTATATATCTAATGAATATAAACGAAATAAAGAAGATAATACTTCCAATAACCATTTTATCCATTAATGTACCATTTAATGAAGATCTATTGATAATAGCATAAATAAATAAGGCCACAAAGAATATTATAGTAGATTCTGAAATCGTATAGAGTATATTTTCGCGTTTCCTTTCGTCTTTTGGCAATATTTTCTTTGTAAAATAATGTTTCATTTCATATCTTCTCCAAATAGTTCGTCTAAACTTTTCCCCAAGGTAAAGCAAATTTTCTTACAAAGTGCTAATGAAGGGTTATAATCACCTTGTTCAATAAGGGATATAGTTTGTCTTGTTACTCCAACTTTTTTTGCAAGATCTTTTTGAGTCATAGAAAGTGCGATTCTTTCAAATTTTACTTTATTATTCAATATTACTCATCTCAATACTACTTTTTCTTAATGATATTCATGATTGATGCAAAAATCATGAATACTATTGGGAATAAAATTAAGTACATAAAAAACTGAAAACTAACCCCCACTCTAATATACATAACTACAGAAGTAATAACATAAATTACTAGCATTACTAACAAATCATTCTTCTTCATTTTGATTCTCCTCCCTTTGATTATCAGATAACCATATTTCTAAACTTTCTCTGTCAAAAAAATCCCTTCTTTTTTTCTCAACTATAATTCCCTTTTTTAAAAAATATATATTATCAGCGAGATCTAAAATTGTACTTGGTAAATGACTAGTAAATATTATAGTTTTCTTTTTCCTCCTTAAATCCTTCAAAATTTTTGAAAACCTAGATTGTGTAATTGAATCTAACGCATTAAACGGCTCATCTAATAATATAACGGGTACATCTACTAACAACATAGATGCAAAATTAAGCTTTTGTTTCATACCGGTAGAAAAATTTTGAACCGGAGTTCTTAAGTCTTCTCTCTTTAAACCAACTTCTTCTAAAGTCTGTATTACTAATTCTGAACCAATATTCTTTCCATATAAATTACTTATTATTTCCAAATTATCTTTTGCACTCAATTTTTCATAAAAAAAAGGGTCAACAGGAACATAAAAAATTTTGTTTCTTAAACTAACATTTTTAAGTATACTTTTGTCATCCAAAAATATATTGCCATTACTAGGCAGTATTAATCCACTAATTATATTTAGTAAAGTTGTTTTACCAGCACCGTTTGCGCCAACTATGCAATTTATACTGTTCTCATCAAAATCTATAGTTACGTCTTTTAAAACAGATATTGATTTTCCGAATTTTTTTTGTACATTTTTTACAGTTAACACGCTTATAGCCCCTCTTATATTAAATTTACATATTTTTCAATTAACGCTGCAACAAGAGTTAATATTAATACAAGTAAAATTACGAGAACAAAATCTCTGTATATTTTAGTTTTAATTTCCCTTTTTTTAATAAATTTATTATACAAGTATGATATATAACCTAATGAAAATGTAGAAGCTATCAATAATGCCCCTATCTCAAATACACTATGCGGAGCTAACGCTAAAATGACTTTAATTGTCTGACCACTCTTTATGCCGTGAGCTATAAAAAAACCTATTATAGCAGAATTTAAAAATATCATTACAACATTCAAAATACCCAAAGATAAAAAACCGAAAACCGCTATTATAAAATAAGTCAAATTGTGAACAAATAAATCTTTAACATTCAAATCTTCAGATATTACTGCCTTACCTAGGTCTACACCTAAGAAGTAATAAAGTAAAATTCCTATTAAAAAACCCACAACCAAGATAGACAAATTAAAAAGAAATATTTTTTTGTAATTTACATTATAGATATAAATCCCTCTTTTCCCATTTTTTAGTTATTTTACTCTTAGAAAAATATATAAAATAAATAAGTATTATAAACAGTAAAATGTTATATATAATAATAAAAAATATTATATCAACATATTCACGTTGTAATAAAAAACCTATAAAAAAAATAAAGAAATAGGATGATGAAATGAAATTTTTAATTTTATCAAACAATGAATCTTCTAAAATACTTTGATCTTCAAAATAATCAAATTCACTGTAATGTTGATAATTAAAGTGAGGTGATAGATATGACGGAAGTAGTGATAAATTAGGAATTATGATAGCATTGATAACAATAATCTGTATTAGAACGAAGTATAGGTATATATCCATATCAAAAAATATGGACAATAAAATAGCAATTATAATTGTTTCCTTAATTCCTAAAAAGCGAATTAAGAGAATTTTTGCTTCATAAATCTTTTGAAATTTAGTATTGGACATTCTATATAGACCTATACTTTTACCATCAGAATCAAATCTTAAAGTTCTGGTAAACAAATCCACTCCAGCCGAGAAACTGTCACGAGTTACTGTGTTAAGAATCATCAAAAATGCCATTGCATTTGCTAACTGACTACTTGAAAATTGTGAAAAGTAAATTATAACTCCTAAAAAAAACCAAATAGAGTAACTTATATAAATAAATGGTTTATGTAAATTTATTTCTTCTCTATTGCTCAGTAACTGTTTCAACTGTACAAAGAAAAGTGAATTAGGCAAAGAAACATCTCTGTTTAAACAAGAATTATATATATCGTCCTTCCTATACCAATATCCAACCAAATTAAAACGATAAAATATCACTAATAATAAACACACTAAAATAAGCCATATTACATTATAAATATTAATTTTTATAAATATTGTATGAGGTGATATAACGTCTAGAATAACAGTTGCTTTACTATGTATATCAAATAATTGATTTTTAACACTATAAAAATAGTTACTCCATTCAAATTTCTCTTTGATTTTTAAAACGTGCGCCGAGAAGATTAAAAATGGTCTTATAAAAATATTTAAAATCAGAAAAGCAATCACAAAACCGATAATAGCAACTGCTATACCTAGTATTATATTAATAAAAAAATATGAAATGGATGCTATTTTCCTATTACTTTTAACCTTTATATTTGTATAAATAATTTGAATAACATATGAAATGACCATAAAATAAAAAATAGAAAGTATTATTTTAACTAATAGAATCCAAGGGTGTGGATGGTTTAAACTAAGTCCTAAACCTATAGCTATAAAACTTAAATAAACTGGTATTTTCTTCAAAACATCAGTTAAATATATTAAGTTGAAGATATCGATTTGTTTCAAACCCACTCTATATAATAGATTCTTATCCATAGGGCTTATTAGTATCTTTGCTCTAGGTAATATGGGTATTAAAACTGTATAAAGGAAAGAAATTAAAAAGTAATAATATTCAATTACATCTATATTTACATGTTTTTTTAGATATGAATTCACTATAAGAGATGTCAAAAATAGCAAGGATATCGAAGTCATTACTTGAATAAAAAACAATAATTTAAACATTTTTTTTAAATTATTGTTTTTTATGAATTCAAACTTTCTTTGTATGAAATATAAGAAATTGAATTTGAGATAATAACAAGCTATTGTGAATTTCATTTAAACTCCTTTTTTGAGAAAAGAGCCCACTTTTTAAGAAGGCTCTTTTGTAAATATTTAGATTATTTCTTACCATGCAGCAGCTTTTTTAACGCCCCAACGTTTAATGAATTTCATTATTGCTGCACGTCCTATACCTGCAATAGCAGTTCCAACTCCACCACCAAATGCAATTCCGGCAACTGTAAGTGCTGCCCAAATATCACTTCCTGTTGCTAAAGCACTTACAAAACTTGTTACAGCTGATCCTTTAATACCTGTCCACGCAATTTTCTTGTGTAAGTTAAGCATTGTTTCCACCTCCTTTTTTAAAATATTATACATGTTTACCTAAAAATTTGAAAGAGTTATTTTGTATTTTTTGAGTAATTAAACTTTTTTTAAAATTTTATACGTCTATTATACTCAAACTAATAAGCTGTAGAATTCTCTATTTGACATTTTGCAATATATATATTACATTAGAACTGTAAATATTTAGATTATTTCTTACTGAACAGAGAAAATGGAAGGTTAAATTAATGTGACCTTCCATTTTCTCTGTTTTTCCGTTATATTCTTCAATTGTGTAAATAATTCTACAAAATAATTATTCTGTCATTTCTTATATCTAACACCCACTTAAGAAATATCGCTATATTCAATGTTAGAACAAATATCAAGCATCAATAATGATACAGTTAAAGTTGCAAATTAATTCTTTGTTTTTAAACTGGATTCGATTGATTGATTGAAACTTTTAATCATACATATTGTAGTCATAAGTATCTCCTATATCTATGCCTCAATGATTGTTTTACTTTAAAATACATACACTAAGATCAATCACAATAATGTAATGAAAAGGCCGCATATATTTAATTTAAGTCTATGAACTTAAATTTACTTTCTTTAAAAATACTATAATGAGAATTGCATTTAATAGTGTTTGCTAGATGTATATCTAGAAGTATAAACATACTAAGATTAACCAAGTCACCAAGCTAATATGATATTTATATCTATGGTAGACGTGGCTAGCATTAAAATAACTTATAAGAACAATTACATGTCTGAATTCAATGCCTTTTTCAACAATTTTAGGAATTATTGGTTTTATTTTCCTATCTTCTGTTACTGTATCAAAAACAACTCCTAAAATTCTATATTTATTTTCGATAAAATTATACTATAGAACCAACTTATCCATTTGTTTTAGAATATTTGATTCAAAACCTAAACAATCTATTAATTCTTTAACGAACACAAAACTCACCAATGTTATTAAAAGATTTCTCAAAAGTATTGGTATTACTTCTTTAAAACTAGTCGTAGATGTTTTTCTAACAACACAACTTTATTTATTTTAAGTTTATATGATTTTCCAATCATGCGAAACCTAATTGTAGAATTTTTTACGATAATTTTAATTTGATTAACAAAGTTCCCCTTTAAAACTTCTATTGATTAATTAATAATTTTATCGTATCGTTTATATAAAGTAAGATTTACATGAGCAGGAGGAAAGACAAACCATGAATCAAGGCAACTTATTACATATCGATGCGTTTGAAAAGAAGCGCCATCATCCGAAATTACTTCGAAACCTTCTTTTATTAATTGTGTTATCTATCATCGCAGGGATTCTTACACCCTTTGTCACAGATTTCACGGCTACCTTTAAAGAACAAGGGCTCCCGCAAGAACAAATTGATGGCATGACGACTATAATGCCTATATTAACCGGCATTGGTGTGCCTTTTGGTAATTTTTTTAACTGGCTCATTTATTTTGTGATTGTGTTAATCATTGCTAAAATCGCAAAATCTGACGTGTCTGTTAAAAGTATTTGGGCGTCAACGTTACTCATGCTCGTCATCTTATCTGTGGTTGCTGTTGTGACCCTACTGATTCAATGGATGTTCGGCCTAAAATTACCTGATATCAATATCGCCTCTTTGAATATCTTTTCACCAGGACAACCGCAACTAGCAGCGATTAACATCCAAAATATCTTGACGGCTTGGTTATTCGGCGTGATTTTACATTCTACGTGTCACCTTTCTAAAAAGTGGTCTGCCGTTTTAGCGGTCATTCATTTTATTGTTTTCTTCTCATTTTCATTTTTTGCTTAAATGAAAAAGCTAGGACGCACCTGTCCTAGCTCGCATGGTCTACAAAGTTTTTTGCTTTGTAGGCTTTTTTATTTTCTTTTGAGAATATTTTCTTTAGTGGTGATGAAGTAGGGAGTGCAATTGATAGAGATACATAGCCCACACGCATAAATTAAAGAGAAAAAATAATACTGCGAATAACCACTGAACTTTTCGGGAAGATTTCATGTTCCCTTTCATAATTCTTTCTACTTTAGGCATCGCTTCAATCATTCCCACCATCACGCTCCACAAAATTAAAAAGAAAATGGGTAAGAACCATAATTGCTTTTTCGGCCCAAAGGCATCAGCCTCTCCAAATAACGTAAAATGCGTCGCAACCGTGTAAGGGAGATGTGTGTACGAGATCCCGAGATATATCAGTGCGCCTAGCCATAAGACTAAAATAAGCATATAGATAACTCTCAAATACTTGTGCTGTCGACTCATGTTGCGAAACTCCTTTCAATGCGTTAAGCCTCTTTTAAAATAGTATCCATCATGCGACGGACGCTTCCTTCATACATGGCGCCAAATTTCACGAGATGGACGAGCAGTAAATACAACTCATAAAAATGAATTCTCAGATGTGCACCTTCTTCTAAAGGATACGCTTCATCATACGCTTTATAAAAATCTTGGGTGAAACCACCAAACACTTTCGTTGCGCCTAAATCAAACTCACGATCACCATATAGTGGCGCAGGATCGAACAATGCAGGTGTCCCGTCTGTTAAAAACATATAATTGCCTGCCCATAAATCTCCATGGAGGAGTGAGGGACGACTCTGATGCTTTTGTAATGTCGTATCAATGAGGTCATAGACTTTATCCAATAGTGCGAGCCCCTCTTCTGATAATAATTGTCTTACTACAATCATATCTCGTAATGGCATCAACCGTTGTTGCATAAAAAGGGTTCGCCAATCATCTGCCCATGTATTTTCAAAACGATGGTCTCCCCCTTCATAAGGAAGATGAAAACCAAATTGTCCGTTCTCACTTTCAGTATGATGAAGTTTGGCCACTAATTTACCAAGTGCACGTTGGCTTCCCGATGTCCCTTCATCTAAGTAACTTAAAAGTAAATACGCATCGTGAGACACTTCCCCATTGGCGATAACACGAGGCGCCGTAACACCCGCTGCCTCAAACGCTTGAAGCCCAGCCATTTCTGCCGCATAAAACTCTTGAGAACGCCCCGGTTGGACTAACAAAAAATAAGGCTGATCTTTCGTTTCAATTTTGTAGGCTTGGTTCACATCGCCACCTGAAACAGGTTGTATCGTGGTAATGTCTTCCAGTGGTAAAACTTCACGCCATTGTTGTTCGTTCATTGCGCTCTTCCTTTCTTTTACTTCAGTTCTTATAAAACTCCTACCCGAAATAGCATATTTTCAAAAGAAGCGACCCCTAAACACAATATTTTCATCTGTTGTGTCTTTTCACTATACTTAAAATATCACAATTCATAAAAGGAGCGGACTATGGTCATGGAAAATAAAAAACAGTTATTACTCGATGCGTATCAATTCCGTCATGCTGTTCGACAATTTGATTCTGAGAAAAAAATCAATGAGGACGATTTTAACACAATTTTAGAAACAGGACGCCTCTCTCCAAGTTCACTAGGATTAGAACCTTGGAAATTTTTAGTCATTCAAAATAAAGATTTACGTGATGAACTGAAACCTCACAGTTGGGGGGCTACAAAACAATTAGATTCAGCAAGTCATTTTGTGCTTATTTTGGCACGTAAAGATGTTCAACCGAAAAACCCTTACGTCTCTTACATGCTTGAAGAAATTCAAAAAATGACGCCAGAAATGTCTCAACAAAAACAAGAATCCACAACAACTTTTCAAAACGACAGCAATGACCTTTACCAAAGTGAGCGCACATTATTAGATTGGGCTGGTAAACAAACGTATATCCCTCTTGGCAATATGATGACTGCAGCAGCCATTTTAGGTATCGATTCTTGTCCTATGGAAGGCTTTTCTTATCCTGAAGTGGCGCAATTGTTAAGTGACAAAGGCTATATCGATTTAGACACGTATTACCCTTCTGTCATGGTCGCATTTGGCTATCGCAAAGAAGCACCAAAACGTGAAAAAAGACGTCGTTCAGCTGAAGACGTTATTCAATGGATCGAATAACTGCCGACATCCTATACAAAAACACACAAAAAAGCAGGTCAGATGCGATGCTGACCTGCTTTTTTATTTAGGTTCTATACTTTTAACAGTTGGTGAGTTGTTCACTAGCCGTTATTCTCACTTTAAATACAACATGGCACAAATATCTCTAAAATTGCAAGTACAAAACTTATAACATACATAAAGTTGTTTTATTACCTCTATACCCCAATAAACTTTACATACCTTATACGTGCATACTTTATGCATGTATAAGGGTATGCACGTATACAAATAAGTGTTGTGTAATTTGAGTTTAAAAAATAGGTAGCCATACAGAGTGAATTACATAGGAGGTTTGTATTTTGAAAATAAGCTATGCAAGAGTTTCAACTGAATTACAAAATTTAAATTTACAGGAAGATCAGTTAAAGGCATTTGGTTGTGAAAAGAAATTTAGCGACTATATAAGTGGTTCAAAAATAAACAGCCGGGCTTAGATAAAGTGAATGAATTTGCGAGGTCAGGAGATACAATTGTTGTTTGAAGATTAGATAGATTGGGACGTAATATGGAGGATTTAATCACACTAGTCAATAAGCTTAACGGACGAGGAGTGAGCTTTCATAGTTTAGAAGAAAATATAACGATGGATAAATCAGGTTCTACAGGACAATTATTATTCCATTTATTCACAGCGTTACAAAGTTTGAACGTAATCTAATTTTAGAACGTTCTTCAAGGGGTAGAATTGTAGCTCGTGACAGAGACCGTCTTGGGGGTAGACCTGAAAAGTTAAATACCAAAGATTTAAAATTGCTCAAAACACTTTATGATAATGGGAAACCTATTAAAACTATTGCAGAGCAATGGCAGGTTTCACGATTAAAATGGGAAACTATTTTTTCTTCTTGTTTATCTGAATCAATATTAATAGAATCCGTATTGTGATTTGTTTCTAGAACTTCTTTATCCTCACTTATATTAGAAGAATAATTAAGCTGCCTTTCTTCTAATTCAGACTCCAATCTTTGTATTTTTCTATTACTTTCTAAAGCTAATATTTGTTGATTTTCCAACAGTTTATTTAATGTATTCACATTGCTATTTTGATAATCTAATTGTTTGTTTAGATTATCAATATATTTTTCATCATTTTTAGCCCTAGTTTCAAAGATTTCTATTTGCTTTTCTAACTCACTTATTTTTGTCTGAAATATCTTAGAACTATTTGAATGATTATATATATGATTTTCAACTTCTGAAGAGTTTTCGTTAAGTAGTTCTTTTTTTATTGAACCTTTACTTTTCGTTTTTCCTACTTTCTTGATAATTTTTTCTACAATCTTCAAATAGTCATTGTCATCAATACATTAATCAATTATTTATACTTATATTGCAAATACGGTTCAAATCCCTCATTTAATCAGCAGTTCAATTGAAGGGATTAACAATAAAATTAAGCTTATCACACATGTCACTTATGGTTATAGAAATTTTAATAACTTTAGAAATAGGATTTTCATCATTTCGAGGTTATATGTGAGTAAATATAAAAACGTACTAAGCAACAAAAACTTGCCACTTAGCACATTTTACCTTCACCAACCGACGTTGACAAAGCGCTTTTATTTATTGTTCTGCTTTTTCAATGCGCATTAAATAATCTGCGATGGAATCATAAAAATCTGTTAGTTGTTTGTCAGAATGATTGGCATCTAAAGCATCACTGCCTACAAAATCACTATGATCCCATCCTTTCATCGTCGGCATGACTTGCCAAGTTCCTTTTTGAAGCGGTGAATTTTCATTCACTTCGACACTCTTTTCATCGGAAGGATGTTGAGAAGAAATCACAGAAACCAGGCCATCATTTGGTCGCCATAACACATCGTCGACAGCCCCTATGTAGTTGCCGGTAATCACTTTTGACGCTTCAATTCCTAAATCTACCATTTGTTTTCCAAGTTGTGTTGGGTGCGTCGCAAGTCCTGTGTATGTTTTATAATAAATATTCGGATTCAATTCGGTAGTTTGATTAATTTTGTCTGCACCTTCACGCGTTAAATCATATAAACCTGTATCTTCAGAATCCCAAATTTTACTTTTAGCCACGCGATTATTGTAATCAATCAATGATTCTCCATCTTGACGTTTAAAGCCCCATTGATTTAATCCAAAATCAATCGTTCCGAGATTGCTAGACGTTTTCGCAAAAGAATAAAGTAAATTACGAATGATTGGGCTATTGCCGAGACCATCTGAGGCATGTGTACCATTGTGTGGCGTCGCAAGGGTCGTAATAGATTTCACCATGTGGTCATGACCCCCTTTAAATAAATCACTGATTTCACCGCCATGCGCTTTTTGATAAGCGATTTCCTCAGGATCACCAAAACGTAAATAATGTTCAAGTAAGCGAATCGTCTGACCGCCCATACTGTGTCCAATAAAATGAACAGGGTTACCAGGTTTCCAATCCTTTAACACGCCTTCATAAGTTTTACCATATCGTTCATGACCAAATTTCTCAGAATGTGCTGCCCCATAATCAACACGGCCACCTTTTAAGAAGTAATATAATTCAACAGCGCGCTCATGGTTACTCGCCAAAGCACTCACACTCGCTTCATACATTTCATAGCCTGACTCACGCAAATGATTTTGCAAATTCGCCTTTGTGCCACCCCAATAGTTTTCACCTTTCGCCGCAACATCTCCTACAAATCCGTTAAAACCATGTACAAAAACAAAAGGATCTTTATTTTTAGGATGTTCTGGATTTTGCACAGCATCTGGCGCTTTTTTCACAACTGGTGTTTTTTCATTCGCTTGTTTTGTAAATTGTGCTTTTGTCGTTGTGTCTTTTGTTTTTGGCGCGTCGACTGATTTTAATGACGCCTCATTTTCTTGAGATGATTCTGTTTTCGACTTTTGTTCATTTGTGTATTCTGTTTCTGTTTTATCTGAAGGATTGACTTTCACTCGACTAAACTCACTATCGATTGAAGGTACTTGGGCTTCTTCGTTAGATTTTTCTGCTTTTGATGACGTCTTTTTGTCATGTTCTGAGGGGTCAGCCTTTGTAAGGTCTGTCATTTCAGTGGTATGTGTTGTCGGTTCTGTTGTTTCTGCAGATTCATCTGATGTTTTGTGTTTGGCTTTCGAAAGAGGCATCCCAGGTTGTTCAGTACTTGGAGTCGCGTCTTTCTGGGCAGGCTCAATGGGCTTCATATCCTCTGATTTTTGCGCCGGTTCTACTGGCTTCATGTCCTCTGACTTTTGCGCAGGTTCTACCGGTTTCATCTCTTCTGATGTTGGCGTCGGCTCTACTGGTTTCATCTCTTCTGACTTTTGTGCCGGTTCTACTGGTTTCATGTCCTCTGATGTTGGCGCCGGTTGTAATTCTGTCATTTTAGCAGATGCACTGGTTTGTGGATATGCATCAGTGACTTGACTTGATTCAATTGGTGTTGTTTTCGATGTTTGTGGCGCTTCTAGTTTTGTCATTGGCACCGATTGTTCTGTTGTCGTTTGAGCTTGTGGTGTTGTCGGCGTGTTTGTCTCATCTGCATGTGCCACCTGGCCTCCACCAATAAATATAAATGAGGCAACTATAACAGACGTTGCACCGAAAACGGATTTACGGATTGAGAATGTGTGTTGACGTTGTGTTTGTTTCATTTTACCAGTCCCTTCGGATATGTATAGCCCTTTAAAAGTGGCTTTTTCACTGGTAGCATACCAAAAGACCGTAAAATTATTGTAAAGTTGCCTAGTTGCTCTAATTTTTTGCTTAACTGTTAAAAATCTATCTATTGAGGTAACATCCAGGCATTTTCATTGCCTATGTGTAGGTTTTTTATGCCTAACTGTTAATTTTGGAATTTTTATGACGATAGCGCATACCGGAATGTTATGCACTCTCTTTATTTTTAAATATAACTTTACAAATTTTTGTTTTTTATCTAACGGCTCTATTCAATCTGTAAGCGCTATTATATAATAGTTGTGCTTATCAAAAGCGCTTGATACTCATACATATTTTAAGAATAGAAGGTGTACTTATGCTTAACTTTTTACAGCGTATTGGGAGATCGTTAATGCTTCCTGTGGCGGTGTTACCTGCAGCAGCGATTCTCATTGCAATCGCCAATACGATTGCCGCATTTTCAAATAATACAAATGCGTACTATACATTCTTTTTTAACGCCGGCATGGGCATTATCGGACAACTCGGTCTGCTTTTCGCCATTGGTGTCGGTCTTGGCATGGCTAAGAAAAATGATGGTGCCGTCGCACTAGCAACCGTTGTTGGCTTTTTCACTGTAACGACGTTGTTAAAACCAGAAAACGTTGCGAACTATTTAAATATCGCAACGAAAGACGTTAATGCTGGATTTGCGAATATTAATAACGGCAATGTCTTTATCGGGATTCTCGTCGGTTTAATTGCGGCTTACGCTTATAACAAATTTGCCTCTACTGAGCTTCCTACCGCTTTAGCGTTTTTTAGTGGGAAACGTCTTGTGCCAATTATGACCGCATTATTCAGTGTCATTCTGTCAGGCATTCTACTTTTTGTTTGGCAATTCGTTTATTCAGGTCTCGTCAACTTTGGGGAATTTATTCTAGGACTTGGGCCAATTGGTGCCGGCCTCTATGGTTTCTTTAACCGTTTATTGATTCCTACTGGACTTCACCATGCGCTCAATGCGGTGTTCTGGTTTGATGTAGCAGGGGTCAATGATATTGCCAATTTCCAAAGTCAAAAAGGGACAGAAGGGATCACAGGTCGCTACATGGCTGGCTTCTTCCCAATTATGATGTTTGGGGTGCCTGCCGCTGCACTTGCGATGTATCATACCGCAGACAGTAAAAACAAAAAACAAGTGGCAAGCTTAATGTTAGCCGGTTCTATTTCAGCTTTTGTGGTGGGGATTACAGAACCCATAGAGTTTGCTTTTATGTTTGTGGCCCCACAATTGTATGTCCTTCACGCTGTGTTAACTGGATTATCATTGTTTATCGCAGCCACTTTCCAATGGACTGCAGGATTTTCTTTTAGTGCCGGTTTAATCGATTACGTTTTGTCTTTAATTAATCCGATTGCCCATCTGCCCCTTATGCTCGTCTTACAAGGGCTCGTATTTTTCGTTCTGTATTACGTGATTTTCCGTTTTATGATTGTGAAATTCAATCTAAAAACACCTGGTCGTGGCACTGAAATTCCTGATCCTGAAGTGGACTTGACTCAAAACGCATCACATCAAGCGGGCTCTAAATATTATCAAACCGCTTCGACAATCATTTCAGGGTTGGGTGGCGAAGACAATATTGCCTCTCTCACAAACTGTGCGACACGTTTACGTTTAGAACTCAAAGATACAAGTTTAATGAATGAGAACCAAATCAAGTCTGCCGGCGCTGTCGGGGTAACGAAAAATGGACAACATCAAGCACAAGTCATCATAGGGACACACGTTCAACAAGTCGCTGATGAAATTGAAAGACAAATGGAAAAACAAGATAAATAACTAAAAACTGTCTGCAAGGCTTCCCTACTTGTAGACAGTTTTTTTAAGATTTTTTCCTAAACTTGCACACTACACTCTCTCGATTTACAAATCAAAAAGGAGCTTAGACATGGACTGTCTTTGCTCCTTTGATTTATTTTCTCTCCTGTTTTGGAGGGAATGTAATTTTGATATGTTGTGGAATTTCATAAAAATCTTTAAAAATCGCTTTACGGCGTTCGGTTTCTGGCGTAGAACGTTGCATATATTCTTCAAAAGGCAACCGTTGCATATGATAAGTTGTTAAATTTGGGTTTTCAGAAGCGGCACGATGGATGCCCGCAAGACGCATATGATCCGCAATACTAATGATCGAAAACATTACCACATACGCAGTCGCAAACGTGACCGCAAATAGGCGAATTAACCATTGCCAACTTGGCCCATTTAACCTTAAATAACGTAAGAGTACAAATGCTACCATCACATAAATAATAAATACGGCATAAAAATTTCGCGGGCCTATCGGCTGTACAATTAACAGCGGTGCCACCATGATAGGAATCGTGAGCAGTAATACCATAACATATGTCTTTATGCGTACAGGTAACGCACCGTAATACACACTTAATAACAAAGCGATATAGAACGTTATCGCAATGAAAAAGTCTATGAACGCAACCTGCGCTTCATGAAGTCTCAAGTCAAGATCTAGCGGAAGTCGAATCAACAACATGTACAATGGGGCACTGGCTAAACCTAGATAGAGTAAACCCTTCACATAGAACGGGACAGTACTTCGATAAACTTGATAACCTAACAAAATGGCGATAAGAATTAAAATCAGTATCGATTGATAAATGATATGCTCTGGAAATTGCGTCGTCAACGTATGAAACATTCGACTGATGAGTCCTTGATCCTCACTACTCACTTTTTGATAATCGGATTGGCCACCAAAAATTTTGATATACTGGGGATTCGTAAACATTACAATAGCTCCTATGAACGCACTTCCAAAAGCGATGAAGAGTTGTTTTAAATGTTTACGATATTTCACATAATAAACAATCGCTGAAATCGTAATCATCGCAATATTAAAGAGGGTCATGCTTTCCATAAACCATTGCCCTAAAATAGCGGTCACCATCATCAACAGCATTTCCCACCATCGCAATTTGCCATGTTGCACTAATTTGATGCAATAGCGCAAAATGAGCAATGAAGCAAACATGGCAGGGACATAGTTAAAAAATCCAGCAAACCAGCCATAAATTTGACTGTAAATCGTGGAAGGGATCAACAAAATCAACACAAACAATAACAACATATGATCATTGGGGTGATGATCTTCCCCTAAAATATCATCCACACTTTTTTGAATAACTACCATGATGCCTATCGCAAAGACGACATAAACGAGATAACGGAATAACGCCACTCGTGTCGCAATGACTTCGAACGTATTCCCTAAGTAGCGTCCATTTAAGGTTTCATAAAAAGTTTGAAACATATGTGTGCCATAGGAAGTGCCCCACTCTAAATCATCATGTGTTAAAGGGGTTAATACGCTCATGACAAAATAAAAAATAATAATCGGGATTAAAATTCGGTAACGTAGTACACGTTCTAACATAATGGGTGTCTCTTCTTTCTAAAACGAAATCTCTTTTACAAAATTTTTGTTAGCAGTGAGATACTCGCCTTGTTGTGTTTTAAGTCGCGGCGTGTGATTCGACGTGTAGATGATGGTTTCAATATCAAAGGTTTCACCTACTTTTAGACTGCGAATAGGATCATTTTTAAACGAACGATCAGTATACAATTTACAACCTTTTGTAATTTCAACGCGTTTTGGAATTTGAGTCATATAGGTGTTCGTGTCAACAGATGATAGAGGTTCGACAAATTCAATATTCGCCGTTAAAATCAGACCTTCTTCTGTTTGTAAGCGTGGCGTTTCATTAGAGGAATACACAAGTCCTTGAATATTCAATAATGTACCTGGCTCAACATCTGCCACTTTTTGCGTAAAATCCACATCTTCGTACAATTTAATTTTTTTAATGGCGAGAACGGATTGTGGGGCAGTTTTAAAATAACGTTTACCCCCTATTTTAGTCGTATCTTCAGGTTCAAACTCGACTTTGAATGATTTTCGTTTCATCACATTTTCTGTTTGCGTTGAAGGATAGGACGCAAAAACTAACACCGTGTCATATTTCGAATAATCCACAGCAATATTAAAAGGCGCTTCTGTTTGAAATTGAAGTGCTTCTGTTGGAATAAGTAACTGACGACCTTTCATCTCAAAAGGCAAAGTTGATTCATTTAATTCATTGCGTACTTCTACAGCACGTACCCCACGAACCGATACCGCTTCAGGTTTCAATACATCAATCACTTCGTATTTTTGTCCTTCAACGATTTGTGTGCCTTGATAAACGGGATAACACGGAACTTTTAAGGATGTAATAGAGGCTAAGCCTATTTCTTGGTACACAATATTATTCTCTATGAATCTTGAAAATTGGGCATCTTCAAAAACAGATTTCACAAATTGTTCGAGCGCTTCTCTATCCCCTTGTTTAAATAACACATAGGCTACACGATACTTTTCTATCGTAAATAGTGCGTCCATATCGACATGCGTATTTTCAATTGTTTCACAAACCTTATCGAAAAGGGAATAGTACGCGGCTTTATCTTGCGACCTTAAAAATGTTTTTGTGAAGAAAAAGCGACTCATAAAGTCGAGTTCCATAAAACGAGAAATAGCATTCGTTTTGGCAACTTCAGGTATATTAAGCGAGATGACCGTTTTTAATAAATCATAATTAATTTTTGCTTTTTCGAATGGCGTCGTCGTTTTAACAAGTGACACATTTTGACTATATCGATTGACGTGATACACGGGTAATGTTGTCATTGTTGCGGTTGCCGCTTTAGCAATCAATTCAGTGAAAAACAATTTATCTTCCCCATATTTTAAATGTTTCAATCTGATATTATGTGTTTCCACTAAAGTCTTTTTGAAGATTTTTCCTGGAGGACCTACAGCACGGAAAACTTTTTCTATTTCATAAGGAACGAGCCCAGACCGATTTTCGAAAGATTGAAAACGCGCCACTTGTGTTACTTGTTTATCTGTATGTTTAAATGTACGCCCGAATCCTATATCAGAACCCTCAGCATGGACACGTTCAACAAATTCAATAAAATGATCATGATCAAGCCAATCATCCGCATCTAAAAATGTCAGATATTCCCCTTGCGCATGTTTCATTCCCTCATTGCGCGGTTCTGCTGGCCCTCCTGTATTTTCAGATAACTCCACGTACTGAATCATCTCATATTCTGCCGCATACTTTTTAATAATTTCTAATGAATCATCCGTCGAACAATCATCCACAAAGATGGCTTCCACGAACTCATGTTTTTTTAAATGGACTAATGATTCAATACAACGTTCTAAAAAAGGTGCTTTATTGTAAACCGGTACGATGACTGAAATTAATTTTCCCACTTTTTCACCCACTATTAGTTATTTTGTTAATTCTAACAAAACCGTTAACTTTTTTACAACTTAAATCTACTTTAAAAAATTATATTTATTCATTAGTTTGTTGATAGCATTACTCTGCATTGAATAAAAGAACACTAAAAAACGAGACTGTCACATAGACAGCCTCGCATTAATATTTTGTGTGCTTTTTAATTCTAAAAACATTCCTTTTTGGTAACTTACAATCGATGAATGGACTCTCTGTCAACGCGAGGGTGCTTCTTAAATCCATAGGGTCGAAGCACCTCATCCCCACGATTAGTTCTCCTCTAAATCCTTAAGTAAGGCACGGTAATTTTCAATTGCCGCTTGTTCACTAAATTTCTCGTCCAATTTCACATGCGGTATAGGATGCTTTGTAATTTCAATCATTTTTTGCGCCATGCCTTCTACATCTTGTGGCGGGACCGTATAGCCATTGAGGCCATTTTGAATTAATTCTCCCGGACCATATTTGATGTCATAGGCAATGACAGGACAATCATTATTTAAACTTTCCATCACCGATAACGCAAAGCCTTCATATTGACTCGCCAAAAGGGACGCACGATGTTTTGAAAAAAGTAAATCAGGTTGATGCGTTCTCCCCTGAAAGCAGACTTTTTCTGTTAAATTTAAATCTTTTATATGTGTTTCTACAGCTTGAATATCTTTATCTTCACCATAACCATAAATATTTAATCCATACGGATACCCTTGATCATGATAAATTTTAAAACTATCAATTATTTTAGGCACCTGTTTATTTTCATCAATACGGCCTATAAATACAAAGTTATCTTCTTTATGTTCTGCTTTCGTTGTGTTGATTTTTGTAAAGTGTGGAATCACCACAACGCGATCTGACCCAATATCATAGTCTTTCATAACATCTGCTTTTTGTTGATCTGTTAAAACAAAGATTTTTGAAATTTCATCATGTCGTGCTTGAGATACTTTATATCTTGATTTAAGTGCACCTTGAAGGTTTAAGTGACTACTGTGAAATACAAAGATGCTTTTTAGTGGTTGTTTCACATCTAATAACGACTTATCAATAAGACGTGCATCGTTAAATACGATGGCATTTTTCGGTAAAACGGCTTCAAAAAAGTACGTAAAAAATGCGTTTTCTGAATCAAATACTTTATATACTTGTCCGTGTTTGTATAAGACAATTTGAATGATTTTACTGCGTTCATCATCTGAAAAGTAACGCTTACAATAGACCTCTCCGTGTTGATTATAAAAGGCGTCGGCTAAGCGTTTATTCCTTTTAGTCGAATAGGTTGTTTTTTTGTGTAAATAGCCCCATTCATTGTATTCCCAACGTTCAATTTTATGCTTGACGCCTGGAATCATAAAATCTTCAAATTTGAGGATTCCCTTATCTATATCTTCATATTTACGATAGCGTACATATTGATTATTTTCATAGTATCTAACAACTTCTGGTGTTTTTTCTTTAATCTCGTGTTTTAAACCTTTTATCTTCACGTGATGACTTTGATATTTGGGTTGATTACGAAAAGGTGTTGTTGGAAATTGATAACATTCTCCATTAGA
Source organism: Staphylococcus chromogenes (assembly GCF_029024625.1). NCBI lineage: Bacteria > Bacillati > Bacillota > Bacilli > Caryophanales > Staphylococcaceae > Staphylococcus > Staphylococcus chromogenes. Next base: position 330,963 of record NZ_CP118953.1, on the reverse strand, counting down.
AATCCATTCAAAAATATTGATATGTTTCATCGTTTTACTCAATACGCCCCGCTGAATAAAACGCTTTTCAATCTGCGGATAATTTGGATTATAGTTAGTTGTTAAAATTGTGTGGTCTTGTTGTAACTGGGTCTCCAAGAATAAGTTTCTACTTAGTAAAGATTTTGTTCTTCCCCCGTGAAATTCCGGTAAAGTCGATGTTACCGTATATAACATGACGCGCACCCCCATTAATAAGTCATAATATCCTACTAATTATATAGGTATACATACTAATAAACAACCAGACGAAATCCCTTTTTATAATAAAATGTTTATAATAATTCATATCGAAACGATAACCGCTATTTTATCTTTTCAATAAATGCTATAATACGTGAGAATGAGAATTGCAAAGAGAGGATGATTCTTTATGAATGCACTATCCATCATAGTGCCATTCTATAACTCTGAGGAGTATATAGAGTCGTGTATTGACTATTTAAAACGTCAACGTAACCAGTCATTTGACCTCATATTTGTGAATGACGGTTCTACTGACAATAGTGAAAAATTAATGAAAGCCGCACTCAAAGGCTACGATAAAAACGTAAAATATGTGAAATTAGAGGAAAATCATGGACATGCGCACGCGAGAAATGTGGGAATGCAACATGTAGATACGCCTTATTTTATGTTTGTCGATGCGGATGATAAATTGGCCACTTATGCGGTGAATTTTTACCTTAAGCATCTGAATGGTCTCGACGGATTAGTTGCACCTATTCATGAATTTAGTCTTAAAATGCCTCAGTTTGTGGATCAAAACCGTGTGCAAGTGCAATATTTTGATTCGAAGCGGAATCCTAATTCGTTCTTACGTAAAAACACGGCGTGTAACATTATTTTCCGTACAGGTATCGTAAAAGCGCACAATATTCAATTTAACGAAGATTTAAAAGTCTACACCGACTGGTCTTTCATTCTTGAATATGTTCAATATGTGAATCATTTTGTACGCATTACGCAGTTTCCGTTTTATTTCAAAGGAGAAGTTTATGACCCGTTCGAAACTAATACCTTATCTGAACAAAGCTTTGATGTGCTCTTCGAAGATTATGTAGATAGCTTTATCGACGCTTTATCGCGTGTCAAAAAAGGCCCTGTCCGTGAATTTGTGAAGAAAAAAATGATTCAAAAGTTACATCAAGACTTTATGCCAAACCTTGATGAAACCCCACGTCGTACACAACTACATACGGACGCACTCGTTAAAGTCGCACGTCATTTGAACGTGGCTATTTTAAGTGAGAAAAAATTGTTATTCTCTTTAGAAATGCTCGCATTTGCGATGAATAAGCCTACATTGGCTTTACGTATTAATAAGTTCCGCTTCATTACACGTCATGCCAAACGTATTGCCTTGCGTCAAAAAGGAAAAGAGCGTTCTGAATACTTCTTAACGGACAAAGAGGAAAATGTGAATGACAAAACCGTCGTATTCGAATCATTTGGCGGTAAAAATTATAGTGATAGTCCAAAATATATTTATGAATACATGCAACATCATTATCCAGAACTCAACTACAAATGGATTCTCAAAGATCCGGAAAACAGTCATGTTCCAGGTTCAGCGACGAAAGTACAAAAAGAATCAAAAGCTTATTACAAGGCTTACTCTGAAGCCAAAGTGTGGGTTTCTAATGCGCGTATTCCATTGTTCTTAAATAAAAAGCCGAATCAGACGTACGTCCAAACCTGGCATGGGACACCTTTAAAACGACTGGCTAACGATATGAAAGTGGTTCGTATGCCAGGCACAACAACATCACTGTATAAACGTAATTTCAATAAAGAAACGTCACGTTGGGATTATTTGATTTCTCCTAACCGTTACTCATCCGAAATTTTTAGAACCGCATTTTGGATGTCACCTGACGATATTTTAGAAATTGGTTACCCAAGAAACGATATTTTAGTCAATCGTGCGAATGATGAAGCTTTACAACAAGAAATTAGAGAAGAACTCAATATTCCTGAAGGTAAAAAAATTGTCATGTACGCACCCACGTGGCGTGATGATGAATTTATTAAAAAAGGGAAATACACGTTCGAACTCAAAATTGATTTACCAAAACTTCAAGCGGCATTAGGGGACGATTACGTTATTTTATTACGTATGCATTATCTAATTGCTAATGCGATGGATTTAAATGGTTTTGAAGATTTTGCAATCGACGTTTCTCATTATGATGACATTTCTAGACTGTATTTGATCAGTGACGCATTGATTACAGATTATTCTTCAGTGATGTTTGACTATGGGATTTTAAAACGTCCACAGTTTTTCTTTGCCTATGATATTGAAAAATACGATAAAAACTTACGTGGTTTTTACATTGATTATCATAAAGATTTACCAGGCCCGATTTATACACAACCTGACGAACTGATCGAGGGCTTAAAACAACTCAACACGATTAAAACAGACTACGCTTCCCGTATCGACGCTTTTTATGACCGCTTCTGTTCTATTGAAAATGGTCAAGCCTCAAAATACATTGGCGACATGATTTACAACGAAATCATGAAAAAATAAAAAACAGGAGGGCCTAGGCTCTCCTGTTTTCAAATTGTAGACAAATCTTTCTTGTAAAAGGAGGCTTTGTCTTTTTTAGATTGCTCTCCTTTGTTTTAAAGTGACTCTCAATTTATTGATAAACTTCGATGAGTCGTTGTGTCGCAATACGACGTTCAGGCTCAAACATTTCTTCTTTCAAGAAATCGTCGACACATTCTCCGTCTTCAAGCACAATAAAACGGTCCACACATTGTGATAAAAAGGCAATATCATGAGAAATCATCACAAGTGTTTTTCCTGTTTCCGCATGATATTGGTTCAATTGTTGCACCATTTCATGCTCTACTAAAACGTCGACATTAGAGGTTATTTCATCACAAACGGTCATGTCTGGTTCTACCATGAGTGTCCGAATGACGTTTAAGCGCTGTAATTGTCCCCCGCTGACTTCTCGTGGATAACGTTCGTATAACTCTGTACTTAGTCCAAACGCTTGAACATATCTATCACAACGGGCTTGCAAATAGGTTTTAGCTTCAGGTCGCAAATGAAGTGTTTCTTTTAGTGCATCGCCTAGTGTTTGTTTCGGGTTAAACGCTTGATTGGCATGTTGAAAAATGGGTAAACGTATTTGAAAATCATTCTGCACTTTCCCTTTACTAGGGTGTCTGAGGCCAACTAATACTTCTCCGAGTGTTGTTTTTCCTGATCCACTGAGCCCAATAATGCCCACTTTCTCGCCATCTTTTATCGTGAGGTCAATTTGATGCAAGCGCCAGTCATGCGCTTGACCCACTGAAACATTTTCCAATTGTATCATTGTAAACCTCCTAATCTGCGACGTTGTTGAAAGAGCTGTGCCACCATCGGATGTGGATGATGTGCGTCAAATTCGTGAAAGGGACCTGACGCAACTATTTTTCCTTGGTCCATCACATAGACCTCATCGCAAATGCGTGCTACATGTGATAAATCATGCGTAATGATACATAAAGTCACGTCATGAGCATCTACAAGGTGCTTCAACAATTGAATAATGTGCGCACCGTTCACGACATCAAGGGACGCTGTGGGTTCATCCGCAATAATTACGTCTGGTTCTAGCATCATCACACTGGCAATGACTAAGCGTTGTAACTGTCCACCTGACAACATGAAACGATAGCGCTGTTTTAAATCTAAATCCTCTAGTCCAACCCACCCTAAGGCTTGTTGAATACGTGCATGCGCTTCTTCTTGCGTTACGTCATAATGATAACGGTATATTTGTAAGAGCTGTTTCTCAAGGGATGTGTGTTCATTAAAACTGTGCATGTAGTCTTGACTCATATAGCCAATACGTTTACCGAGTAACGTTTTCATCTCTGTCACGCTTTCACCTTTGTAGCGCAACGTGTCACACGCCATCGTCATTGTGTGCGGGAGTTGTTTGAGGAGCGCTTTACTCAGTAATGTTTTTCCCGAACCACTCGGCCCAATTAATGCTGTTACGTGACGGTGCATCAATGCTAAATCGATGTCGTACAATAACGTTTGTGCGGGCGTCGAGACGCTAAGCTTTTCAACTTCTAATTGTATTTCTGTCACTTTAACGCCCCTCCTTTGCAAAAAAGTCTCTTAATGCATCTCCCGTAAGTTGGAAGATGAGTATCGTGAGTGTAATTAAAATGGCGGGTGCTAATATCATCTGCGGTTCAGAAGTCATATAATCTCGGCCTGCATTCAACATTGCGCCCCACTCAGGTGTAGGCGGTTGCGCGCCGAGTCCGAGGAAAGATAAAGCCGCAATATAAAGCATAATTTTCCCAAAATCGACCGTAGCCACAACAAGTACTGAGGGCACAATATGGGGCAACATGTGTTTTATTAAAATTTTCCAAGTTGGGACATGAAACAGTTGCGCCATTTGAATATAGTGTTCTGATTTAATCCCAGCGACAATTTGACGTGTCAGGCGTGTGTAGGTCATCCAACGTAAGAGTGCCATCGCAAGCACTAAATTCCATATATTCGGCGATAAAAAGCTAGCCATCGCAATCATTAAGACAAATTCTGGAATCCCGAGGCCTATGTCCACGACGCGCATCAAGACGCTGTCGACTTTCCCACCAATATAGCCTGATAGCAAACCTAATGGGACACCAATTAATACACTGACAATGAGCGTAAACAAGCTGACGAGTAGAGTTTCACGTGCCCCTACGATTAACCGCGTCCACAAATCACGACCGTAATCGTCTGTTCCAAGCCAATGCGTAGGACTCATCGGTTCAAAAATATGATTAAGATTCACGTTATAGGCGGTTTCAGGAACGATAAAGAATTGGGCAATCACGATAAGTCCAATATATGCAACGAGCACCCAAACCATTTTTGGTAAGCGATAAATCATTTCATCGTTCCCTCACTTTCAAGTTGAATCGCATTTTCATTTAAATCACGGTGCGTTAAACGTCTTTTCGGGTCTAATTGCATGACAATCAAATCTCCAATCGCATTTGAGACCACAACGACAAAACCGAGCAATAGCACTATCCCTTGAATCACCGGATAATCCCGTGCACGAATACTATCGACTAAAAATTGGCCAAGACCTGGAATGCTAAATAGATTTTCAATGACGACGGTTCCTCCAAGCAGACTTCCCATTGAGAGTGCCAACATCGTCACTACTGGAATCATCATTGG